>NZ_JANKOG010000008.1:0-327710 GCF_024656005.1 Burkholderia sp. SCN-KJ
TGCTATCTGATCCGAGGACCAGCTCGCTTCCATCAAGCGCCCACACTTATCGGCTGTTAATTTTTAAAGAGCATTTCTGCGAGGACCCGGAGGTTTTCTCAGCAGCGCTGCGTTTTCAGCAGCAGAGAAGCGAAATTATGAACCGTCTTTTTCAGTTCGTCAACAACTTTTTAACTGCTTCGTTGCGACGGCTGGGGTTCAACTTCCTGCACCGCCGAGGCCGCTACGACCCGCCCGACAGCACCGCTTCCCTTCTTCTCCCGCGCTGCGTTTCCGTTAGCGCGAAAGAGGCGTGATTCTAAGCACCTGCCGGCAATCGCGCAAGGGGTTCGATGGGTTTTTCTTTCATCCCCTCCGATTCGGCCTTCCGAACGTGCCGGAGCACGAGACCGCTTATAGCGCAAAGAACGGACTAGAATGTGAGGTTCTTCGCCTCTTTCTATACGTATTTAATATGCGCCAGCGAATCGCCAAACGCCTCCCCCCCGACGCCGACAAACTGGTCGGCCTGTCGCTTGCGCTCTTCGCCTCGGGCAGTCGCATCGAGGATCGCTTCTGGGAAGCGAAGCTCGATGCGCTGCTCGCCAAGATTGTTCGCAACGGCAACCAGACCACGCTCGACGCAGCACTCGACCATCTGCAGCAGAACCACCCCGACGCGTATGGCGCGCTCGCCGACATGGCCGAGACGCACAGCGAATCGATGGTGATCGAACACGACGGCCAGCCGTACGATGCGCTGCTCGTCGCCGTTCCCGTTCTCGCCTGGACGCGCTACATGATTCCGTCGGGCCCGCTGAAAGGCGACGTCGCCGACGCACTGCGCACGCACCTGCAGGCGCACGTGCTCGCCACCGGCACGCTCGTCGGGCTGGCCCCGTTCCTGTACAGCATCGACCAGTTGCCGCGCCACCACGTCGAGACCTATCGGCTCGCCCAGCAGCTCGCGCACGCGGCGCTCGGCCAGCACGCCGCCAAGCTCAGCTTCGGCGACCTGCCCGAAACCTCACCGATTCTGGCCGACCCACGCTTCCTGCTCGCCGTCGTCGCCGCGCCGGCCGGCGCACCGCTGTTTCGCTGGCAGGAGGAAGAACACGGCAACCGGATCGAACGCGGCCAGTGTCTCGAGCAATGGACCGCCCAGGGCGGCCCGAACCTGTCGGCGGCCCTGCCCGGCTGCGAGTTCGAATGCCTGCTTCCGGACGCGTACTACTCGGCCTGCCGCGATGCGGACGAGCGCATCCGTCCGCACACGGTCCGAACAGCCATCCGTTATCTTTTCGACACACTTGGTGCGGCACCGCAAGAGCTGCGCGCGGTGGTCGCGGGCTTCGGCGAGCGCCGGATCGACGAGTATCGCGTCGGCTTCACGCGACGTGCCAGCAACGACGTGATCTATGGCGTCGTGTGGCCGCTGTACGGTCGCGAGAACGGTGACGTGTCGATCGACAGCGCGACGCTCGAAGGCGAAGCACCGATCGAAGGGCCGCTCGAGGAGATCGTGAGTCTGTTGAAGGAATGCGGCGTAACCGACGTCCGCCGGCACGCAGGCCGCTTCGAGCCCGAGTACTGCGACGACTGCGGCGTGCCGCTCTATGCGGATCCGCTCGGCGAGATCGTCCATGCGGAAATGCCGGAAGACGCATCGCCCGCCCAGCCGCACTTTCACTGATCGTGCACGGCAGGCCCGCTGAGCCTGCCCAATGAAGCCGTTCCCGGTTCCTGCCGGAGCGGCTTTTTTTTCGTCCGCATTTCCCTCACGAGAAATTTCAGACTTTTCCTAATCCTTTCAGCCAAGCAGACATCGTGTAAGGTTTTTGTCATTATCGGAGCGACCCCATGCCGACGGCAGCTCAATGACTCACCTTACGGAGGTTGAATATGCGGTTCCTGGTGCTGAACTCAGACGCCGAACGGCGTGACGGACTGAAAGCCCTGCTGCGGCAGATCGACCGTCACGCCCGCATCAACGATGCACCCGATGGTTTCCAGGCGCGCCGGCTGCTGCGTACCCAACGTTTCGACCTCGTTGCCATCGACTGGCTGGACGTCGGGCGGCACAGCGAACTCCAGGCGCTCTGCAGCGCCTGCTCGCCGACGCCCGCCGCGGTGCTGATCGACGAATCCACGCCGGAGGCCATCCAGCGCTTCTACAACTACGGCGTCGCGGGCGTGATCCCGCACTCCACACGGCCGCACCTGATCGTGCGGGCGCTCGAAATGGTTCTGCTGGGCGGCCATTACATCCCGCCGATCGCGCTCAGCCTGCTGCCTTCCGCCGCCGCGGCGCGTCACGATGCCCATTTCCAGACGCTCGCCGGATCGCTGCCGCGCCGCCCGCCAAGCAGCCTCCTGTCGCCTAGACAGGCGCAGATCATGCGCTTCGTCCATATGGGCAACACCAACAAGATGATCGCCCGCACGCTCGGCATCAGCGAAGGCACGGTGAAGATCCACCTCGCCAGCATCTTCCAGCAGCTGGGCGCGGCAAACCGCGCTGCCGCAGTCGCGATCTACAACGGCTGGCTGTCGCCCCATCTCGAGGTGCTGCTGGCGAACCGTGATCGTGCAAGCAAGCCCGTCATCGGCGAACGCGGCCCGGTCCCCCTGCGCAAGCAACGGAACGACCGTCCATACCCGCTGCCTGCCGCGGACACCAGCACCCGCGACCTGCCGCTCGCGGCCGAGCCGCGGGCGCGGTTTCGGCGCGAACGCTGATCGGACAGTCTCGATATTGCGACGGTCGACATGTGCGGATTCCCACCTTTGATGCTCAACGAGTAATATGGACCCATGGGTTTTCTTTTCACACCGCTTCCGCTCTGGGTTGGCATCGGTGGCTGGATCGCCGCCGTGGCGCTGCTCGTGCTCGCGCTCTGGAATCGTCCCTTCGTCCGGCTGCAGGACGCAACGCTCCAGCACGTGTGGCTCGCGCTCGTCACTGCGATCACTGTGCTGTGGGCCTCGAATGCGTGGCTCGAAGATGGCATCGTCATGCACCTGCTCGGCGCGACGCTGCTCGTCACGCTGTTCGACTGGACGCTTGCGCTGATCGCGATGGGTGCCGTCACAGCCGTCGCCGCGATCGTCTTCGATGCGCCGTGGCAAGGCATCGGTCTCACCTATCTGATCTACGGCGCGCTACCGGTCGCCGTGTCCGCGTTGCTGCAACGCGCCGCGATCGCGTGGCTCCCGCACAACCTCGCATCGTTCATCATCGGCCAGGGGTTCCTGTCACCGGCCATCGCGATCGTCTCGGTCGCCGCGGCCGCGGCCGGTGTCCAGCTCGCGCTCGCAGACGGCGTGCCCGTCGTGATTCCCGCCGGCTATCTGCTGAACACCGCGCTGCTCGCGCTCGGCGAAGCGTGGTTCACCGGCATGGCCACCGCGCTCATCGCTGTCTATCGTCCGGCGTGGGTCACGACGTTCGACGTTCGGCGCTATCGCCTCGGCGGCCCGCGCGCCTGAAAGCGCCGGCCCGATGCGAGCGGTGCGCGCGGCGATCCGTTTGCGCAGCGCGGCAGAGTGCAACGCCTACTGCCGCACAACTTTTTTACGCTAAGATTGAACTCCTGCTCTTCATCGGGCATCTATACGTGCCCGATGCCTCATTCGCTCCTCACCAATAACCAGATGGACAGCTCACCTGCCTCGCTCCGGATTTTCCGGGCGCTCGGCAAGCTGGCGGCCTGTGTCGCGGGCCTGTCGCTTGCGCTTCCGGCACCGGTATTCGCCGACCTCCTCGACCAGCGCTCCGAACTGATCAACAAATTCGTCAACGAGATGCATGCCGATCCGATCGTCGCCGATTGTGCGGCGCACGGCAGCTTCATCGCCAGCACGTCGTCGGCCTTCGATCGCGTCGACTTCGCGCCGAACGCGTTCGAAAGCGGCAAGGCGACGATCACGCCGTGGAACGATTCGTTCGATCAGGGCAAGCAGCGCGTGAAGGTCGACAACATCGTTACCGTGGATGGCCTCGGCGTCCACAGCGACGGCAGCGACCCGACACCGCTGAAATTCCGCTGCGGCTACGTCGGTCAGCAAATGCTTGCGTTCAGCTGGAACGATCCCGTGCCGCCGCTCAAGCCGCGCGTCGAGCGGCCGTCGTCGTCGACGAAGAAGTTCAACGGCAAGTCGCACCGCGGCAAGGTGAAGGCCAAGGCATCCGGCCGCACCGGCAAGAAAGCCGTCGCAACGAAAAAATCCAGCGGCCAGAAGAATGCCGTGAAGAAGAAAACCGCGAAGAAGTCCTGATACGACGGAGCGGCAACGACAGAAACCAAAAAGCCGGCACATCATGCGATGCGCCGGCTTTTTTCATATCGACGACGATGCGCTTACGCGAACGTCTCGACGTGCACCAGGATTGCCGCCAGCATCGCAGCGCCAAGCGCCGCGCTCCGCTCGCCATTCCAGCCGACCCGCTCGTCGGGCAGGTCCGCGTTGTCCTTGAACGGCATCTCGAGCGTCAGCGACAGGCAGCCGAACTGATGGCCGATGTACTTCGACGCGAGCTTGAGCGCGTCTTCCTTGTACTTGCTCGCCGCATAGCCGTGCTCGGTCTGGAAATCCGGGCTCGCGACCTTGAACGCATCGATGAACGCGGTCTGCTCCCTGCCCTGCTGTTCGGTAAAGCTCGGCAGCATCTCCGAACCCGCAACGAACACGTACGGCAGATCCTCGTCGCCGTGAATGTCGAAGAACATGTCGCAGCCGATCGCATGGATCGCATCGCGCACGGCCAGCACTTCGGGGCTGCGCTCGGCATCGGGCTCCATCCACTCGCGATTCAGGTTCGCGCCCGCCGCGTTGGTGCGCAGGTTGCCGTGCACGCTGCCGTCCGGATTCATGTTCGGGACGATGTAGAACGTCGCGCGGTCGTACAGCTTGCGCGCCACCGGATCGCCCGCCCAGTCGCCCCATCCGGCCAGCCGCTTGACGAGCCCTTCGACGAACCACTCGGCCATCGTCTCGCCCGGATGCTGGCGCGCGATGATCCACACCTTCTTCTTCGGTGCCCCGTCGACTTCCGGCGTACCGAGCGTCAGCAGCGACATCGGACGGCCTTCGACCGTGCGGCCGAGTTCGACGACGCTCGCCTGCGGCAATTGCTGAACCGCGCCGAGGAACGCCGCATGGCGCTCTTCCGAATACGGCTCGAAATACGCGTAGTAGATGCTGTCGAACTCGGGCGTATGGTCGATGGTCATCGTCTTGCCATCGAATGTCGTCGGCACGCGGAACCAGTCGACCCGGTCGTAGCTCGCGACCGCACTGTAGTTGCGCCATCCCGACGGATACGCACATTCGGCTGCATTCTCGAACGACATCACGCACCGCTCGCCGCGCGCGCCCGTCAGGCGAAAGTAAAACCATTGCGCGAATTCCGAGCGGTTGTCGCCACGTATGCGCAGCCGGATCGCGTCCGGGCTGTCGCACGACACGACGTCGACGGCGCCTGCGTCGAAATTGCTGGTGATCGAAAGGGTCATCTGTCTCTCCAATTGCGACCGGAGCAGGCGGTTTGCCACGTGTCCGGCCTCATGCATGAACCGGCCGTCTCGTGAACGGCCGGCTCGGTCACTCGCCGATTCGCCGGCGATATACGTAAGTCGAATCGTTCGACGCAGCGGCATCGAACGCGTAGTCTTCCACCGCGAAATCCTTCAGCGCCGCCGGCTCGGCGATGCGGTTCTCGACGATATAGCGCGCCATCAGGCCACGGGCGCGCTTCGCATGGAAGCTGATGATCTTGTAGCGGCCGCCCTTCCAGTCCTCGAACACCGGCGTGACGATCGGCGCGGCCAGCAGTTTCGGCTTGACCGACTTGAAGTACTCGGTCGACGCGCAGTTGACCAGCACACGTGCCGCGCCGCTGCGCGTCTCCAGCTGCTCGTTCAGTGCCCGCGTGATGCGGTCGCCCCAGAACGCATACAGATCCTTGCCGCGCGCGTTCGCGAAACGGGTGCCCATCTCGAGCCGGTACGGCTGCAGCAGGTCGAGTGGACGCAGCAGCCCGTACAGGCCCGACAGCACGCGCACATGCTGCTGCGCATAGTCGAGATCGGCGGCCGACAGCGATTTGGCATCGAACCCTTCGTACACGTCGCCGTTGAACGCGAGCACCGCCTGCTTCGCATTGGCCGTCGTGAAGGTCGGCGACCAGTCCGCGTAGCGCTGGAAGTTCAGCCGCGCGAGCGGATCGGAGATGTCCATCAGCGTCGAGATGTCCTGCGGCGACAGCTTGCGCAGGCCGTGGATCAGTTCCGACGCATCGTCGACGAATGCAGGCTTCGTGTAAGACGGGACGTGGGCGGGCGTATCGTAGTCGAGGGATTTGGCTGGGGAGAGAACGATTATCATAGAGGCTCGCTGGCACGCCGTGCCTTGCGGTCAGACGAAAACCACCGATTGTAACGAATGACCCGCTCCCTCGCCCCGCATGCCGCACATCGCGTCGTGCTCGACTCGAACGTCTGGATCGACATACTCGTATTCGACGACCCCGCCACGCGCCCGATCCGGGCTGCGCTCGAACGCGGCACGCTGGCCGCCGTGATCGACGGCCGCTGCCTGAACGAACTCGAGCTCGTGCTCGACTATCCGCAGTTCCAGGCGCGCGCGATCGACAAGGCCGAAGCGCTCGCGACCGTCGCCCGCCTGACGCGCCTCGTCGAGCCGCCGCCCGTCGACGCCGACGCGCCGCCGCTGCCGAAGTGCAAGGACCGCGACGATCAGAAGTTTCTCGAGCTCGCGCGCGCCGCGCAGGCCGACTGGCTCGTGTCGAAGGACCGTGCGCTGCTCAAGCTCGCGAAGCGCACCGCACGCGACTTCGGCTTCCGGATCGCGCAGCCCGCGCCATTTACCGAAGCCTGCGCGCTCGATGCCGCGTCGGCCACCCCCACCACGCCGGCCTGACGAGCCCGGCGCCACCCGCTTGCGACCGTATCGATGAACGCTCCTTCCGACATGCCTACGACTCCCGTTTTCCCCTCGCGCCTGCCGAACGTCGGCACGACGATCTTCACGGTGATGAGCGCGCTCGCCGCCGAGAAAGGCGCCGTGAACCTCGGCCAGGGCTTCCCGGATTTCGACTGCGACCCGCGCATCGTCGATGCGGTCGCGGCCGCGATGCGCAACGGTCACAACCAGTATCCGCCGATGGCCGGCGTCGCGCCGTTGCGCGATGCGATCGCCGACAAGATCGCGCAGGTCTACGGCCGGCGCTACGATCCGGCCACCGAGATCACGGTCACGGCCGGCGCGACGCAGGCCCTGCTGACGGCGATCCTGTGCGCGGTGCATCCCGGCGACGAAGTGATCGTCGTCGAACCGACCTACGACAGCTATCTGCCTTCGATCGAACTGGCCGGCGGCAAACCCGTGTTCGTCACGCTGGAAGCGCCCGACTATGCGATCCCGTTCGATCGCCTGGCCGCCGCGATCACGCCGAAGACGCGGATGATCATGATCAACACGCCGCACAACCCGACCGGCACCGTGTGGCGCGAGGCCGACATGCGCAGGCTCGAGGAGATCGTGCGCGGCACCAACGTGCTGATCCTGTCGGACGAAGTGTACGAACACATGGTCTACGACGGCGCGCGGCACGAGAGCGTCGCACGCTACCCGGACCTGGCCGCGCGCAGCTTCATCGTGTCGAGCTTCGGGAAGACCTACCACGTGACGGGCTGGAAGGTCGGCTACGTCGCGGCGCCTGCCGCGCTGACCGCGGAGTTCCGCAAGGTCCATCAGTTCAACGTGTTCACGGTGAACACGCCGATGCAGATCGGGCTCGCCGACTACCTGCGCGATCCGGCGCCGTACCTGACGCTGGCCGGCTTCTACCAGAACAAGCGCGACTTCTTCCGCGCCGGCCTCGAGCGCACGCGCTTCAAACTGCTGCCGTGCACCGGCACGTACTTCCAGTGCGTCGACTATTCGGCGATCAGCGATCTGCCCGAAGCGGAATTCTCGAAGTGGCTCACATCGGAAATCGGCGTGGCGGCGATTCCGGTGTCGGCGTTCTACCACGAGCCGCACGAGTCGGGCGTCGTGCGCTTCTGCTTTGCGAAGCAGGAAGGCACGCTCGCATCCGCACTCGAACGGCTCGCGCGCCTGTAAGACTTGCCTCGGCGACCGGGCGCGGCATGACACCGCGCCCGCACCGCGCTTACGAACGCGCGGCGCTCGCCGCCTCGACGTAGGCCTTGCGATCGGCCGCCACGCGCTGCGCGGCCGGCCGCTCGCCGACCAGCTTCACGTGCGCCTTCCAGTCGATGCCGGCGTCGAGCAGGAAATCGCGGCCGAAGACGGCCTTCGTCGCCATCCCGATCACCGGCAGATGGATCGCTGCGGCAATGTCCGCAAGACTGAACGTGTCACCGAGCACGTACGGCGAGAACTGCGTCATCCGCTTGAACGCATCGATCGCGCGCGGCAGGCGCTTCTCGACGTGCGCCTTCATCCCGTCGCTGACCTTGCCGCCGAAAAACGCTTCCGTATAGACCTCGCGCGCGGTCCATTCGAGATACAGCTCGAGCGTCTCGACGAGTTCGCGCACCTTCGCGGCCGCGAACGGCCCGGCCGGGAAAATGGCCTTGTCGGGATAACGCGCCGCCAAATACTCGATGATCACCTGCGACTCGAACAGCGCGCCCTCTTCCGTCTTCAGGAACGGAATCTTGCCGAGCGGCGAATCGGCAAGCAGTGCCGGATCGTTGATCGGCAGACCGCATGCCGATTCCTCGAACGGGATGCCATGCTCGAGCAGGACGAACTTCACCTTGTTGTAATAGTTGGACAACGGAATACCGCACAGCTGTAGCATCGGAGTCTCCTTCGTTGCTGAGGCGCGGCCGCAGTGATGCCGGCCGCATCGGGATGCGTCGCGCTGAAAAGCACGTTCGTGCTAGTCTAAAGCAGTTTCGCGTCCGTCAAGACAACGATACATCCGCTGCGGCATCACCCTCACGGGTAGGCGCGCAAGCCCGCGCAACATGCGACGCCGCAACCCCGCCATTCGATGGAGACACACTCGCATGAGTGCTGAACTGCTGGCCTCGCGTCCGCCCGAAAGCGAATCGACGCTCGTCCTCACGCTGTCCAATCCCGGCGCGCGCAACGCGCTGCATCCCGACATGTATGCGGCCGGCGTCGAAGCGCTCGCCACCGCCGAGCGCGATCCCGCGATTCGCGCGGTCGTGCTCACGGGGGCCGATCGTTTCTTTTGCGCGGGCGGCAACCTGAACCGGCTGCTCGACAACCGCTCGAAGGATCCGTCCTACCAGGCCGACAGCATCGATCAGCTCGGCGCGTGGATCACGGCGCTGCGCGCAACGACGAAGCCCGTGATCGCGGCCGTCGAAGGCGCGGCGGCCGGCGCGGGCTTCTCGCTCGCGCTCGCGTGCGACCTGATCGTTGCCGCGCGCGATGCGAAGTTCGTGATGTCGTACGCACGCGTCGGCCTGACGCCCGACGGCGGCGGCTCGTGGTTCCTCGCACGTGCGCTGCCGCGTGCGCTCGCCGCCGAAATCCTGTTCGAGGGCAAGCCTGTCGCGGCCGAACGCCTGCATGCGCTCGGCGTCGTCAACCGGCTCGCCGCGCCCGGTGCCGTGCTGTCCGACGCGCTCGCGTGGGCCGACTCGCTTGCCGGCATCTCGCCGAACGCACTGACACGCATCAAGTCATTGCTCGACGATGCGACCGCGCAGCCGCTCGATGCGCACCTCGGCACCGAGCGCGATCACTTCGTCGCGTCACTGCATCACGCGGACGCGTTCGAAGGCATTACCGCATTTCTCGAGAAACGCCAGCCGCGCTACAAGCGCTGATCCGGCGCGCGGCCACCGCTCGAACGTCGGTTCCGCCGCCTCGGCGACACGCGCGCGCAGGCGCGTGGCCGCACGTTGCCGTCGCCTGCAGCCCGCATCGATCCATGCTCTAATGACCGCCTGTCGCGGCGCCCTGTCGGCGCCGTTTTCGCGCATGCAATAAAGGAGTTGACGATGATCGACGTCTACAGCTGGGCGACCCCGAACGGCCACAAGGTACACATCATGCTCGAGGAAACAGGCCTCGCGTATCGTGCGCATCCGGTCGATATCGGTGCGGGCGACCAGTTCGAGCCCGAATTCCTGAAGATCAGCCCGAACAACAAGATCCCCGCGATCGTCGACGCGGACGGCCCCGGCGGCAAGCCGATCTCGCTGTTCGAATCCGGCGCGATCCTCGTTTACCTGGCGGAAAAGACCGGCAAGTTCCTGCCGCCCGAGCCGGCCGCGCGCTACGCGACGCTCGAATGGCTGATGTTCCAGATGGGCGGCGTCGGCCCGATGCTCGGCCAGGCGCATCACTTCCGTCTGTATGCGCCGGAGAAGATCGCGTACGCAGTCAATCGCTACACGAACGAAGCGAAGCGCCTGTACAACGTGATGGAAAAGCGCCTCGGCGAATCCGCCTATCTCGCGGGCGACACGTACACGATCGCGGACATTGCGACGTTCCCGTGGACGCGTTCGTGGCAAAACCAGGGCATCGTGCTCGACGAACTGCCGAACGTGAAGCGCTGGCATGAAGCCATTGCCGCGCGTGCCGCCGTGCAGCGCGGCGTCGAAGTACTCGCGTCGCTGCGCAAGCCGCTGCAGGACGACAAGGCACGCGAGATGCTGTTCGGCGCGACGCAATACGCGAAGCACTGAAGCACCGCGCGCCCTGCGACGCAGCGGCATCCGTCGCTGCCGCCGCGCGCATCAGAAGTAGTGCAGCGTAATGAACTCCGCCGAACAAACGGGCAACGGCGCATCCGGACGCTCGACCTGCATCGACACCGACCACGTCACCTGCACGCCGCCCCGCGCGGCCTGCGCGGCTTCCTTCACCGCGAACAGCGCGCGCACGCGTGCGCCGACCGGCACCGGCTTCAGGAACCGCACGCGGTTCAGTCCGTAGTTCACGCCCATCTTCTGCTCGAAGCGCATCGCATCGGTCATCAGCGCGGGAATCAGCGACAGCGTCAGGAAGCCGTGCGCGATCGGGCCGCCGAACGGCGACTCGCGCCGTGCACGCTCGGGATCGACGTGAATCCACTGGTGATCGCCGGTCGCGTCGGCGAACCCGTCGACCCGGCGCTGGTCGATCTCGACCCAGCCGCTCGCGAGCGGTTCCGCGCCGACCCGCTCGAGCAGCGCTTGCGTCGACGCGATCAGCGGCAATGTCACGTCCGTCATGCACCCGCTCCTTGCGGATGGCGCAGCCCGAAGATCACCTTGGTATGCACGGTGATCACCGTGTCGCCGGCACCGTTGAGGCCGATCCACTCCGTCGACACGATGCCGCGATCGGGCTTGCTCGCCGACACGCGCTTGTCGTGGACCTTCTGGTACATCGTGATCGTGTCGCCGGCACGCACGGGCTTGAGCCAGCGGATCGAATCGATGCCGGGCGAGCCCATGCTGGTCGAATCCGGCCCGAGCTTCTTGATGAGCAGGCTCATGAACACCGAACACGTATGCCAGCCGCTCGCGACCAGTCCACCGAACGGCGAGGCCTTGCCGGCTTCCTCGTCGAGGTGGAACGGCTGCGGATCGTAGCGTTGCGCGAACGCCTTGATGTCGTCCGGTTCGAACGTATAGCGGCCGATTTCGGTCGTACTGCCGACTTCCAGATCTTCGTAACTGATACCCACTGTCTATCTCCTGTAGCGCGCTCGCGCGTCGCCGTCATGCCGCGTCGGTCTGCGCGAAATCCGGCAGGGCCGCGATGCGCGCAAGGTGATGATCGGTGTCGCCGAGGGTCGTCTCGATGATCGACAGCCGCTTGAACAGATGTGCGGCGGCAACCTCGTTGGTCACGCCCATACCGCCGTGCAGTTGCACGGCCTGCTGGCCGACGAAGCGCGCGGCCGCGCCGACCCGCGCCTTCGCGGCCGACACCGCCTTGCGCCGCGCGTCGGCGTCGCCGCCCGCGTAACGCACGGCGGCCAGGTAAGTCAGCGAGCGCGCCTGCTCCGCGTGAATCAGCATGTCGACCATCCGGTGCTGCAGCGCCTGGAAGCGCGCGATCGGCACGCCGAACTGTTCGCGCGTCTTCGTGTATTCGACCGTCGCGCGGTTCAGTTCGTCGAGTGCGCCGACCGCTTCCGCGCAGAGCAGGAAGGTCGCGTAATCGGCAATCT
This sequence comes from Burkholderia sp. SCN-KJ, assembly GCF_024656005.1. Classification (NCBI taxonomy): domain Bacteria; kingdom Pseudomonadati; phylum Pseudomonadota; class Betaproteobacteria; order Burkholderiales; family Burkholderiaceae; genus Burkholderia; species Burkholderia sp. SCN-KJ. The sequence goes on from NZ_JANKOG010000008.1 coordinate 12,179, forward strand.
GCTCGAGAGCGGCCGCATCGCGTGCGCCGCCCGTCAACTGCCGCGCGGGCGTTTCCTTGAACTCGATCGTCGCGGCGCGCTGGCCGTCGATCGTCCGGTAGTCGACGAGCTTCACGCCCGCGGCATCGCGATCGACGACGAACAGGCCGATGCCGCCGCCGTCGACGCGCGCGGGCACGATCCACACATGTGCCTGTGCGCCGTGCTGAACGATCGACTTGGTGCCGGTCAGCCGGTACGTACCGCCCTGTTCGCGCGCGTGCGTTTCGAGTTCGTACAGGTCGTAGCGCGCCCGCGGTTCGTGGAATGCAACGGCGACGCGCTTCTGCCCTTGTGCGACCGCTTCCAGCAGCGCGGCATCGTCGCCCGTGACGGACCCGGCAACGCGCAGCGCCTCGATACCGACCGCCGTCGCCCAGTATGGCTCGACCACGAGTGCGCGGCCGAGCTCCTGCATCGCGACCAGCATGTCGACCGGGCCGCCGCCGAATCCGCCCTGTGCGTCCGGCACGGGCAGCGCGGTCAGGCCCAGCTCCGCGAATGCGCTCCATTGTGCGTCCGACACGCCCGCCTCGCTGCGCACGATGGCCTGGCGCGCGTCGAAACCGTATTGCTCGCCGAGATAACGGCGCAGCGCATCGGCGAACTGTTGCTGCTCATCGGTAAAGCTGAAATCCATGGTTGTCTCCGTTCCCTGATCACAGCCCCAGGATCATCTGCGCGATGATGTTCTTCTGAATCTCGTTCGAGCCACCGTAGATCGACGTCTTCCGGTAATTGAAGTAGTACGCGGCGAGCGGCGCCGCATCGTCGTCGCCCGCGCTGCTGTGTTCGCGCTCGCCCTCGAGGAACGGGACATCGAACGGCGCGGCGAGCGGCCCGATCGCCTCGAACATCAGCTCGGTGAGCGCCTGCTGCACCTCGGTGCCCTTGATCTTCAGCATCGATGCCTCGGGGCCCGGCCCCTTGCCGCTCGTCTCGCGGCTCACGACGCGCAGCACCGTCACCTCGAGCGCCATCAGCTCGACCTCGAGCGCCGCGACCTTCGCGGCAAACACGGGGTCGGCGAGCAGCGGCTTGCCGTTCTTGCGCTGGTTCGACGCCACGCGCTTCAGGAATGCGAGCTCGCGCTTCGACGCGCCGACGCGTGCAATGCCGGTGCGCTCGTGGCCCAACAGGTATTTCGCGTAGGTCCAGCCGCGGTTTTCATCGCCGACGAGATTCTCGACGGGCACCTTCACGTCCTCGAAGAACACCTCGTTGACTTCGTGGTCCTCGTCGAGCGTGATGATCGGGCGCACCGTGATGCCGGGCGTCTTCATGTCGATCAGCAGGAACGAGATGCCCTCCTGCTTCTTCGCCGCCGGATCGGTGCGCACGAGACAGAACATCATGTCCGCGTACTGGCCGAGTGTCGTCCAGGTCTTCTGGCCGTTGACGACGTAGTGATCGCCGTGGCGTTCGGCGCGCGTGCGCAGCGATGCGAGGTCCGATCCGGAGCCCGGCTCCGAATAGCCCTGGCACCACCAGTCGGTGCCGTCGAGAATGCGCGGCAGATAATGGCGCTTCTGCGCTTCGCTGCCGTATTTCATCAGCACCGGCGCGACCATCGACACGCCGAACGGCAGTACGGTCGGCGCGCCGATGCGTGCGCACTCCTCATCCCAGATGTGCCGCTGCGTCGCGTTCCAGTCCGGGCCGCCGTATTCGGCCGGCCACGCGGGCGCGGACCAGCCGCGCTGGCCGAGAATCCGGTGCCAGCTCGCGAAATCCTCGCGGTCGAGTCGTTTGTGATCGAGTACCTTGGCGCGCAGTGCGTGAGGCAGATTGGCCTCGAGCCAGGCGCGGACGTCGACGCGGAACGCGTCGTCGGCGGGGGAATAATCCAGATCCATGCGCAGTGTCTCCTGGCCGCGGCCGTCCGGGCCGCCAAGGACACACTGCATACGTCATTGCAGCGGTTCTTTCAGCGCGGCAGGAATCGGCAGCGGCATCACGTCGATGCCTTCTTCGGCCAAGGATTGCGCATCCTCCGGCGTCGTGACGCCACGAATGCTGCGTGCCGGCGCCTCGTTGTAATGGATGCGCCGCGCTTCCTCGGCGAAGCGCTCGCCCACGTTCTCGGTCTTCTCCAGCACCTCGCGCAGCGCGCGCATCACCTGCGCCTGCAGCGCACGCGGATCGGCCGGCTGTGCCTGCGTCGCGCCCGACAGGTTCAGGCGAGGCGCCGACGGCATCCGGTTGATCTCGGTCGTCCCGCACACCGGACATTCGACCAGCTTGCGGGACAACTGCGCTTCGAACTCATCGGCGGAAGCGAACCAGCCTTCGAACCGATGGCCGTGCGGGCACTGTAAATCGAGGACCTTCATGCTGAATCAGGGCGTGTGACGAGTGTAGCGCAAAACGCGCTTTTGTGAACGATCGTGCTAAACCAGGATCGCGCGGCCGGCCAGCAACCGCGTCACCCGATTGTAACGCGGCGTCCCACCCGCCGCTGACGCGTCGTCAGGGCTGCTCGACCGGACCCAGCGGCCAAGTGCCGGACAGCACCTTGTCGAGCCACATCGTGCCGATGATCGTCTTCACGTCGGTGATCTGGCCCGTGCGCACCCACTCCTGCAGGTCGGGCAGCGTCGCCGTGAAGGTTTCGAGGAATTCGCCTTCGTCGAGCTTGCGCTCGCCGGCCGTCAGCCCGCGCGCGAGATACAGGTCGATGAATTCGGTCGAATAGGAAATGATCGGGTGAATCCGGGCCAGGAACACGTATTCGCGTGCCGTGTAGCCGGTTTCCTCGCGCAGTTCGCGCACCGCGCAGGCGAGCGCGCCTTCGTTCGGATCCAGCTTGCCGGCCGGGAATTCGGCCATGACCTTGCCGATCGGATAGCGGTACTGGCTTTCCATCAGCACGCGGCCGTCGTCGAACAGCGGGATCACCATCACCGCGCCCGGGTGCTGGACGTATTCGCGCGTGGCCTGCTTGCCGTCCGGCAAACGGACGGTATCGCGTTTCAGCTTGAGGAACGAGCCTTCGAAAATCGCCTCGCTCTCGAGGCAGGTTTCGGTCAGCGCGGCATCGTGATTGGGTAGTTCGGCCATCGGCGGCTCCAAGAATGAGCGCGACGGCCGAAGCCGTCAGCGTCGTTTGACGAGATACTGGAACGTGAAGCCGGGGAACGCGAACACGACAAAGAGACTGAACGTGATCGCGTAAAACTGCCAGCCCTGTTCGAAGCGGTTGCCGGCGCGCGACTCGAGCCAGAAGCCGAGCGCGCCGACGGCGAAATACAGCACGATCAGCTCGCCGATCCGAACCCACGCATTCTTCTTCGTCGCACCGATCGGCACGACGGCGAAGAGGCGTTGGTTCAGGAACGGCAGGTTGGCGCAGACGAGCGCCAACAGCACGATGAACCAGCCGGCTGCCGACATTACAGCGGCAGCGTGTGACGAATCGCCTGCAGGCAGGCCGTCAGCAGCGGGCTCGGGATCAGGCCGAGCACGACGACCGCGAGGCCGTTCAGCACGAGGATCGTGCGCTTGCAGAAATCGCCGGTGACCGGAGCCGTATCCTGCGGCGCATCGAAGTACATCAGCTTGACGATGCGCAGGTAGTAGAACGCGCCGAACAGCGACGTGATCACGGCCAGCACGGCCAGCCACGTGAGACCCGCATTGACGGTCGCCTCGAGCACCGCGAGCTTCGCGTAGAAGCCGACGGTCGGCGGGATGCCTGCCAGCGAGAACATCATGACCATCATCACGAACGCGAACACCGGGCTGCGCTTGTTGAGGCCCTTGAAGTCGTCGATCGTTTCCGCTTCGAAATCGCGGCGTGCGAGCAGCATCACCACGCCGAACGAGCCGAGCGTCGTGATCAGGTAGACGATCGCGTAGAACATCGCCGAGCTGTACGCGTTCGCCGGTGCGGCCGCGTCGCCCTTCACGATGCCGGCGAGCAGGCCGAGCAGCACGAAGCCCATGTTCGAGATCGCCGAATACGCGAGCATCCGCTTGATGTTGCGCTGGACGATACCGGTGATGTTACCGACGATCAGCGACAGCGCGGCGAGGATCACGAGCGCGGTCTGCCAGTTCTGTGCGAGCGGCAGCAGGCCCATCACCAGGAAACGCAGGCCCCACGCGAACGCGGCAACCTTCGGGCCGCCGCCGACGAACAGCGTCATCGCGGTCGGTGCGCCCTGGTAGACGTCCGGCACCCACATGTGGAACGGCACGGCGCCGAGCTTGAACGCGATACCGGCGACGATGAAGATCACGCCGAACATCAGCACGGCTGCGTCGGTGTTGCCGCCGACCGCCTTGTACACCTCGCCCAGCTCGAGCGAGCCGGTCGCGCCGTAGAGCATCGAGATGCCGTACAGCACGAAGCCCGACGCGAGCGCGCCCAGCACGTAGTACTTCATCGCGGCTTCGCTCGACTGCGCGGCATCGCGGCGCAGCGCGATGACGGCGTACAGCGACAGCGACATCAGTTCGAGGCCGAGGTACAGCGTCAGGAAGTTGTTGCCCGACACCATCACCAACTGACCGAGCAGCGAGAACATGCCCAGCAGGAACACGTCGCCGCGGAACATGTCGCGGTCTTCGAGGTACTTGCGCGAATAGACGAGCGAGACCGCGAAGCCGATCGACACGACGGCCTTCATCATGCTCGCGAACGAGTCGACGACGACCATCCGCGAGAAGAAGTAGTACGGCTGCGGGTCGAGCGCCTGCACCGCGAACCACACGCCGGCGACGACCGACGAAACCACCGCGATCAGATAGGTCAGGCGACGGCCAGCGGCACCGGTAAAGGTGTCGTTCAGCCATGCGACGACGATGGCGACCATCACCAGCGCGTCAGGCAACAGGACATTCATAGGAGCGTTCATGATCTTGATTTCCTCCGCTCGCGATTACTGGGCCAGCGGCAGCTTCGACTGCGCGACTTGGGAGAGGAGGTTTTCCACGGAAACGTGCATCACGTCGGTGAAAGGCTTCGGATACAGGCCCATCAGCATCGTGAACGCGGCGAGCACCGCCAGCATCACGAATTCGCGACGGCCGATGTCCTTCAGCTTGGCAACGTGATCGTTCGCGACCGCGCCGAAGTACACGCGCTTGTACATCCACAGCGTGTAGGCCGCGCCGAGGATCAGCGTGAATGCCGCGCCGAATGCGATCCAGAAGTTGTACTGGACGGCCGCGAGAATCACCATGAACTCGCCGACGAAACCCGAGGTGCCCGGCAGGCCGCAGTTGGCCATCGAGAACAGCATCGCGAATGCCGCGAACTTCGGCATCACGTTCACGACGCCGCCGTAATCGGCGATCTGGCGCGAGTGCACGCGGTCGTACAGCACGCCGATGCACAGGAACATCGCGCCCGACACGAAGCCGTGCGAGATCATCTGGACGATCGCGCCTTCGACGCCGAGCTGGTTGAAGATGAAGAAGCCGAGCGTGACGAAGCCCATGTGCGCGATCGACGAATACGCGACCAGCTTCTTCATGTCGGCCTGCACCATCGCGACGAGACCGATGTAGATCACCGCGATCAGCGACAGCGTGATCACGACTGGCGCCAGGAAATGGCTTGCGTCAGGCGTGATCGGCAGCGAGAAGCGCAGGAAACCGTATGCGCCGAGCTTCAGCATGATCGCCGCCAGCACGACCGAACCGCCCGTCGGCGCTTCCACGTGCGCGTCCGGCAGCCAGGTGTGCACCGGCCACATCGGCACCTTCACCGCGAACGCTAGGAAGAAGGCGATGAACAGCAGGATCTGCGGCGTCATCGCGATCTTGGCGCCCTGCCACGTCGCGAGGTCGAACGAATGCGTCTGCGTGTACAGGTAGATCAGCGCGACCAGCATCAGCAGCGAGCCGGCCAGCGTGTACAGGAAGAACTTGAACGCCGCATACACGCGGTTCGGGCCGCCCCACACGCCGATGATGATGTACATCGGGATCAGGGTCGCCTCGAAGAACACGTAGAACAGCAGGCCGTCAGCCGCCGAGAACACGCCGATCATGATCCCGGACAGGATCAGGAAGGCCGCGAGGTACTGCGCGACGTTCTCGGTGATCACTTCCCACGCGGCGATCACGACGATCACCGTGATCAGCGCGGTCAGCACGACGAACCACATCGAGATGCCGTCGACGCCGAGGTGGTACGAGATCTTGAAGCGCTCGATCCAGGTCGACTGCTCGACGAACTGCAGCGCAGCCGTGCTCGAGTCGAAGCCCGTGATCAGCGGGACCGTGACCGCGAGACCGAGCAGCGAGCCGATCAGCGCGACCCAGCGGGCCGTCCCCGGGTTTTTGTCGTTACCTACCGCGAGTACCAGGAGGCCGAAAACGATCGGCAACCAGATCGCGGTACTGAGAATCGGAAAAGCGTGCATTGTTCTTGTCCCCTCGCCTTATTTGCCGCCGAGCGTTACAAACAGGGTCAGGAGCCCCAGCATGCCGATGATCATGGCGAACGCGTAGTGATAGATGTAACCGGATTGGAGGAAGCGGATCACGCCGGCGAACCAGCCGATGAACTTGGCGCTGCCGTTGACGAGGCCGTCGATCACGACGACGTCGCCTTCCTTCCACAGGCCGCGGCCGATCGCCACCGAACCACGGGCGAACACCACTTCGTTGATCTTGTCCATGTAGTACTTGTTGTCGAGCAGCGTGTAGATCGGGCCGAACGCGCGGCGGATCACGGCAGGCAGCTCAGGACGCTTCAGGTACAGGAACCACGCGACCACGACGCCGGCAATCGCGAGCCACAACGGCAGCGTCGTCAGCGAGTGCAGGCCCATCGCGGCCCAGCCGTGGAATTCCTTGCCCAGCTCTTCGAGGCCCGGGTGGTTTTCGCCGATGAAGATCACCTTGTCGAAGGCCACGCCATGTTCGAAGAAGCTGCCGTACAGCATCGGGCCGATCGCGATCGCACCGATGATGACCGACGGAATCGCGAGCAGCACGAGCGGCAGCCACACGACCCACGGGGTCTCGTGCGGTTCGTGCGCGTGGTCGTCGTGACCATGGCCGTGGCCGTGATCGTCGTGGCCGTGCGCGGCCGCCATGCCCATCGGCGATTCAGGATGCTTCGGGTTGCGGAAGCGCTCTTCGCCGTGGAACACGAGGAAGTACATGCGGAACGAGTACAGCGCCGTCACGAACACGCTTGCGACCACTGCGAAGTACGCGAAGCCCGAACCCGCGAGATGCGATTCCTTCACGGCCTCGATGATCGAATCCTTCGAGTAGAAGCCGGAGAAGAACGGCGTGCCGATCAGTGCGAGCGAGCCGATCAGCGACGTGATCCACGTGATCGGCATGTACTTGCGCAGGCCGCCCATGTTGCGGATGTCCTGGTCGTGGTGCATGCCGATGATCACCGAGCCCGCGCCGAGGAACAGCAGCGCCTTGAAGAACGCGTGCGTCATCAGGTGGAACAGCGCGACCGGGTACGCGGATACGCCGAGCGCGACGGTCATGTAGCCGAGCTGCGACAGCGTCGAATACGCGACCACGCGCTTGATGTCGTTCTGGATGATGCCGAGGAAGCCCATGAACAGCGCCGTGATCGCGCCGATCACCGTGATGAACGACAGCGCGGTATCCGACAGTTCGAACAGCGGCGACATGCGCGACACCATGAAGATGCCGGCGGTCACCATCGTCGCCGCGTGAATCAGCGCGGAGATCGGGGTCGGGCCTTCCATCGAGTCGGGCAGCCACACGTGCAGCGGGAACTGTGCCGATTTACCCATCGCGCCGATGAACAGGCAGATACAGGCGACGGTCAGCAGGCCCCAGTCGGTGCCCGGGAAGTGCAGGCTGGCGAGCTCGGCACGCTTCGCGAACACTTCGCCGTAGTTCATCGAACCGGCGAACGCGAGCAGCAGGCCGATGCCGAGCAGGAAGCCGAAGTCGCCCACGCGGTTCACGAGGAACGCCTTCATGTTCGCGTAGATCGCGCTCTCACGCGTGAAGTAGAAGCCGATCAGCAGGTACGACACCAGACCCACCGCTTCCCAGCCGAAGAACAGCTGCAGGAAGTTGTTGCTCATCACGAGCATCAGCATCGAGAACGTGAACAGCGAGATGTACGAGAAGAAGCGCTGGTAGCCGTCCTCTTCCTGCATGTAGCCGATCGTGTAGACGTGCACCATCAGCGACACGAAGGTCACGACGACCATCATCATCGCCGTCATCGAATCGACGAGGAAGCCGACTTCGAGCTTCAGCGAGCCGACCCGCATCCATTCGTAGACGGTCGCGTTGAAGCTCGCGCCGCCCATCACGACGTCGGCGAAGACTTTCGCCGACAGGAGGAACGCGATCATCACGCCGAGGATCGTGATCCGGTGTGCGCCCTTGCGCCCGACTGCGTTCCCGAACAGCCCCGCAATCAGCGAGCCGGCCAGCGGAGCGAGCGGAATCGCCAGCAGCAGGTTTTCATTGAGTGTCGTTGACATAACAGCGTTGCCTGAAATTAACCTTTGAGCTGATCGAGATCCTCGACATTGATCGTGTCGAGCTTACGGAACAGGGTCACCAGAATCGCGAGACCGATCGCGGCTTCCGCTGCGGCGACGGTCAGCACGAAGAACACGAAGATCTGGCCGTGCACGTCGCCGAGGTAGTGCGAGAACGCGACGAAGTTGGTGTTCACCGCCAGCAGCATCAGCTCGATCGCCATCAGGATGATGATGATGTTGCGGCGGTTCAGGAAGATCCCGACGATCGCGATCGCAAAGAGGATCGCGCCGAGCACGAGGTAATGAGCAAGAGTCAGCATGGTTTTCCTTTCCTCCGCTTAGCCGTTGGTGCTCGTACCGGCTTCGCTCTGCGCCGTTTCCGGCTGCGGCTTGTCCGCTTCCATCTTCACGAGGCGCACGCGGTCGTCGCGGCGCACCTTGACCTGATCCGACACGCGCTGGCGCTTGCTGTCCTTGCCCTTGCGCTCGGTCAGCCCGATCGCGGCGATGATCGCGACCAGCAGCACCAGGCCGGCGATTTCAAACGCGAAGATGTAGTCGGTGTAGATCACCTTGCCGATCAGACGCGTGTTCGACCAGTCGGCCATCGCGCCCGTCGCCATCGCGTGCACGGTGTGCGTGTCGCCGTAGCCGCGCCACAGGATCAGCGCGGTCTCGACCACGATGATCGCGCCGACGACGGTCGCCATCGGCACGAAGCGCTTGAAGTCGCGGCGCAGGTAATCGATGTTGATGTCCAGCATCATCACGACGAACAGGAACAGCACCATCACGGCGCCCACGTACACCAGCACCAGCAGGATCGCGAGGAACTCCGCTTCCAGCAGCATCCAGATCGCGGCGGCGTTGAAGAACGCCAGCACAAGGAAAAGCGCAGACGCCACCGGGTTGCGCGAAGTGATCACCTTCAGCCCTGATACCACCAGGAGCAGCGCGAAGATGTAGAACAGTACGGTCGTGAATTCCATGATTACCGGTTCATCGTTAGGCCATAGTCAGGCGCGGCTTGCGGGACGCTCTCGCGTGCCGCACCCGTCGCGGCGGCTCGGCCCGTTCATGCCGGGCCGGCACTGCAAACACAATCAACGATACGGCGCGTCGGCAGCCTTCGCCGCAGCGATGTCCTTCTCGTAGCGATCGCCCACCGCGAGCAGCATTTCCTTCGTGAAATACAGGTCGCCGCGCTTTTCGCCGTGGTATTCGAGAATCTGCGTCTCGACGATCGAATCGACCGGGCAGCTTTCTTCGCAGAAACCGCAGAAGATGCACTTCGTCAGGTCGATGTCGTAGCGCGTCGTGCGGCGCGTGTTGTCCGCGCGCGTTTCCGATTCGATCGTGATCGCCATCGCGGGGCACACGGCCTCGCAGAGCTTGCACGCGATGCAGCGCTCTTCGCCGTTTTCGTAGCGGCGCAGCGCATGCAGCCCGCGGAAACGCGGCGAAATCGGGGTCTTCTCTTCCGGGAACTGCACGGTGAACTTGCGCCGGAACGTGTAACGACCGGTCAGCGCGAGCCCCTTCAGCAGCTCCGTCAGGAAGAAGGTCTTAAAGAAGTGTTGGATTGCCGTCATGATTTCGTCCGATCTTTACTTCACCCAGATGTTGAGCGGCGACATCATCCAGAAGCCGACCACGACCACCCAGATCACCGTGACGGGCAGGAACACCTTCCAGCCCAGACGCATGATCTGGTCGTAACGGTAGCGCGGGAACGTCGCGCGCACCCAGATGAACACCGACAGCAGCGCGAATACCTTCAGCACCAGCCAGAAGATGCCCGGAATGAACGACAGGAATTCGAACGGTGCGTCCCAGCCGCCGAGGAACAGCGTCGAGGCCAGCGCCGAGATCACAATCATGTTGATGTACTCGGCGAGGAAGAACAGCGCGAACGCCATGCCCGAGTAATCGATCATGTGACCCGCGACGATCTCCGACTCCCCTTCCACCACGTCGAACGGGTGACGGTTCGTTTCGGCGATGCCGGACACGAAATAGACGACGAACGCCGGCAGCAGCGGCAGCCAGTTCCACGACAGGAAGTTCACGCCGTGGCCGGCGAAGAAGCCGTGCTGCTGCGAGCCGACGATTTCCGACAGGTTCAGGCTGCCGGCCGTCATCAGCACGAGCACCAGCGCGAAGCCCATCGAGATTTCGTACGAGACCATCTGCGCCGCGGCGCGCATCGCGCCGAGGAACGCGTACTTCGAGTTCGATGCCCAGCCGGCGAGAATCACCGCGTACACGCCGATCGACGAGATCGCCATCGCATACAGCAGGCCCGCGTTCACGTTCGCGAGCACGGCTTCGGCCTGGAACGGGATCACCGCCCACACGGCGAACGCCGGCACGACGGTCATGACCGGCGCGATCAGGTACAGCCAGCGGCTGGCGGCGCTCGGCTGAATCACTTCCTTCAGCAGCAGCTTCAGCACGTCGGCGATCGGCTGCAGCAGGCCGGCGGGGCCGACGCGGTTCGGGCCGAGACGCACGTGCATCCAGCCGATCAGCTTGCGTTCCCACAGAATCAGGTACGCGACGCACAGCAGGATGACGACGGAGACGACGAGGATGCGCACGATTGCCCACACCGTCGGCCACGCGACGCCGAGAACCTGGGCGCCGCCCGCGTTGATCGTATCGAACAAGCTCATTTACGCCTTCTCCACCACCAGTTCACCGGACAGGCTGCCGAGCGCTGCGCCGGCAGGCGTTGCCGCCGACACGCGAACGACCGTCTCCGCAAGATTCGCGTCGCGCACGGCCGGCAACTGCACCGCACGCTCGCCCTGGCGCACGCGCACCGCGTCGCCTTCCTTCAAGCCCAGCTTGTCGAACAGCGCGGCCGGCAGGGCCGCGGCGTTCGCTACCTTCGCGGCGGCCGTCAGGTGCAGCGCACCTGCGCGGCGCACGAGTGCGTCGGCATGATAGATCGGCACGTCGGCGAGGCGCTCGAAGCCGCCGTTCGCGGCAGCAGCCGCGACGCGGGCCGGTGCGGCCGACGCCTGGTTCGACAGACGGTTCGCGACGCCTGCGTCGCCGAGCGCCGCGAGACGCACTTCTTCCGCCGTTTCGTATTCGAAGTTCGGCAGGCCGAGCAGGCTGCCGAGCACGCGCAGCACCTTCCATGCCGGACGCGTGTCGCCGAGCGGGCGCACGACGCCGTTGAAGCTCTGCACCGAGCCTTCCGCGTTCACGTACGTACCAGCCGTTTCCGTGAACGGCGCGATCGGCAGCAGCACGTCGGCGTAATCGAGGCCGTGCTTGAACGGCGACATCACGACGACCATCTCGGCCTGGTTCAGCGCGGCAAGCGCCTGCGCCGGATCGGCCGTGTCGAATTCCGGTTCGACGTTCAGCAGCACGTAACCCTTGCGCGGCTGCGCGAACGCTTCGCGTGCGTTCAGGCCGCCTTCGCCCGGCAGTGCGCCGACGACGTGCGCGCCCACCGTGTTCGCCGCTTCCGTCAGGAAGCCGAACGTGGCGCCGGTGTTGTCGGCGATCCACTGTGCGACGGCGTGCAGCTTCGCGAATTGCGGATGACGGACGGCTGCGTTGCCGAGCAGCACCGCGCGGCGCTCGCCGTTCGCGAGCGACTGGGCGACCGCTTGCGCAGCCGGCGAAGCCGTGACGCCCGCGAGCGCGTCCGGCAGCGCGACGCCGCGCAGTTGCGCGACGGCTGCGGCCACGCCGGCCAGTTCGTCGAGCCATGCCGACGGCGCAGCGACGATGCGCTTCGCGGTCGGGATCAGCGAGTCGTCGGCGGTCGCGTGCAGGAAGTGCAGCTTCGCGCCGTTCTTCGCGGCCTGGCGCAGGCGTGCGGCGAACAGCGGGTGGTCACGGCGCAGGAACGAACCGACGACGAACGCGGCATCCACGTTCGACAGGTCGGCGATCGGCATGCCGAGCCACGGTGCGCCCTGGACCGGCGCCGAGAAATCCTGCTGACGCAGACGGAAGTCGACGTTCGGCGTCTTCAGTTCGTTGGCGAGCTGCTTCACGAGGAACAGCTCTTCAGCGGTGCTGTGCGCGCTCGCGAGCATCGCCAGCGCATTCGCGCCGTGATCCGCGGCGATGCCCTTCAGGCCCTTCGCGACGTATTCGAGCGCGGTCTGCCAGTCGGTTTCGATCCACTGGCCGCCCTGCTTCAGCATCGGCTTCGTCAGGCGCTCTTCGCTGTTCAGGCCTTCGTACGAGAAACGATCCTTGTCCGAGATCCAGCATTCGTTGATCGCTTCGTTCTCGAACGGCAGCACGCGCATCACGCGGTTGTTCTTCACCTGCACGACGAGGTTCGCGCCGACGGAATCGTGCGGGCTCACCGACTTGCGGCGCGACAGTTCCCACGTACGGGCGCTGTAGCGGAACGGCTTGCTGGTCAGCGCGCCGACCGGGCACAGGTCGATCATGTTGCCCGACAGTTCGGAGTCGACCGTCTTGCCGACGAACGTCGTGATTTCCGAGTGCTCGCCGCGGCCCAGCATGCCGAGCTCCATCACGCCGGCGATTTCCTGGCCGAAGCGGACGCAGCGCGTGCAGTGGATGCAGCGCGACATTTCTTCCATCGAGATCAGCGGGCCCACGTTCTTGTGGAACACCACGCGCTTTTCTTCCGAGTAGCGCGACGACGACTTGCCGTAGCCGACCGCCAGATCCTGCAGCTGGCATTCGCCGCCCTGATCGCAGATCGGGCAGTCGAGCGGATGGTTGATGAGGAGGAATTCCATCACCGACTGCTGCGCCTTCACGGCCTTGTCGGACTGCGTGTGCACGATCATGCCGGCCGACACGGGCGTCGCGCAGGCAGGCACGGCCTTCGGCATCTTCTCGACTTCGACGAGACACATCCGGCAGTTGGCCGCGACCGACAGTTTCTTGTGATAGCAGAAGTGAGGAATGTACGTATCCGCCTTGTGCGCAGCCTGGATCACCATGCTGCCTTCGGGCACCTCGACCTTCTTGCCGTCTATTTCAAGTTCAACCATGATGGTGAATGGTCCTTAACCTATTTCCGCCCGTTCGCGCGTTCGCCCGACCGTGCGCTCAAATTCCGCAACCGGTGCTTCGCTTCAGGCTGCCGCCGCGTGCGCGTGGCCGCCGACCATGCAGTGCTTGTGCTCGACGTGGTACGCGAATTCGTCCCAGTAATGCTTGAGCATCCCGCGAACCGGCATCGCCGCCGCATCGCCGAGCGCGCAGATCGTGCGGCCCATGATGTTCTCGGCAACCGAGTTCAGCAGGTCCAGATCTTCCTGGCGGCCTTCGCCGTGCTCGATACGATTCACGACGCGATACAGCCAGCCGGTGCCTTCACGGCACGGCGTGCACTGGCCGCACGATTCCTCGTAGTAGAAGTACGACAGGCGCAGCAGCGAACGCACCATGCAGCGCGTCTCGTCCATCACGATCACCGCGCCGGAGCCGAGCATCGAGCCCGCCTTCGCGATCGAGTCGTAATCGAGATCGGTCTGCATCATGATGTCGCCCGGGATCACCGGCGCCGACGAGCCGCCCGGAATCACGGCCTTGATCTTGCGGCCGCCGCGCATCCCGCCGGCGAGCTCCATCAGCGTCGCGAACGGCGTGCCGAGCGGCACTTCATAGTTGCCCGGACGCTCGACGTCGCCCGACACCGAGAAGATCTTCGTGCCGCCGTTGTTCGGCTTGCCGATCTCGAGGTAATTCTGCGGCCCGATGGACAGCAGGAACGGCACCGCGGCGAACGTCTCGGTGTTGTTGATCGTGGTCGGCTTGCCGTACACGCCGAAGCTCGCCGGGAACGGCGGCTTGAAGCGCGGCTGGCCCTTCTTGCCTTCGAGCGACTCGAGCAGCGCCGTTTCCTCGCCGCAGATGTACGCGCCGTAACCGTGGTGCGCGTGCAGCTGGAACGAGAATTCCGAGCCCATGATGTTGTCGCCGAGGAAACCCGCGGCGCGCGCTTCATCGAGCGCGGCCTCGAAGCGTCGATACACTTCGAAGATTTCGCCGTGGATGTAGTTGTAGCCGACGGTGATGCCCATCGCGTATGCGCCGATGGCCATGCCTTCGATCAGCGCATGCGGGTTCCAGCGCAGGATGTCGCGATCCTTGAACGTGCCCGGCTCGCCTTCGTCCGAGTTGCAGACGAGGTACTTCTGTCCCGGGAACTGGCGCGGCATGAAGCTCCACTTCAGGCCGGTCGGGAAGCCCGCACCGCCACGGCCACGCAGGCCCGACGCCTTCACGTCGGCGATCACCTGCTCCGGCGGAATCTTTTCTTCGAGAATGCGGCGCAGCTGCTTGTAGCCGCCGCGCGCAACGTAGTCTTCGAGATGCCAGTTCTCGCCGTTCAGACCAGCGAGGATCAGCGGTTTGATGTGACGGTCGTGGAGGGACGTCATTTCGAGAGCTCCTCAAGCAGCTGGTCGATCTTCTCGCGGCTCATGAAGCTGCACATTCTGTGATTGTTCACCAGCAGCACCGGCGCATCGCCGCACGAGCCCATGCATTCGCCTTCCTTCAGCGTGAACTTGCCGTCGGGCGTGGTCTCGCCGAAGCCGATGCCCAGCTTCTGTTTCAGGTAGTCGGCCGTCGCTTCCGCGCCGCCGTGCGGGCCAAGCTGGCACGGCAGGTTCGTGCAGAGCGTGATCTTGTGCTTGCCGACCGGTTTGAGCTCGTACATCGTGTAGAACGTCGCGACTTCCTGCACGGCGACGGCCGGCATGCCGAGATAGTCCGCGACGAACTGCATCAGTTCGGGCGACAGCCAGCCGTGCTCTTCCTGAGCGACGGCCAACGCCGACATCACGGCGGACTGTTTCTGATCGGCGGGATACTTCGTCAACGCTCGATCGATTTCCTTCAGGCCTTCAGCTGAGATCATTTTCAGACACGACTCTTTCAATTCCTACCGAACGAACAACCTGCCGCACTGCTGTGCAAGGACGGCAGACCTGGCGCTCACTGTTGACAGCTTGCGAAGCCGCGCCGGTTCGGCGCAACCGCATGTGACTTCGCGTGTGACTGACTGCTCGCCGCCCGCTCGCGCAGGCGGCGCAACCATTAGCGATCGATTTCGCCGAACACGATGTCCTGCGTACCGATGATCGTGACGGCGTCGGCAATCATGTGACCGCGCGCCATTTCGTCGAGCGACGCGAGGTGCGCGAAGCCCGGTGCGCGGATCTTGAGGCGATACGGCTTGTTGGCACCATCCGACACCAGATAGATGCCGAATTCGCCCTTCGGATGCTCGACTGCCGCGTACGCCTCGCCTTCCGGCACGTGAAAACCTTCGGTGAAGAGCTTGAAGTGGTGAATCAAGTCTTCCATGTTGGTCTTCATGCCGACGCGCGACGGCGGCGCAACCTTGTGATTGTCGGTCATCACCGGGCCCGGATTCTTGCGGAGCCACTCAATACACTGTTTCGCGATACGGACCGACTGGCGCATTTCTTCGACGCGCACCAGATAGCGGTCGTAGCAATCGCCGTTCACGCCGACCGGCACGTCGAAATCCATGCGGTCGTACACTTCGTACGGCTGCTTCTTGCGCAGGTCCCAGGCGATGCCCGAGCCGCGCAGCATCGGGCCCGTCAGGCCCATCTGCAGTGCACGCTCCGGGCTGACGACGCCGATCCCGACCAGACGCTGCTTCCAGATCCGGTTGTCGGTCAGCAGCGTTTCGTATTCGTCGACGCACTTCGGGAAGCGCGTGAAGAAGTCGTCGATGAAGTCGAGCACCGAGCCGCTGCGCGCTTCGTTCATCTTCGCGAGCGCCTTCTCGTTGCGAATCTTCGACGCCTTGTATTGCGGCATTGCGTCAGGCAGGTCGCGATAGACGCCGCCCGGACGGTAGTACGCCGCGTGCATCCGGGCACCGGACACCGCTTCGTACACGTCCATCAGGTCTTCGCGCTCGCGGAATGCGTACAGGAACACGGCCATCGCGCCGACGTCGAGTGCGTGCGCGCCGATCCACATCAGGTGGTTCAGCACGCGGGTGATCTCGTCGAACAGCACGCGGATGTACTGCGCGCGCTCCGGCACGTCGATGCCGAGCAGGCGCTCGATCGCGAGCACGTAGCCGTGCTCGTTGACCATCATCGACACGTAGTCGAGACGGTCCATGTACGGCACGGACTGGATGAAGGTCTTGCTTTCCGCGAGCTTTTCGGTCGCGCGGTGCAGCAGGCCGATGTGCGGGTCGGCACGCTGGATGACTTCGCCGTCGAGCTCGAGCACCAGGCGCAGCACGCCGTGCGCTGCCGGGTGCTGCGGGCCGAAGTTGAGGGTGTAGTTCTTGATTTCTGCCATGACGCCCCCCTTAATGTTTCAGACCGCCATAGCGATCCTCGCGGATCACGCGCGGCGTGATTTCGCGCGGCTCGATCGTCACCGGCTGGTAGACGACCCGCTTCTCTTCCGGGTCGTAACGCATTTCGACATAGCCCGACACCGGGAAATCCTTGCGGAACGGATGGCCGATGAAGCCGTAGTCGGTGAGGATGCGGCGCAGGTCGGGGTGTCCCTCGAACACGAGGCCGTACAGGTCGAACGCTTCGCGCTCGTACCAGTTTGCGGAGGTCCAGATGTCGACGAGCGATGCCACGATCGGCAGATCGTCGTCCGGCGCGAACACGCGCAGGCGCAGGCGCCAGTTGTTCGTGACCGACAGCAACTGCGACACGGCCGCGAAACGCGGGCCGTCGTAGGCGCCGTCGCCGTACGTTTGATAGTCGATGCCGCACAGGTCGATCAGCTGCTCGAAACGGAGCTTCGGATCGTCGCGCAGCGTCTTTGCGACTTCGAGGTAATCGCTCGCCTTCACGACGAGCGTCAG
This sequence comes from Burkholderia sp. SCN-KJ, assembly GCF_024656005.1. Taxonomy (NCBI): domain Bacteria; kingdom Pseudomonadati; phylum Pseudomonadota; class Betaproteobacteria; order Burkholderiales; family Burkholderiaceae; genus Burkholderia; species Burkholderia sp. SCN-KJ. The sequence goes on from NZ_JANKOG010000008.1 coordinate 29,513, forward strand.
TTCACCGATCGCTTCGGTGAGGCTCACCACGCGCGCGCCGAGCGCGGCTTCGAGGTTGGCCTTGAGGGTCTCGATTTTGCTTGCCATATTGAGGGGACGCTCGGGGCTTTATTGACGGGCGATGGTGTTGGTGCGGCGGATCTTCGCCTGAAGCTGGATCACGCCGTAGACCAGCGCCTCGGCCGTGGGCGGACAGCCCGGCACGTAGACGTCGACCGGCACGATCCGGTCGCAACCGCGGACCACCGAGTACGAGTAGTGGTAGTAGCCACCACCGTTCGCGCACGACCCCATCGAGATCACCCAGCGCGGCTCGGCCATCTGGTCGTACACGCGGCGCAGCGCGGGCGCCATCTTGTTGCACAGCGTGCCGGCGACGATCATCACGTCCGACTGACGCGGGCTCGGACGGAACACGACCCCGAACCGGTCCAGGTCGTAACGGGCCGCGCCCGCATGCATCATCTCGACGGCGCAACACGCGAGCCCGAACGTCATCGGCCACAGCGAGCCGGTACGCGTCCAGTTGATCAGCTTGTCAGCCGTCGTGGTGACAAACCCTTCCTTCAAGACCCCTTCGATACTCATTTGCTTTCCACTCCAGACGAGCGACCGAGCGTGGCCGCCCATGCAAACCGGCGATTAACCCATCACTCCCAGTCGAGGCCGCCTTTCTTCCAGATATAGGCAAAGCCCAGCAGGAATTCGAGCAGAAAAATCATCATTGCGATGAAACCCGGCCAGCCGATGTCCCGGAGCGCGACGCCCCACGGAAACAGGAATGCGGTTTCGAGATCGAAGATGATGAACAGGATGGCGACGAGGTAGTACCGGACGTCGAATTTCATCCGGGCGTCTTCAAAGGCTTCGAAGCCGCACTCGTACGGTGCGTTCTTCTCGACGTCCGGCTTGTTGGGACCAAGGAGCTTGCCGATGCTGACCAGCGCTATACCTAAACCAGTGCCCACGAGGAGGAACAACAAGACGGGGTAATAGGCTGCGAGGTTCAAGGCAATCCTCTATCGGTTGGTTCTGAGCGTCCGGAGAATACCACTTCCGGCGGAAGGAATCATTTCGGAGTGCCTGCGATCACAAGACAACCGCAAGGCACACCCCACAAATGAAAAATGCCAGCCACTAGAAGCGGCTGGCATTGAGTAACTTTGGTGCCGACGGCGAGACTCGAACTCGCACAGCTTTCGCCACTACCCCCTCAAGATAGCGTGTCTACCAATTTCACCACGTCGGCACTGCATGCAACTCGGGTTGTACTGCTCGTTTCCCGCGAATCGCTTCAAGAATTAAATTCTAACCCGAGTTCCGGATTTGTTCAACGCACAACCGCAAAAATTTTAACTTTTTACTTCGGGACATCCTGGCCCGGCGCGCTTGCGGCGGACGCCGCGACTGCCGGTGCCGATGCTGCAGGTGCCGATGCCGGCGCGGTCGCTGCCGTGCCGAGCACGCCGGCCGACGGCGTCGACTTGTACGAACCGAGATACGTCAGTGCGAGCGTCGCGACGAAAAAGATCGTCGCGAGAATGCCCGTCGTGCGCGACAGAAAGTTCGCTGAGCCCGTCGCACCGAACAGGCTGCCCGACGCGCCGCTGCCGAATGCAGCACCCATGTCGGCACCCTTGCCGTGCTGGAGCAGCACCAGCCCGATCACACCCAGTGCAGACAGTACCTGCACGACAATAATCAGCGTCTTGAATAACAGCATCACACCCACCCGATTGGATCAGGCGACCGGACCGACCGGCCGCCATCATGGTTCAATTCGACCCCGGACCGCTCAACGCGCGGCCCGGCAGATCGCCAGGAAATCTTCCGCCTTCAGCGACGCGCCGCCGATCAGGCCGCCGTCGATGTCCGGCTGCGCGAACAGTTCTTCCGCGTTGTCCGGCTTCACGCTGCCGCCGTACAGCACCGATACGTCCGCCGCCCCCTTCGCCGCGAGACGCGCACGCAGGAATGCGTGTACGTCCTGCGCCTGTGCCGACGTCGCGCTCTTGCCCGTGCCGATCGCCCAGACCGGCTCGTACGCGACGACGATACGCGCCGCCTCGTCGGCCGTCAGCACGGCCAGCACGGCGTCGAGCTGCGCGCCGACCACCTGCTCGGTCGCACCCGCTTCGCGCTCGCCGAGCGTTTCACCGACGCACACGACGGGCGTGAGGCCTGCCGCGAGCGCGCGCTGCGCCTTCGCAGCGACGGTTTCGCTGCGCTCGCCGTGATACGCGCGGCGCTCCGAGTGACCGACGATCGCATATTGCGCGCCGAACTCCGCCACCATTGCGGCCGCCACTTCACCGGTGAACGCGCCCTGCTCGTGCGCGGACACGTCCTGCGCGCCGAACGCGACACGGCCGCCGGCGAGCTGCGCCTGAACCTGCGCGAGATACGGGAACGGCACGCACACGCCGATCGACGTCTCGGCCGCCACCGCGCCTGCGCCCTGCACCACTTCGTTCAGCAACGCCTGGTTGCCGGCCAGCCGGCCGTGCATCTTCCAGTTGCCGATCACTCGCTTCGTTCGTTGTTTCGACATCGTGTCTGTCTCGTCACTATCTTGTCATTAACGCACCGGAAACCGGCCGTCAGGTTGGATCTGGCGAAGCAAACCCGCGATTTTACTGCGCGCGGCTTGAACCGGTCAAACCGCGCATGTCAAGTCCGGCCGCACGGCCGTCAGGTGGTCGTACCCCAATCGAGCACGATCTTGCCGATGTGCTCGCCGCTTTCCATCAGCGCATGCGCCTGCGCGGCCTCGCCGGCCGGCAGCACGCGGTAGATCACGGGCTTGATGCGGCCGTCCGCGAGCAGCGGCCAGACGCGCGCCTTCAGCTGTGCGGCGATGCGCGCCTTGAACTCGACCGGACGCGGACGCAGTGTCGAGCCCGTCACCGTCAGCCGGCGGCGCAGGATCTCGTTCAGGTTGACCTCGGCCTTCGCCCCGCCGAGCAGCGCGATCAGCACGAGGCGGCCGCCATCCGCGAGCGCGGACAGTTCGCGCGGCACGTACGAGCCCGCGACCATGTCGAGGATCACGTCGACGCCACGATCGTGCGTCAGCGACTTGACGACCTCGACGAAGTCCTCGGTCTTGTAGTTGATTGCACGTTCGGCGCCGAGCGCCTCGCATGCCCGGCATTTGTCGGCATTCCCGGCCGTCGCGAACACGCGATAGCCGAGCGCGTGTGCGATCTGGATCGCCGTCACGCCGATCCCGCTCGAGCCGCCCTGCACGAGCAGCGTTTCCTGCTCGCCGCCTTCGCCCGCGCCGAGCAGCGCGCGGTCGAACACGTTGCTCCACACCGTGAAGAACGTTTCGGGCAGCGACGCGGCTTCGATGTCGGTCAGCCCGTCGGGAACCGGCAGGCATTGCGGCAGCGGCGCGACCGCGTACTCGGCGTAGCCGCCGCCCGCGAGCAGCGCGCAGACGCGATCGCCCAGCTTCAGGCCGAACGGGTTCAGCGCCGCATCCGACAGGTCGCCGCCGACGATCTCGCCCGCGACCTCGAGGCCCGGCAGATCCGATGCCCCCGGCGGCGGCGCATAGGCGCCCTTGCGCTGGAATACGTCGGGCCGGTTCACGCCGGAAGCCGCCACCTTGATCAGCACTTCGCCGCGCTTCGGTTCGGGGCGCGGACGCTCCGCGAGCTTCAGCACGTCGGGGGCGCCGAATTCGGTGATTTCGATGGCTTTCATGGTGGTCGCTCCAGGATCGGAATCGGGTGGCGCACCCCGTGCGCGGCACGGGCGCCTCGCCGGCGCTGCTGCGCCGCACAACGATGCTACAGAAAAAACGGCCGGCACGCTTTCGCACTGCCGGCCGTTCTCACGCCTGTCCGCTTACTGCTGCGGCGGCGTATCCGAATGCGACGCCGCCGCCGCTTCGTTCAGCAGCGCCTTCGCCGACAGACGCACGCGACCCTTCTCGTCCGTCTGGATCACCTTGACCTTCACCTGCTGGCCTTCCTTCAGGTAGTCGTTGATGTCCTTCACGCGCTCGTTGACGATTTCCGAGATGTGCAGCAGGCCGTCCTTGCCCGGCAGCAGGTTCACGATCGCGCCGAAATCGAGCAGCTTGAGCACCGTGCCTTCGTACACCTGGCCGACTTCGATCTCGGCCGTGATTTGCTCGATGCGCTTCTTCGCTTCGGCCATGCCTTCGCTGTTCGTGCTCGCGATCGTCACGACGCCGTCATCGGAGATGTCGATGGTCGTGCCGGTTTCTTCGGTCAGCGCGCGGATCACCGAACCGCCCTTGCCGATCACGTCGCGGATCTTTTCCGGGTTGATCTTGATCGTGATCATGCGCGGCGCGAATTCCGACAGTTGCGTGTTCGCACCCGAGACCGCCGACGTCATCTTGCCGAGGATGTGCATGCGGCCTTCCTTCGCCTGCGCGAGCGCGACCTGCATGATTTCCTTCGTGATGCCCTGGATCTTGATGTCCATCTGCAGTGCCGTCACGCCTTGCTCCGTGCCGGCCACCTTGAAGTCCATGTCGCCGAGGTGATCTTCGTCGCCGAGGATGTCGGTCAGCACCGCGAACTTGTTGCCTTCGAGGATCAGGCCCATCGCGATGCCCGCGACGTGCGCCTTCATCGGCACGCCGGCGTCCATCAGCGCGAGGCAGCCGCCGCACACCGATGCCATCGACGACGAACCGTTCGATTCGGTGATTTCCGACACGACACGGATCGAATAGCCGAATTCGTCGGCGCTCGGCAGGCACTTGACCAGCGCGCGCTTCGCGAGACGGCCGTGGCCGATTTCACGACGCTTCGGCGAGCCGACGCGGCCCGTTTCGCCGGTCGCGAACGGGGGCATGTTGTAGTGGAGCATGAAGCGCTCGCGGTATTCGCCTTCGAGCGCGTCGATGATCTGCTCGTCACCCTTGGTGCCGAGCGTCGCGACGACGAGCGCCTGCGTTTCGCCACGCGTGAACAGCGCCGAACCGTGGGTGCGCGGCAGCACGCCGGTGCGGATCTCGATCGGACGCACGGTGCGCGTGTCGCGACCGTCGATGCGCGGCTCGCCGTTCAGGATCTGCGAACGGACGATCTTCGCTTCGATGTCGAACAGGATGTTGCCAACGGTCGCCTTGTCGGCCGCGACCGTGCCGGCCGCCAGCGCGTCTTCCTCGAGCTTCGCCGAGGTTGCTGCGTAGACTTCCTTCAGCTTCGTCGAACGCGCTTGCTTGTCGCGCAGCTGGTAAGCGGCGAGCAGGTCGCCGTGCGCCAGTTCCGTCACGCGCGCGATCAGCGCTTCGTTCTTCGGTGCCGGCTGCCAGTCCCACTCGGGCTTGCCGCCTTCGCGCACGAGCTCGTGGATCGCGTCGATCGCCGTCTGCATCTGCTCGTGGCCGAACACGACCGCGCCCAGCATCACGTCTTCCGGCAGCTGGTCGGCTTCCGATTCGACCATCAGCACCGCGCGCTCCGTACCGGCGACGACGAGGTCGAGGCTCGATGCCTTGATCTGGTCACGCGTCGGGTTCAGCACGTAGGCGTTGTCGATGTACGCGACGCGCGCGGCACCGACCGGACCGTTGAACGGCAGGCCCGATACGGCAAGCGCGGCCGATGCGCCGATCAGCGCGGGGATGTCCGCCGGGATTTCCGGGTTCACGGACAGCACGTGGATCACGACCTGGACTTCGTTGTAGAAGCCTTCCGGGAACAGCGGGCGCAGCGGACGGTCGATCAGGCGCGACGTCAGCGTCTCGTGTTCCGACGGACGGCCTTCGCGACGGAAGAAGCCGCCCGGGATCTTGCCGGCCGAGTAGGTCTTTTCGAGGTAGTCGACGGTCAGCGGGAAGAAGTCCTGACCCGGCTTCGCCGACTTCGCGCCGACGACGGTGGCCAGCACGACGGTGTCTTCCACGTCGACGATCACGGCACCGCTCGCCTGGCGGGCGACTTCACCGGTTTCGAGGCGCACCTTGTGCTGGCCCCACTGGAATTCCTTCACGACCTTGTTGAACATGGACATGGTTGCTCCTTTGAATTCATTCATTTCATTCGCCGTGCGGGCCATCCCGCGCGGCGGCGTCCCGACCGAATCACCCGGAGCAAGGTGTGTTTTTTATGCCATTCCAGCACGCCGCTCGACGAGCGGCGCGCTGGAATGACACAAATCCCGACCCCGGTATCAGCCGTTCCGGCAGCCCGGCACCCACGTGCCGGACGACCTGCGGTGCGCGTGACGCTACGCACCGCGCAAAAACAAAATGCCTGCATCAGCGGACTGACACAGGCATCTTGCTGGCGGCAATCGCCTCGATTACTTACGCAGACCCAGCTTCTCGATCAGCGCGCGGTAACGGTCGGCATCCTTGCCCTTGAGGTAGTCGAGCAGCTTGCGGCGGCGGCTCACCATGCGCAGCAGGCCGCGGCGGCTGTGGTGATCCTTCGCGTGGGTCTTGAAGTGACCCGTCAGTTCGACGATACGTGCGGTCAGCAGTGCGACCTGGACTTCGGGCGAACCCGTGTCGTTGGTACCGCGGGCGAACTGAGCAACGACTTCCGACTTCTTGATATCTGCAACAGACATGAGATTTCCTTTGTTTCCTACTGGCTAACTAACAGGCGGACACGGAAGAATGGCCGTGCCGTGACTTACAACCGGCGGGCATTGTAGCACAACTGCACGCCGTTCCATCGCCTCCTGTCACGGGCGCGTCATCGAGCAGGTCGACGGCATCTGCGTGCGCTGCGCGGGCACCGCGAGGACCGTCCGGAAACCGTATCCCGAGCCCTCGTTGTCGAAGCGCACGCCCGGCGTGCCGGCCTTGTCCATTTCCATCACATAAAGGGGCTGGATCAACTGGTGATCCTGCGCCCGCATCCACGACGCGTGGAAGCCGTCGTCGAGCGACAGCCCTTCGAGCGCGCGCGCCACTGCGACGGGGTCGGACGAGCCGGCGCGATTCATCGCCGCCGCGAGCATCTCGATCATCAGGCTCATCCGTCGCACCGGATAGTCGTCCGGAGCAGCGGGAAAACGGGTCCGGAACGCGCGGTAGAACGCATCCGATTGCGCGCCGCCCGCGTTCGGATGCCAGTCCGCGACGGCGACCACCCGGCCGACGCCCGCATCGCCGAGCGCGGCCGGCGCGCCGAGGCTGTTGCCGTAGAACGTATAGAACTTCGCGTTCAGCCCCTGCTCGCGTGCCGCCTTCACGAGCAGCGTGAGGTCGTTGCCCCAGTTGCCGGTCACGACGGCGTCCGCGCCGCTCGCCCGGATCTTCGCGATATAGGGCGAGAAATCCTTGATGCGGCCAATCGGGTGGAATTCGTCGCCGGCGATCGTCACGTCGGGGCGCCGCTCGGCCAGCGCCTGCCGCGCCAGCGCGCTGACGTCGTGGCCGAAGCTGTAGTCCTGGTTCAGCAGGTAGACCTTGCGCAGCGGGCGGTCGCGCGCCATCACGTCCGCCAGCGCGGCCATCCGCATCCCCGCGTGTGCGTCGAAGCGGAAATGCCAGAAGCTGCAGCGCGCACCGGTCAGCGCCGGATCGTCGGCCGAATAGTTGAGGAACAGCATCCGGCTGTCCGGATTGCGCGCGTTCAGCTTGTCGAGCGCCGCGACGAGCGCGGCCGCGACCGCCGAGCTGTTGCCCTGCGCGACGAAACCGATGTGCCGGTCCGCCGCCGCGCGCAACTGCACCAGCGCCTCCTCCGGGCTGCCCTTGCTGTCGAGCACGACGAGTTCGAGCGGGTGCGCGCCGTCACGCAGCTTCACGCCGCCCGCCGCGTTGACCCGCTCGACGCCGAAGCGCAGGTTGCGCTCGACGGCCGCGCCCGCGTTCGCGAACGGGCCCGACATCCCTTCGATCAGCGCGATCCGTACCGGCTCGCCTGCCGCGAACGCGGACGACGCCAGCATCCACCCCGCGCTCCATGCGAGCGCGTACCGTTTCCACAGCTGCATCGGCTCCCTGCCCTTCAACCTGTCCGAGAAGCGCGGATCATAGGCCGCGGGCGGCGCCGGCCGCAAGCCCGGCGCGCAACGACACTCCGACGGCACCCAGCCGGCGATCCGCACCGATTTTTTCGGCACGATGCGCCGGCGCGCGCCGTCCGTGATACAACTGAACGGTTAGAGCGTTCTGGAGGATCCCATGCGCATTCGCATTCCCGCGCGCCTGCCGGTGCTGGTCGCCTGTGCGGCGGCGCTGCTCGCCGGCTGTGCGCAACCGTGGCAGCAATACCAGGCCGGCCAGGACGAGTCGGCGATCGTCGCGCGCATGGGCCCGCCGCGCGAGATCTACGACCTGCCCGGCGGCGGCAAGCGCCTGATGTGGCCGACCCAGCCGATGGGCGAGATCACCATCGCGGCCGACGTCGACGCGGCCCACCGGATCGTCAACGTGCGCCAGGTGCTGCAGCCGAGCGAGTTCTATCGCGCGGACATCGGCAAGTGGACCAAGACCGACGTGCTCGTCAATTTCGGCCGCCCGGTCGAGACGTCCTACTTCCCGCTGATGAAGCGCGAGGTGTGGACCTACCGCTATCTCGAAGACAACGTCTGGTACATGATGTACAGCTTCTACTTCGACCCGCAGGGCATCCTGCGCACTACGCAGAAAACACCGGACCCGCTGCACGATCCCGATCGCCGCAACCTGTTCTGATCGGATTGATTGCGCATTTACGCGCAATTTTCGCAATGGCCATTCACGAATTATTGCGTGAATGGCCATTTCATTTTTTCCGTCATATTCGATTAATTTCGAATTGAAGCAGCAATCCTTTCCGATCGAATATGCGCCGAAAGCGTCACGGGTGAACCCCGCGCCACGCGGCCGCGGGCGGGAAACAGGCATGCACGATACATGTCATGCGTTGCATTGGTGCATTCGGTGCACCTCTCCAGATCGAGTTGAAACAATTTGTATCATTGGCACCGGATGTTAGGGCATACCCCTAATATCGCATGAAATTGAACCTTTCAATTTAGAAAGCATCCTATTGCTCCACTTCGCCCGGTATTAGTTTGTTCTTATCAGAAAGGAGTCCTCATGAATCGCCCCAAGAGCATGCTGGTTGCCAACATCGCCTGGGCCCGCGAGACGCACGAGCACACGCCCGGTTTCTTCGACGCACTCGCGCGCGGCCAGAATCCGCGCGTGCTGTGGATCGGCTGCGCCGACAGCCGGGTGCCAGCCGAAACCATCACGCATTGCGTGCCCGGCGAGCTGTTCGTCCATCGCAACATCGCGAACCTGTTCCATCCCGACGACGACAATTCCGCGAGCGTGCTCGAGTACGCCGTGCGCGTGCTCGAAGTCGACCACGTGATCGTGTGCGGCCACTACGGATGCGGCGGGGTGCGCGCGTCGCTGCTGCCGCCGCCGGCCGACCTGCCGCACGTCGCGCGCCGCATCGCGCCGCTGTGCGCGCTTGCACGGCGCCATCGCGACACGCTCGACGGACTCGACGACACGGCCGCCGCCGACCGCCTGGCGGAACTCAACGTGCTCGAACAGGTGCGGCTGCTGCGCGCCTCGCCGATCGTGCATGGCCGGCAGCGGCCGCCGCTCGTGCACGGCTGGATCTTTTCGCTCGCCGACGGCCGCCTGAAGGAACTCGATTCCGGCTACACGACAGCGCCGGCCGAAGCCGAACCGGAGCATGCCGCCATGGCCGCCGCACTCGGCTGACCCGCCCCTCCCTACGCCAATGAAATCACCCCAACCATGAAACTGAACGACCGCCTGTCCACCCTGCCGCGCGACATCGTCGCCGGCATCGTCGTGTTCCTCGTCGCGCTGCCGTTGTGTCTCGGCATCGCCAATGCGTCCGGCGTCGAGCCGTTCGCCGGGCTCGTGTCCGGCATCGTCGGCGGGATCATCGTCGCGCTGTTGAGCGGCTCGTCACTGTCGGTCAGCGGGCCGGCCGCCGGCCTCGTCGTGATCGTCGTCGAAGGGATCGCGCAACTCGGCAGCTTTTCCGCGTTCCTGCTCGCGGTGCTGCTGTCCGGCGTGCTGCAGTTCGGCTTCGGCGTGCTGCGCGCCGGCCGCTTCGCCGCGTACGTACCGTCGCCCGTCATCAAGGGCATGCTCGCGGCGATCGGCCTGCTGCTGGTCGTGAAGCAGATTCCGTTCGCATTCGGCATCGGCGGGCCGGCCGCGCAATCGTTTGCATCATGGCCCGGCCTGCCGACCGCCTGGGCCGCAACGGCCATCGCGCTCGTCTCGCTCGCGCTGCTGGTCGCGTGGGACACGCCGGCGCTCAAGCGCTTCGGCTGGGTGCGCGCGGTGCCCGCGCCGCTCGCGGTCGTCGTGTTCGGCATCGGCGCGACGCTGGTGCTCGGCGTCGTTGCACCGTCGGTCGCGCCGGGCGCCGCGCATCGCGTCACGCTGCCGGAGCTCGAATCGTTCGCGGCGCTCGCGGCATCGCTGAAGCATGCCGAGCTCGGCCCGAACTTCGCGCAACTCGTCAATCCGGACGTGTGGCGCGTCGCGATCACGCTCGCGGTCGTCGCGAGCCTCGAGACGCTGCTGAGCCTGGAGGCGGTCGAACAGATCGATCCGAAGCGCCGGCCGACCCAGCCGGACCGCGAACTCAAGGCCCAGGGCGTCGGCAATCTCGTCGCGGGCGCGGTCGGCGGGCTGCCGATCACGTCGGTGATCGTGCGCAGTTCGGTCAACGTGAACGCGGGTGCCCAAAGCCGGATGTCGGCGATCGTGCACGGGATCCTGCTGCTCGCCAGCGTGTTCGCGCTCACCGGGCTGATCAACCTGATCCCGCTCGCGAGCCTCGCGGCGATCCTGATCCACACCGGCTTCAAGCTCGCGAAGCCGGCGCTGTTCCGCTCGGTGCTGAAACAGGGCCCGGCCGCGTTCGTGCCGTTCGCCGCGACGATCGCGGGCGTGCTGGCGGTCGACCTGCTGTTCGGCATCGCGCTCGGCCTCGCCTGCAGCGTGCTGGCGGTCGCGATGGCGAACCTGAAGAGTCCCGTCACGCTCGCGCAGCACGACGACCACTTCCTGCTGTCGTTCCGCAAGGACGTGTCGTTCCTCGGCAAGGTGCAGGTCAAGCATCACCTGCGGCACATTCCGGACCGCGCGGCCGTGATCATCGACGCGACGCGCGCCGACTACATCGACCACGACGTGCTCGAACTGCTCGACGCGTTCATCGCCGATGCGCCGCGGCGCGGGATCGCGGTCGAATTCCGCCGCCGCAGCCCGGCGCCCCGCCAGGCCGCGCGCCGCTGGTCGTTCCGCGCGCCGGCCGCCGAATGAGCGGCGCATGAAAAACGCCCCGGGCGGCGCAAGGCCGCACGGGGCGTTTCGTGTGCTTCGGGCGCTCGACGCGCAGCGCTTATGCGCGCTGCGGGTTGACCTTGTCGTCCTTCGAATGCAGCTTGTTCAGTGCCGAGATGTACGCCTTCGCGGACGCGGCGACGATGTCCGGATCGGTGCCGACGCCGTTGACGATCCGCCCGCTCTTCGACAGCCGGACCGTCACTTCGCCCTGCGCCTGCGTGCCGGTCGTGATCGCGTTCACCGAGTACAGCAGCAGTTCGGAACCGCTGCCGACTTCACCCTCGATCGCGTTGAACGTCGCGTCGACCGGCCCGTTGCCGCGTGCCTCGCCGGTCACTTCCTTGCCTTCGACCGCGAACACGATCTTCGCCTGCGGCTGCTCGCCCGTCTCCGAACGCTGCGACAGCGACACGAACTTGAAGTGCTCCTGCTCGTGCGCGAGCGCCGATTCTTCCGAGACGATCGCGATGATGTCTTCGTCGAAGATCTCGGCCTTGCGGTCGGCGAGGTCCTTGAAGCGCATGAACGCGGCGTTCAGTTCGGCTTCGCTGTCGAGCGACACGCCGAGCTCCTGCAGGCGCTGCTTGAACGCGTTGCGACCCGACAGCTTGCCGAGCACGATCTTGTTCGCGGTCCAGCCCACGTCTTCCGCGCGCATGATTTCGTAGGTGTCGCGCGCCTTCAGCACGCCGTCCTGGTGGATGCCCGACGCGTGCGCGAACGCGTTCGCGCCGACCACCGCCTTGTTCGGCTGCACGACGAAACCGGTGATCTGCGACACGAGCTTCGAGGTCGGCACGATCTGCGTCGTGTCGATGCCGACGTCGAGGCCGAAGTAGTCCTTGCGGGTCTTCACGGCCATCACGATTTCCTCGAGCGACGTGTTGCCCGCGCGCTCGCCGAGACCGTTGATCGTGCACTCGACCTGGCGCGCGCCGCCGATCTTCACGCCGGCGAGCGAGTTCGCCACCGCCATCCCGAGATCGTTGTGGCAATGCACGGAGAAGATCGCCTTGTCCGAGTTCGGAATGCGTTCGCGCAGCGTCTTCACGAGGTTGCCGTAGAGTTCCGGCACGCCGTAGCCGACCGTGTCGGCGATGTTGATCGTCGTCGCCCCTTCGGCGATCACCGCTTCCAGCACGCGGCACAGGAAGTCAAGATCCGAACGGCTGCCGTCTTCCGGCGAGAATTCGACGTTGTCGGTGAACTTGCGCGCGAAGCGCACCGCGAGGCGCGCCTGCTCGAACACCTGGTCCGGCGTCATGCGCAGCTTCTTTTCCATGTGCAGCGGCGACGTCGCGATGAACGTGTGGATCCGCGAGCTGTTGGCAGGCTTCAGCGCGTCGGCCGCACGCTGGATGTCCTTGTCGTTGGCGCGCGCCAGCGAGCAGATCGTGCTGTCCTTCACGAGACCGGCGATCGTGTGGATCGCGTCGAAATCGCCGTTCGAGCTGGCCGCGAAACCGGCCTCGATCACGTCGACCTTCATCCGCTCGAGATGCTTCGCGATGCGGATTTTCTCTTCCTTCGTCATCGACGCGCCGGGCGATTGTTCACCGTCACGCAACGTCGTATCGAAAATGATCAGCTTGTCTGTCATGGGGGGCTCCAGGGCTCTTTATACGGGAATCGAACGTAATGAGATCGCGCCACCGCTGGCGACGCTCAACAACAGACGAGGCTTGACGGAGGGCGAGAACGGTCAGCGCGGCAGGCGCGCCAAAGCTAGCGCGCGTAGCGGCGCACCGGCTAGAAGGAGGGAGAGGCGGGGAAATGCAGTCATGCCAAAGACTATAGCGACATTCCGCCGGGTGCGCAATCGGACGGCACCCGGGATGCCGGGCCCCGACGCATGAAAAGGGGCAAATGAAAACGGCGGCCCGGAATCATCTCCGAGGCCGCCGTTTCAGGACAGGTTGCGCGTCAGTGGTCGCGTTGCGACGAGCGCGCGGGATTCGCCCGCCCGCGCACGGCCATGTAGGCCCAGAACACGTAGCCGGACAGCCCGTACAGCACGAACAGGCAGAACAGCATCAGCGGCGGATCGGACGACACGAGCACGAACGCGACGACGACCAGCAGGATCGCCGCGAATGGCACGCGGTGCCGCACGTCGAGCGCCTTGCCGCTGTAGAACGGCGCGTTCGACACCATCGTCACGCCCGCATAGATCGTCAGTGCGAACGCAACCCACGGCAGCCAGCCGAGCTTCATCGGCACGCGGTTGTCGGTCGCGAGCCACACGAAGCCGGCGATCAGCGCGGCGGCGGCCGGGCTCGGCAGCCCCTGGAAGAAGCGCTTGTCGACGACGCCGATGTTCGTGTTGAAGCGCGCGAGGCGCAGCGCGGCGCCCGAGCAATAGACGAACGCGGCGAGCCAGCCCCAGCGGCCGAGATCCTTCAGCACCCACTCGTACATCACGAGCGCGGGCGCGACGCCGAACGACACCATGTCCGACAGGCTGTCGAACTGTTCGCCGAACGCGCTTTGCGTATGCGTCATGCGCGCGACGCGCCCGTCCATCCCGTCGAGCACCATCGCGACGAAGATCGCGATCGCGGCGATCTCGAAGCGCACGTTCATCGCCTGCACGACCGCGAAGAAGCCGCAGAACAGCGCGGCGGTCGTGAATGCGTTCGGCAGCAGGTAGATGCCGCGCGTCTTCAGGAACCGCTGGCGCGCGGCACGGCGGCTCTCGAGCGGCGCGGGATCGGGCGCCATTACCTTGTTGCGGCGGAACGGACGTGGCGTCTGGCCGGAGCCGTTACGCGGCCGACGCGGTTTGAATGCGGCCATCGTGCGCCCCGCCGCTTACTGTTCGAGCTCGGCGAGGATCGTCGACGACGCGTAGACCTTCTCGCCGATCGACACCTTCGCGCGGCTGCCGAGCGGCAGATACACGTCGACGCGCGAACCGAAGCGGATGAAACCGTAGCGCTGGCCGCGCGACAGCGGCTCGCCGGCGCGCACGTAGCAGAGGATCCGGCGGGCGACGAGGCCGGCGATCTGCACGGCGGTGACGGTCTTGCCGCTCGCGGTCTGGATCACGACCGCATTGCGCTCGTTCTCGGTCGACGCCTTGTCGATCGCCGCGTTCAGGAACGCGCCCGGGAAGTACTCGACCTTGGAGATCGCGCCGTCGACCGGCGAACGCTGCGAGTGAACGTTGAAGACATTCATGAACACGCTGATCTTCAGCGCTTCGCGGTTCGCGTACGGATCCTGCGTGGTCTCGACCGCGACGATGCGGCCGTCGGCCGGGCACAGCACCGCATTCGGCTGTGCCGGGATCGGGCGCTGCGGATCGCGGAAGAACTGGACGACGAAGACGAGCAGCAGCCAGAACGGCCACGCGAAGCCGAAGCCCCCGACGGCGTGGATCAACAACGCGATGACGGCTGCAATCGCGATGAACGGCCAGCCTTCGCGCGCGATGATCGGATGAGGATAGTTCATGGGTTCGTTCGGTGTTCGGTGAATTGCAAAGCCCGTAGGATAGCAAAAGCCGCCCGGGGCACTGCTGCCTTCGGACGGCTTTTTGAAACCGACCCTCCACTCGAAGGGCCGGAACAGCACGTTTTGCGCGATCCGTGCTTAGTTCTTCGTCTGGTCGACGAGCTTGTTCTTCGCGATCCACGGCATCATCGCGCGCAGCTTCGCACCGACCTGCTCGATCTGGTGCTCGGCCGTCAGGCGGCGGCGCGACTGCAGCGTCGGGGCGCCTGCCTTGTTCTCGAGGATGAAGCTCTTTGCGTACTCGCCCGTCTGGATGTCGGTCAGGCACTGCTTCATCGCCTTCTTCGTCTCTTCCGTGACGACGCGCGGGCCCGTCACGTACTCGCCATACTCGGCGTTGTTCGAGATCGAGTAGTTCATGTTCGCGATGCCGCCTTCGTAGATCAGGTCGACGATCAGCTTCAGTTCGTGCAGGCACTCGAAGTACGCCATTTCCGGCGCGTAGCCGGCTTCGACCAGCGTCTCGAAACCTGCCTTGATCAGCTCGACGGTACCGCCGCACAGCACGGCCTGCTCGCCGAACAGGTCGGTTTCGGTCTCTTCGCGGAAGTTCGTCTCGATGATGCCGGCACGGCCGCCGCCGTTCGCTGCCGCGTACGACAGCGCGATGTCGCGTGCCGCGCCCGACTTGTTCTGCGCAACCGCGATCAGGTGCGGCACGCCGCCACCTTGCGAGTACGTGCCGCGCACGGTGTGGCCCGGGGCCTTCGGCGCGATCATGATCACGTCGAGGTCGGCGCGCGGGATCACCTGGCCGTAGTGGACGTTGAAGCCGTGCGCGAATGCCAGTGCGGCGCCCTGCTTGATGTTCGCGTGCACTTCCTTCGCGTACACGTCGGCGATCTGCTCGTCCGGCAGCAGCATCATGACGACGTCCGCGCCCTTCACCGCTTCCGCGACTTCCTTGACCGCGAGGCCTGCGTTTTCAGCCTTGCTCCACGACGCGCCGTCCTTGCGAAGGCCGACCGTCACGTTCACGCCGCTGTCCTTCAGGTTCAGTGCGTGTGCATGGCCTTGCGAGCCATAGCCGATGATCGTGACTTGCTTGCCCTTGATGAGGGAGAGGTCAGCGTCTTTGTCGTAGAAAACGTTCATGATGGTTCCTTCGCTAATTCAAAAATTCAACAATTCGTTCAGATGGAGTACTGCGGGCCGGGACATGACGGCGCACCCGGCGTGCCTCTTTGGCAATTTCGGCATCACACCTTCAGGATGCGCTCGCCGCGTCCGATGCCGGAGCTGCCGGTACGCACGGTCTCTAGGATCGCGGTGGCGTCCAGCCCCTGGATGAATGCGTCGAGCTTGTCGCTCGCGCCCGTCAATTCGATCGTGTAGGTCTTTTCGGTCACGTCGATGATGCGGCCGCGGAAAATGTCCGACATCCGCTTCATTTCTTCGCGCTCCTTGCCCACTGCACGTACCTTGATCAGCATCAGCTCGCGTTCGATGTGTGCACCGTCGGTCAGGTCCACCACTTTCACCACCTCGATCAGGCGGTTCAGATGCTTCGTGATCTGTTCGATCACGTCGTCGGAGCCAATGGAAACGATGGTGAGCCGCGACAGCGATTGGTCTTCGGTCGGCGCCACCGTCAAGGTTTCGATGTTGTAGCCGCGTGCGGAAAACAGACCGACCACGCGCGACAGCGCGCCCGGTTCGTTTTCCAGCAGGACGGAAATGATGTGTCTCATGTTCGCTTCTTCCAGAATGTGTCCGTGTCGATTCACTCGCGCCGCGCGCCGCCCGGTGCCGCACCGCCCTTCGTGAAGGCGGCCGCTCCCGGCCTGGACGCGCGTCGCGCCGTTACAGATCTTCCGATCCGAGCAGCATCTCGGTGATGCCCTTGCCGGCCTGTACCATCGGCCAGACGTTTTCGGTCGGATCGGTCTGGAAGTCGAGAAACACGGTGCGGTCCTTCAGGCGCAGCGCTTCCTTCAGCGCCGGCTCCACATCCGAGGTCTTTTCGATCCGCATGCCGACATGGCCGTACGCTTCGGCGAGCTTCACGAAGTCGGGCAGCGCATCCATGTACGAATGCGAATAGCGCTTGCTGTATTCGATCTGCTGCCACTGGCGGACCATGCCGAGATAGCGGTTGTTCAGCGAAATGATCTTCACGGGCGTGTCGTACTGCAGGCAGGTCGACAGTTCCTGGATGCACATCTGGATCGAGCCTTCGCCCGTGATGCACAGCACGTCGTCGTCCGGGTGCGCCATCTTGACGCCCATCGCTGCCGGCAGGCCGAAGCCCATCGTGCCGAGGCCGCCGGAGTTGATCCAGCGACGCGGCTTGTTGAAACGGTAGAACTGCGCAGCCCACATCTGGTGCTGGCCGACGTCCGAGCACACGAACGCGTTGCCGTCCGTCAGCTCCCACGCCTTCTCGACCACGTACTGCGGCTTGATGATCTCGCTGTCGCGGTCGAACTTCAGGCAGTCTTTCGCGCGCCAGCTTTCGATGTCCTTCCACCATTGCGCGAGCGCGTCGGTGTCGGGGCCGTGCTCGGCCGTCTGCAGCTGTTCGATCAGCTCCTTCAGCACTTCCTTCACGTCGCCGACGATCGGGATGTCGACCTTCACGCGCTTCGAGATCGACGACGGGTCGATGTCGATGTGGATGATCTTGCGCGGACGCGACGCGAAGTGCGCCGGGTCGCCGATCACGCGGTCGTCGAAGCGGGCGCCGATCGCGATCAGCACGTCGCAGTGCTGCATCGCCATGTTCGCTTCGTAGGTGCCGTGCATGCCGAGCATGCCGAGGAATTTCTTGTCCGACGCGCGATAGCCGCCGAGGCCCATCAGCGTGTTCGTGACCGGGTAGCCGAGCAGGTCGGCGAACTGGTTCAGTTCGCGTGCCGCGTCGGCGAGGATGATGCCGCCGCCCGTGTAGATATAGGGACGCTTCGCCGACAGCAGCAGCGACACGGCCTTGCGGATCTGGCCCGAATGGCCCTTCGTGACGGGGTTGTACGAACGCAGCGACACGCTCTTGACCGGCTCGTACTGGCACGGCGTCTTCGAGATGTCCTTCGGGATGTCGATCAGCACCGGGCCCGGACGGCCGGTGCGGGCGATGTAGAACGCCTTCTTGACGGTTTCCGCGAGGTCGCGCACGTCCTTCACAAGGAAGTTGTGCTTCACGCACGGACGCGTGATGCCGACCGTATCGCATTCCTGGAACGCGTCCTGGCCGATCGCGGCAGTCGGCACCTGGCCGCTGATCACGACCATCGGGATCGAATCCATGTAGGCCGTCGCGATGCCGGTCACCGCATTGGTGACACCGGGGCCGGACGTCACGAGACAGACGCCGACATTGCCGGTGGAACGCGCATACGCATCGGCTGCGTGCACGGCCGCCTGTTCGTGGCGCACCAGCACGTGCTGAATCTTGTCCTGCTTGTAAAGCTCGTCGTAGATGTAGAGTACCGAGCCGCCGGGGTAGCCCCAGATGAATTCGACGTTCTCGTCGGCCAGTGCCTTCATGAGCACGGTGGCGCCGATGGAGTCGCTATCGGGAGGGGAAAGGGGTTCCGACGTGGAGAATTCCGCGCTGGGCATGTTCATTTTGACCTTTCGAATTTTCGGCAAAAAATTGATCGGGTGCTCTCTGCCGGGCTTGTGGCTCGGGTTCAAGCGGCGCGTCCAGTTTGAAGGGCGGGCTTCTTGGGCCAGCCTCAAATGAGACCATCACTTCATGTTGCGAATCGCTGACGATAGCGGGTCATGATTGGGTCGTCAAGCAAAATATCCCGCAGCGCATCATGCGCCCCGCCCGGCGGGCCGCGGACGCGGCTCGCATGCAACGTGGCGAGCCGCAACCGGTGCCAAGTCGCGCGAAAATTTGTTAGCATCCGCGGGTTTTACGAAATTTTTCGACCTTTCACACGCCGCAGTCCGCAGCGCATACCTTTACGGAATGGCATCAGACAAGGAACTCGCCGACTTTCTGGCGGGCGTCGAAAGGCGCGCGTTCAAGCAGGCTGCGTACGCCGTGCGTGACGACGATGCGTCGCTCGACATCGTGCAGGACGCGATGATCAAGCTGGCGGAGAAATACGGCGACCGGCCGGCGGCCGAACTGCCGCTGCTGTTCCAGCGGATCCTGCAGAACGCGATCCACGACTGGTTCCGCCGGCAGAAGGTCCGCAATACCTGGGTCACGCTGTTCTCGTCGCTCAACAATACGGACGACGAGGACTTCGATCCACTGGAAACGCTCGAGTCAGCGGACGACAATGCAGGTGTCGAGAGCACCGAGCACCGCCTCGAGCGGGAGCAGGTTCTGGCCCTGATCGACGAAGAAATCCAGAAACTTCCGACGCGTCAACGGGAAGCGTTCCTGATGCGTTATTGGGAAGATATGGATGTCGCCGAGACTGCCGCCGCAATGGGGTGCTCCGAAGGCAGCGTCAAGACGCACTGCTCGCGAGCCACCCATGCCCTGGCGCAAGCGCTCAAGGCCAAAGGAATCACGCTATGAGCTCCGCTCCCGTAAATCGAGAACACGAATTCGCGCTGAAGGTCCGCCGCGCACTGGACGAACGTGCCGCGGCGCTGCCTGCCGCGACCACCGATCGTCTGGCCGTCGCGCGCCGGGCCGCGCTCGCGCGCAAGAAGCCGGAAGCCGCCACCGCGCCGGTGTTCGTGCCCGCCTTCGCCGGTGCCGCCGCCGCATCCGGCACGCCGCCCGCGAGCCGCCCGCAGACGTCGTTCGCGCGCCGCCTGCTGCGCGCGTGGCCGCTCGCGCTGCTGCTCGCGGGGCTCGTCGGCATCGCGTACTGGGAAGACATGCAGCGCACCGCCGAACTCGCCGACATCGACGCGGCGATGCTCAGCGACGACCTGCCGCTCAACGCGTATCTCGATCACGGGTTCAACGCGTATCTTTCGCACACACGCTAACAAACAGACAATAACGAGGGGATCGCACGGGTGAGTCAGAAACGCGGCCTGGCCGTATTTTTCGGATGCGTGATCGCGATCGCCATTTCCTACGTCGCCACCTATTCCCGATTCAACCCGCCCCCCGCGACGGTCTCCGCCGCGGCCAGCAGCGCGCCCGCGCCGACCTCGGCCGCAGCCGGCCTGACCACCGAACTCGCCCCGCTGCCCCTGCCGCTGCCGGCCGCCAACGGCCCGCTGTCGTGGGCGCGCCTGACACCCGCACAACGCGCGGCACTCGCGCCGTTCGCCGATCAGTGGGATGGCTTCAGCGATGCGCGCAAGCGCAAATGGCTGAAGATCGCGTCCCGTTTCGCGAAATTGACGCCCGATGAGCAGAAGCACCTGCAGGACAGGATGTCCGAATGGGCGCGGATGACGCCCGAGCAGCGCCGCGTCGCGCGCGAGAATTACCAGAGCGCAAAGGAGCTTTCCGCGCAGGCGCGCGAGCGCGCATGGAAGGCCTACCAGCAACTGCCCGAAGAACAGAAGCAGCGCCTCGCCGCGACCGAGCGCCGGCGCCGGCCGAGCGTCGTCAGCGCGCCGCCGACCGTCGCCGACCGCGACGTGCGCCGTCTCGTCAATTCGCACGAGCATCCGGCGAGCACCCCTGTTGCGGTACCGGCGCCCGCATCGGCCGGCGCCGGCGCGCCGCCGGTGACCGCATCGGCCACGTCCGGCACCGCCCCCGCACCCGCGACCGTCACGCCCGTGTCGCCGGCCGACGCGCCGTCGATGTTCAAGGGTTCCTGACCCGCCGTGGCAAGCGCCCCCGCACCCAAGGCCCCGGCCGTCGCCGCCGCGCCGTCCGTGCGGCGGCGCCTCGCGGCGATGCTGTACGAAGCCGTGCTGCTGTTCGGCGTCGTATTCTTCGCCGCCCTCGCCTTCAGCCTCGCGACGCAGCAGCGCAACGGCCTCGTCCATCACAACCTGCTCGCCGCGTGGATCACACTCGTCGTCGGCGCGTACTTCGTCTGGTTCTGGACCCATGGCGGCCAGACGCTGCCGATGAAGACCTGGCGGCTGCGGCTCGAATCGTCGAGCGGCCGGCCGCTGAACGCCGGCCACGCGCTCGTCCGCTACGCGCTCGGCTGGCTGTGGTTCCTGCCGCCGCTCGCGCTGCATCCGCTCCTCGGCCTGTCGGTGCCCGTCACGCTCGCGCTCGCCGCCGCGTGGATCGTCGTATGGGCCGGCGCCGCCCGCCTGCATGCCGATCGCCAGTTTCCGCACGACCGCATCGCCCGCACGCGCGTCGTCGCGATTCCGCGCTGACCGCGCGGTTCGCGTGATCGCGGGACGGCTTCGTGCATTCGTGCATCCGTGCATCCGTGCATCCGTGCATCCGTGCATTCATCAGATAAAACCCCTCGAAACCGCCCGCACGCCCGCCCCGCGCGGCTTCCACGGTAACCGCAGGCCGGTCGGTTCGGCAGGTTACGCAACGCCGCCACGTTCACTGCTAAACACGCCGCGACGACAGTAATAAGAACGTCTCGTGACTGTCACGGCATGGTCACGCCCGCATGGCGCAATGCCGGTAATGTCAACCGGCGCGAGTCATGCATGGGCCAGAAAACGTCCGCGACCTCCCTGTTCCGTCAACCGCTCGGCGCCCGCGCCGTCACCGCCTTCCTGTCCGGCTCGGCCGCAACCGATGCCCTTTCGCCGCACGAACCGGCGGCCGCACACGTCACGCAGCGCGACGACCCCGAGCCGTCCACCCATCGCTACCGCACGATCTGGCTGTCCGACATCCATCTCGGCTCGAGCGGCTGCCAGGCGCCCTACCTGCTCGATTTCCTGCGCCACAACGATTCGGAATACCTGTACCTCGTCGGCGACATCATCGACGGCTGGCAGCTGAAGAAAGGCTGGTACTGGCCGCAGGCGCACAACGACGTCGTGCAGAAGGTGCTGCGCAAGGCGCGCAAGGGCACGCAGGTCGTCTACATCCCGGGCAACCACGACGAAGGCGCGCGGCAGTTCTGCGATCTCGCGTTCGGCGACATCCAGGTGCGCGGCGAGGCGTTCCACACGACGCTCGCCGGCAAACGTTTGTGGATCGTGCACGGCGACCTGTTCGACGGCGTGATCCAGCACGCGAAATGGCTCGCGTATCTCGGCGACACGCTCTACACGCTGATCCTCGTGCTGAACCGCTGGTTCAACCGGATCCGCAGCCGGCTCGGGTTCCAGTACTGGTCGCTGTCGCAGTACCTGAAGCACCAGGTGAAGAACGCGGTGAACTTCATCTCGCAGTTCGAGACCGTGATGACCGACGAGGCGCGCCGCCGCGGCTGCGACGGCGTCGTGTGCGGGCACATCCACAAGGCGGAGATCCGCGACATCGACGGCGTGCTGTACTGCAACGACGGCGACTGGGTCGAGAGCCTGTCCGCGCTCGTCGAGACGATGGAAGGCGAACTGAAGGTCGTCTACTGGACGGCGATGCGCACCGCGCCGTCCGCCGCCCCGTCGCGCAAGGCCAAGGCCACTGCCTGACACAACTCCACTTACAGGACACATGCCGCGATGAAGATCATGATCGTCACCGACGCGTGGGAACCGCAGGTCAACGGCGTCGTGCGCACGCTGAAGAGCACCACCCGTGAACTCACCGCGCTCGGCCACCGGGTCGAAATGCTGACGCCGCTGGAATTCCGCACGGTGCCCTGCCCGACCTACCCCGAGATCCGCCTGTCGATCCTGCCGTACCGCAAGCTGCGCGCGCGGATCGATGCGTTCGCACCCGATGCGCTGCACATCGCGACCGAGGGCCCGCTCGGCCTCGCCGCGCGACGCTATGCGCGCGCGCGCAAGCTGCCGTACACGACCGCGTATCACACGCGCTTTCCGGAATACGTGCAGGCGCGCTTCGGGATTCCGCTGTCGGCGACCTACAAGTTCCTGCACTGGTTCCACGGGCCGTCGCTCGCGGTGATGGCGCCGACCCCGGTCGTGAAACAGGACCTCGAGAAATTCGGCTTCACGAACGTCGTGCTGTGGACGCGCGGCGTCGATCTCGACATCTTCCGGCCGATGGAGTCGAAGGTGCTCAACACCGCCCGGCCGATCTTCCTGTACGTGGGCCGCGTCGCGATCGAGAAGAACGTCGAGGCGTTCCTGCGCCTCGACCTGCCCGGCTCGAAGTGGGTCGCGGGCGAAGGCCCGGCGCTCGCCGAGCTGAAGTCGCGCTACCCGGAAGCGAACTATCTTGGCGTACTGTCGCAAGCCGAGCTCGCCAAGGTGTATGCTGCGGCCGACGTGTTCGTGTTCCCGAGTCGCACCGACACGTTCGGCCTCGTGCTGCTGGAGGCGCTCGCGTGCGGCACGCCGGTCGCCGCCTACCCCGTCACGGGCCCGATCGACGTGCTCGGCGGGGGCGCTGCCGGCGCAATGCACGAAGACCTGCAGGAAGCCTGCCTGGAGGCGCTGAAGATCGAACGCGAGACGGCCCGCGCGTGGGCCGAACGCTTCTCGTGGCGCGCGGCGTCCGAGCAGTTCGCGTCGCATCTGAAGCCGCTGCCGAAGACTGCGTACTCGCCCGCCGAAGGTGCCGCCGTTTGAAACGAGACCTGAACGACAAGACCCCGTCCCCTGCCATCACGGCGCCACTGCATCGTCCGTTCGACGAAGAAGAGCCGCACGCCGACGCGGACGTGCACCCGCACGAACCGCTCGGCCCCGACGATCGCCTGGCGCCGCTGCCGCCGAACCCGTACAAGCGCCACCGCGGCATCACGCGCGCGTGGTACGCGCTCAAGCATTCGCTGAACGGGTTTCGCGTCGCGATCCGCGAGGAGAGCGCGTTTCGCCAGGAACTCACGCTCGCCGCGCTGATGCTGCCGATCGGTGCGTTCTCACCGGTCCCCGCCGCATCGCGCGCGCTGCTGATCGCGTCGGTGCTGCTCGTGCTGATCGTCGAGCTGCTGAACTCGAGCGTCGAGGCCGCGATCGACCGCATCTCGCTCGAGCGCCACGAATTGTCGAAGCGCGCGAAGGACCTCGGCAGCGCGGCGGTCACGGTCGCGCTGTTCGCGTGCGTGACGACGTGGGGCTTCGTGCTCGGGCCGGTGATCGCCCGCTGGCTCGGCTTCTAGCAACCCCCGCGCCGCCGCCCGCGTGCGGCGGCGCACCATGCGCGGAACGCATCGCGATCACGAAATGCGCCCGATGCAAGGAAACCGCGGTTTATAATCGTCCGCCAGACTTAGAACAGCAACCCGCGCCGGACGAATCCCGCAGCATCGATTGCAGCGCCCGCCAGTCCGGCACACACAGGGCCGGACGACATGGAAGCGAAACCTCCCCGCCGCACCCGCGAACGGATTCTCGAGTTGTCGTTGAAACTCTTCAACGAGATCGGCGAGCCGAACGTCACGACCACGACGATCGCCGAGGAAATGGAAATCAGTCCAGGCAACCTGTACTACCATTTCCGCAACAAGGACGACATCATCAACAGCATCTTCGCGCAGTTCGAGCAGCAGATCGAACGGCGGCTGCGCTTCCCCGAAGATCACCGTCCGACGATCGACGAGACCTGGTCGTACCTGCAGTACATGGCCGATTTCATGTGGACCTACCGGTTCCTGTATCGCGACCTCAACGACCTGCTCGCGCGCAACCGCACGCTCGAGACGCACTTCAAGCAGATCATCAGCCACAAGGTGCGCTTCGCGCACGAGATGTGCGAACTGCTCGTGTCCGACGCCGAAATGGTCGCGACGCCCGCCGAGATCGAAGTCATCGCCACCAACATGGCGGTGATCTCGACGTACTGGCTGTCGTATCAGTACGTGATGCACCCGCGCAAATACAACGACCAGGACGCGATCCGCGAAGAGCTGCACCAGGTCAGCATGCACGTGATCTCGATCATGGCCCCGTACCTGCGCGGCCGTTCGCGCCAGCTGTTCGACGATCTCGTCTCCGGCAAGCTGCCCAAGCGCCAGTTCACCGACTACCTGCCGCCGCGCGACGGTTCGCCGCGCCCCGCGGGCAGCCCGGTCGCCGCCAAGCCCGCCGCGAAGGATACGAAACAATGAAGGCAGTCTGTGTTTACTGCGGCTCGTCGTCCGGCGTGCGGCCCGTCTATGCGGACGCCGCGCGCGCATTCGGCCGCGCGCTCGTCGATGCGGGCCTCACGCTCGTCTACGGCGGCGGCCGCGTCGGTTTGATGGGCGTGATCGCCGATGAAGTGATGGCGGCCGGCGGCCGTGCGGTCGGCGTGATCCCCGAGTTGCTCGTCGACAAGGAAGTCGGCCATACCGGGCTGTCCGAACTGCACGTCGTACCCGACATGCACCACCGCAAGAAGATGATGGCCGACCTGTCCGACGCGTTCGTCGCGATGCCCGGCGGCGCCGGCACGCTCGAGGAATTCTTCGAGGTCTATACGTGGGCGCAGCTCGGTTATCACCGCAAGCCCGTCGCGCTGTACAACATCGATTCGTTCTACGATCCGTTGATCGCGCTGCTGCGCCATACGGTCGACGAAGGCTTCATGCGCCCGGCCTACTTCGACGCGCTGTGCATCGACGCCGAACCGGTCGCGCTGATCGAACAGCTGCGCCGCTACCAGCCGCTCGCCCAGGACAAGTGGGCAACCGACGCGGCCAAGTAACCTTCATCAGGAGCCGCACGCGATGCCCGCACCGTCCGAGCGCAAGGCTGTCCTCATCACCGGCGCGAGCCGCGGCATCGGCCGCGCGACCGCCGTGCTCGCGGCCGGGCGCGGCTGGGACGTCGGCATCAACTACGCGCGCGACGCGGCGGCCGCCGAACTGACCGCGCAAGCCGTTCGCGACGCCGACGCGCGCGCGTGCGTCGTCGCCGGCGACGTCGCGAACGAAGCGCACGTCATCGCGATGTTCGATACGGTCGCGACCGCGTTCGGTCGCCTCGACGCGCTCGTCAACAATGCGGGGATCGTCGCGCCGTCGCTGCCGCTCGCCGACATGCCGGTCGAACGGCTGCGGCGGATGTTCGACACCAACGTGCTCGGCGCCTACCTGTGCGCGCGCGAAGCCGCGCGCCGGCTGTCCACCGATCGCGGCGGGCGCGGCGGCGCGATCGTCAACGTGTCGTCGATCGCGTCCCGGCTCGGCTCGCCGAACGAGTACGTCGACTACGCGGGCTCGAAGGGTGCGGTCGATTCGCTGACGATCGGCCTCGCGAAGGAACTCGGCCCGCACGGCGTACGCGTCAACGCGGTGCGCCCCGGCCTGATCGAGACGGAAATCCACGCGAGCGGCGGCCAGCCGGGCCGCGCGGCACGCCTCGGCGCGCAGACGCCGCTCGGCCGCGCCGGCGAAGCGCAGGAGATCGCGGAAGCGATCGTCTGGCTGCTCGGCGACGCGGCGTCTTACACGACGGGCGCCCTGCTCGACGTCGGCGGCGGCCGGTAATCCCGCCCCAAAAGGCGGAAAAACGGCCGACCGTGGCCGTCCGTGGTCACGACACCACAAATCTCCACAATATCGCGGCTGTTTCAGTAAACATCCGTAACGGTTCCGTGTTCTACTAGCGCCAAGCCAAAAACGGCCGGTCATCCGGCTGTCATTTCGCCTCGATGCGACCCTTATTGGTCCCGGCCCATGTCGCCGGACCGGCTTGACCCGACCGAGATCTTTTCCATGCCAGGAACCGCAGCGCCCGGCCGGCGACGCACGGCCGTGCCCGCTTCGGCCGCGCACGCACGCTCAGCCGCCGATCCCAACCTCAGCGCGACACTCGATGGCGCCGGCACGCCTGCCGTGGCCGGCGCCGCCGCACCGAACGCCACCCGCGATCGCGTCCTCCGGCTCGGCTGGCGCGTCTGGCTGCTGGTTGCCGCGCTGGTGTGCGCGTATACGCTGCCGGGCGTGCTCGGCCACGATCCGTGGAAGCAGGACGAAACCTATACGTTCGGCATCATCCAGCACATGCTCGAGACGGGCGACTTCGTCGTGCCGACCAGCGCCGGCCAGCCGTTCATGGAAAAGCCGCCGCTCTACGCATGGGTCGCGACGAGCCTCGCGTGGCTGCTGCAGCGGGTGATGCCGCTGCACGACGCGGCACGGCTCGCGAGCGCGCTGTTCGCGGCGCTCGCGTTCGGCTTCATCGCTCGCGCGGCCCGCAGTGCCGGCCGGGCCGACAGCTGGCTCGACCTGCGCGTGATCGGCCCCGTCGTGCTGAGCGCGGGCACGCTCGTCGTCATCAAGCACGTGCACGACATGATGACGGACGTCGCGCTGTTCGCCGGCACCGCAATGGGCTTCTGCGGCCTGCTCGAGCTCGTGATGCGGCACGTCGCGCAGGCGCGGCAGATGCGGCACGGGCTGCCGGTGCGGCCGTCCGGCCGCTGGGCCGCGCCGCTCTTCGGCGCGGGTGTCGGCATCGCGCTGATGGCGAAGGGGCTGTTCGTGCCGCTCGTGTTCGCGGCCACGCTCACGGGCGCGCTGGTGCTCTACCCCGCCTGCCGTACGCGCGCATTCGCACGCTCGCTCGGCGTCGCCGCGCTGGTGTTCGCACCGTTCGCGCTCATCTGGCCGACCGCGCTGTTCCTGCGTTCCGAGACGCTGTTCATGACGTGGTTCTGGGACAACAACGTCGGCCGCTTCTTCGGTTTCTCGGTGCCGGAACTCGGCGCGGAAAATGACAAGCCGTTCTTCATCCTGCGTGCGTTCCTGCTGCTCGGCTTCCCGGTCGCGCCGCTCGCGATCGTCGCGCTGGCGCGCGGCGCATGGCGCGACTGGCGCACGCCGCGCATCGCGCTGCCCGTGCTGTTCGCCGGGATCGGCCTGGCGGTGCTGCAAGTGTCCGCGACCTCGCGCCAGCTCTACATCCTGCCGTTCTTCGCGCCGCTCGCGCTGGTCGCCGCGCAGGCGATCGAACGCCTGCCGCGCGGGCTGCATCTCGCATGGGACTACCTGAGCCGCCTGCTGTTCGGCACCGTCGTCGCGCTCGCGTGGATGATCTGGGCGGTCATGGCCGATCCCGGTGCATCGCGCGCGAACCTCGCGGTGCTCGGCCGCTGGCTGCCGCTCGACTGGACCATGCCGATCGTGCCCGGGCTCGTGATCGGTGCGCTCGCGCTGACGGTCGGCTGGTTGTCGCTGCTGCCGAAGCTGCGCACGACCGGCCTGTGGCGCGGCGCGCTGTCGTGGGGCGCAGGCGCGCTGGTTGCGTGGGGTCTCGTTTATACGCTGCTGCTGCCGTGGCTCGACGTCGCGAAGAGCTACCGATCGGTGTTCGACGACCTGAACGCGCATCTCGCGC
The DNA here is from genome assembly GCF_024656005.1 of Burkholderia sp. SCN-KJ. Taxonomy (NCBI): domain Bacteria; kingdom Pseudomonadati; phylum Pseudomonadota; class Betaproteobacteria; order Burkholderiales; family Burkholderiaceae; genus Burkholderia; species Burkholderia sp. SCN-KJ. The sequence goes on from NZ_JANKOG010000008.1 coordinate 57,519, forward strand.
TCGAGTGGAGCGACGGCGACTGCATGGCGAGCCTGCACGGGCTCGGCGAATCGGAAGCGCCGATGCTGTACTACTTCTCCGGTATCCAGCACACGCCGATCGACGACGCGAAGACGACGCGCTGCACGTGGATGATCGTCCAGGGCGTGCGGGCCGTGGATCCGGCGCCGGGCAGCGAATGGAAACTGTTCTGGACCGGCGCCCGCCCCGGCGACGACGAGGAACTGCTGCGCGTCTACGTGCGCACGCCCGAAGCGCACGAAACGAAGTAATGCAAGGCGGCGCCGCGAAACGGCGCCGTCGTCATTTCCGCAAGACCAGGCAAGCGGCGCGCGAGCGCGGCTTCATGCCCACCACCCCGCCCGTCAAAACGACGAACCGGGCTCGCGCAGGAATGCCGCCTCCGCATCGGTCGATGCACGGCCGAGAATCGCGTTCCGGTGCGGGAAACGACCGAAGCGCTCGACCACGGCCGCATGACGCAACGCGAAGTCGTGATAGCTCGCACACCCGGCCTCGCCGCGAATGCCCGCGCACAGGCGCACGGCCTCGCGCTGGCTCGCGTCCGACTCGTCATGTTCGAACGGCAGGTACGCAAACGCGCGGTGATGGCCGCTCGGCAACTGCGCGTCCCACCCGGCCGCGACGACGCGCCGCGCGAGCGCCAGCGCCTTCGGATCGGCGGCGAACGCGCGCGGCGTGCCGCGGTGAATGTTGCGCGAGAACTGGTCGAGGACCACGATCAGCGCGAGCGCGCCGAGCGGCGTGTCGGCCCAGCGATCGCAGGCGCCGTCGCACGCGGCGTCGAGCAACGCGCCGTAGCGCGTACGCAGCACGTCGTCGAACGCCGCGCCGCCGTTGAACCACACCTTGCGCGCGTGGCCGAACGCCGCCGAATCCGGTTCGCCGAACCAGAAATCGAGAATCTCGCGTGCTTGCGGATCGAGCGCCGCGGCGCTGTCCGTCAGGTTGTCGATCGTCATGCAAACTCCAGCACGAGGCGCCGTGTCCGCGCACTCTTCTTTTCAAGTCTGGCGACCCGCAGGTCGCCGATTTCCGACGTATTGCGCACATGCGTGCCGCCGCACGGCTGCAGATCGACGCCTTCGATGCGCAGCAGCCGCACGCGGCCCAGCCCCAGCGGCGGCTTCACGCTCATCGTGCGCACGAGTTCGGGGCGCTCGGCCATCTCCGCGTCGGTGATCCATTCGGTCGTGACCGCATGCGCGCCGTTGACCAGTTCCGCGAGACGGCGCTCGACGTCGACGCGGTCGATCGTGTCGGACGTCGCGAAATCGAGCCGCACGTAGTCGGCCGTCACGCTGCAGCCGTCGACCGGGTAAGGCAGCACCGCGCACATCAGGTGCGCGGCCGTATGCAGCCGCATGTGCCGGTAGCGGCGCAGCCAGTCGATATCCGCGACCACGCGCGCGCCGGGTGCGAGCGCCGCGACGCGCGCTTCCTGGCCCGCCTCGGGCACGTGCACGGCATCGTCGGGGGTTGCGCCTTCGAACTTCGCCTTGCGCGTGTCGACGATCGCGATCGTGCTGCCGTCGGGCAGCGTCAGCGCGCCGCTGTCGCCGGCCTGCCCGCCGCCGAGTGGATAGAACACGGTGCGGTCGAGCCGGATGCCGTCTTCGCCGACGGCCGTGACGACGGCCTCGCATTGCGTCAGATAGGCATCGTCGCGAAACAGGGCCTGGGTCATCATCGGGCGAGCCTCGTATCGATGGGGAAGCGACCAGTGTCGCGCCGCACCGCGCCGGCCGCCCAGACGCAGTTCGCCCGGCGTCCGGACAGCGGCGTACCGGTCGATCAACCGGGCCGGTTGCGCATCCAGTCGGCCGTGTCGTAGAACGAATGCATGAGCCGTTCGCGCAGCGGCTCGGGCAGCCCGACGTCCTCCATCGCCCACGCCATGCAGCGCAGCCACTGATCGCGCTCGACCGACGCGATCGGGAACGGCAGGTGCCGGGCGCGCAGCCGCGGATGGCCGAACCGGCTGATGTAGTGATCGGGGCCGCCGAGCCAGCCGCACAGGAACCAGAACAGCTTGTCGCGCGAGCCGTCGAGCGACGCCGGATGCAGCGCGCGAATCTCCGCGAACTCGGGCTCGAGGTCCATCAGGTCGTAAAAGCGGTCCACCATCTCGCGCACGCGGGCTTCGCCGCCCACGAGCTCGAACGCCGTCGGCTGCGACGGCGCTTCATCATTCACATCGGTCATACGGATAATCGGAAACGGGATAGTCGGGGCCGCCGGCGACGCTCAGGCGTCGCGCAGCGACTGCAGCGCCGGGCGCCGCAACACATTATGCAGGCTCAGCCAGCCGGCCGCACCGGCGCACGCGACGCCGGCCGCGATGCCGGCCGGCACGAGCCACGGATCGACGGCGAGCCGGAACTCGAACACGCGCGACGCGAGCACCCAGCCGACCGCGATCGCCCCCGCCGCAGCCAGTGCGCCGGCCAGCGCGCCGACGACGATGAATTCCGCGCGCTGCACCGCATTGACCTGCGCGCGCGACGCGCCGAGCGCGCGCAGCAGCGCGGCCTCGCGCACGCGCTCGTCGCGCGAGCCGGCCAGCGCCGTGTACAGCACCAGCACGCCCGCCGCGAGCGTGAACGCAAACAGGAACTGCACCGCGCCGACGACCTGCAGCATCATCCTTTGCAGCTGCGCGAGGATCGGCGCGATGTCGATCGCGGTCAGGTTCGGGTAGCGCGCGATCAGCGGATCGAGCAGCGCCGCCTGCTCGGCCGGCAGGTGGAAGCTCGTCAGGTAGACGGCCGGGAAATCCTTCAGCACCGGCGGCGGCATCAGCACGAAGAAGTTGACGCGGAACGTGCCCCAGTCGAGCTTGCGCACGCTGGTGACCGGCGCATCGACCGTCAGCCCCGTCACGTCGAAGCGCAGCGTGTCGCCGGGCTTCACGTTCAGCGTCTGCGCCAGCCCGGCCTCGATCGAGATCTGCGGGCTGGCCGAATTGCCGAACCAGTCGCCTGCGACGATCCGGTTGTCGGGCGGCAGCTGGGTCGTATACGACAGGTTGAACTCTCGGTCGACGAGCCGGCGCGCCTCGTCGGACGGATATGCGTCCGGGTTCACCGGCTTGCCATTGATCGCGACGAGCCGGCCGCGCACCGTCGGCGCGGGCACCGCATCGCGCACGCCGTGCGCGGCGAGCCACGCCGCGACGTCGTCGCGCTGGTCGGGCTGGATGTCGATCAGGAACTGGTTCGGTGCATCTGGCGGCATCGACTGCCGCCAGCCGGCGACGAGATCGTTGCGCGTGATCGCGATCAGCAGCAGGCACATCAGGCCCAGCGCGAGCGCCGTGATCTGCAGCGCGCTCGCCGTGCCGCGCCGGTGCAGCGACGCGAGCGCATAGCGCCAGCCGATGCCCGCCGCCACGCGCGCATCGCGCACCGCGCGCGCCGCCGCGTACAGCACGAGCCGCGCGATCAGCGAGAACCCGACCAGGGCGCCGGCGAACCCGCCCGTGACGATCAGCCCGAGCTTCAGGTTGCCCGCCGCGACGATCAGCAGCCCCGCGAACAGCACGACGCCGAGCGCATACGCGGCCCACGCGGTGCGCGACGCGTCGCCCCAGTCGCGCCGCAGCACGCGCACCGGCGGCACGCGCGTGAGCGGCGCGAGCGGCGGCAACGCGAAGCCGAGCAGCAGCACGAGCGCGGTGCCGATGCCGACGAGCGCGGGCCACAGCGTCGGCGGCGGCAGCGCGACGTCGATCAGGCCGCCGAGCGCCGCCAGGAGCGCCCAGTGGCCGCCGTAGCCGAGCGCCGCGCCGGCGACGCCCGAGACGATACCGAGGCCCGCGAATTCGAGCGCGAACAGCGCGCCGAGCGTGCGCCGGCTCACGCCGAGGCAGCGCATCGTCGCGCAGCCGTCCAGATGGCGCCGCATGTAGCGCTGCGCGGCCATCGCGATCGCGACCGCCGCGAGCAATGCGGTCAGGAGCGCGACGAGCGTCAGGAAATGGCGCGCGCGATCGAGCGTCTGGCGCACCTGCGGCTGGCCTTCCTGCAGCGATTCGAGACCGACGCCGCGCAGCTTGCCGCCGTCGACGCGCCCATGCGCATAGGCCTCGAAGCGCGCGATGGCCGCCGGGTCGCCGGCGACCAGCAGCCGGTACGTGACGCGGCTGCCGTAGCCGGTGAGCCCGGTCGCGGCAAGCTCGTCCGCGCGCATCATCAGCCGCGGCGAGAAATTGACGAACGAGAAGCCTCGATCGAGTTCGCGGGCGATCGACGCGGCGACCGTGAACGTGCGCAACCCGACACGCACGGTATCCCCCGCCTTCAGATGCAATGCATCGAGCAGCGCGGGATCGGCCCACACGGTGCCGGGCGCGGGAATCGCGGCCGCCTTGTGCGCGGCGGCGGCGCCCGCCGGCACGATCTCGACCGCGCCGCGCAGCGGATAGCCGGGCGACACGGCCTTCACGGCCGCGAGGCGCGCGGGTGCCGCGTCGCTCGCCTGCCGGCCGGCGGCCGACGCGATCATGCTCGGGAAGATCGCGGTCGTTGCAGTGCGCAGGCCGAGCGCGCGCGCCTCGCGATCGAACGACGGATCGACGGGATGGTCGGCACGCACGACGAAATCGGCGCCGAGCATCTGGCGCGCGTCGCGCTCGAGCCCCTGGCGCAACCGGTCGGCGAGGAAACCGACGCTCGTCAGCGCGGCGACCGCGAGCACCAGCGCGAGCACCAGCAGCGTCAGTTCGCCGGCACGCCAGTCGCGTGCGGTCATCCGTGCGGCCTGGCGGATCAGGTCGTGCCAGCCGAAGCGGCCGGCATGGCCGGGCCGCCGGGCCGGCGAAGGGTCAGGATGCTGCCGCTCGGCGGATGACGGCGCCTTCAATCGCGCTTGCCCCCGATCGAGTTGAGCCGCGACACCATGTGGTTCGCCATCCCGCGGAAGCCGCCCGAAACGCCGCGCCACAGACGCGGCAGCGCCCAGGCCGACGCCGCGATGAACGCCGCGAGCAGCACGAGGAACGCGAGCGGAACGAAGAACGCGAGTGCGAGGCCGCCGAACACGAGGCCGTCTTCGGTGGACGATGCGATCCAGTTCGAGATCGGCTCGGGAGACAGGTTGATCAGCGCGCGCGTGCCGGCCTTCGCGACGTGCGCGGCACCGGCGAGCGAACCGCCGGCCAGCCCGGCGACCGCGAGCACGGTCGGGTCGGCATGGCCGAGCGCACCGGCGGCCAGCACCGCGCCGGCCGGAATGCGGATGAAGGTGTGGACCGCGTCCCACAGCGAATCGAACGCGGGAATCTTGTCGGCAAGGAATTCGGTGACGGCGAGCACGGCGGCGGCGCCGATGACCCACGGCGACGTCAGGACCGCCAGCGTGTCGGGCAGATGGAGCCAGCCGACCCGCGCGAGCACGCCGGCGATCAGCACCGTCAGGTAAAGGCGCAGCCCGCTCGCCCACGCGAGCCCCGCGCCGAGCGAAATGGCTTCGATCATGGCCCTCTCCTTGCACTTTCCGTGCGCTTGCCGATTGATCGGATCGAGTCGGTATGACCGGCCGCGCGGCGCGTGGCAACCGGTGCCGCCTGCCGGGAACGGCGCAGCGGCATTCAGGCCCGAATGCGTTCCATTATAGACAGGCTGGCAGGCGGGCCGCCGCAATTCCGCGGTGCGTCACGGCCGGGCGCGAGCGCCGGCCGGCGCCCGGCGCGTCGGCGTCAGGCAGCCGACGACAGCTTCAGGCCGATCAGCCCGAGCACGATCAGCGATGCGCTCGCGACGCGGGCGGCGGTGAGCGCCTCGCCCATCATCACGATCCCGAACACGAACGCGCCGACCGCGCCGATGCCCGTCCATACCGCATACGCGGTGCCGAGCGGCAACTGGCGCATCGCGACCGCGAGCAGCCCGAAGCTGGCGAGCGCCGCCACGATCGTCAACACCGACGGCCCGAGCTTCGTGAAACCCTCGGACGATTTCATGCCGGCCGCCCAGGCCACTTCCAGCAAACCGGCGATCAACAACCATACCCACGCCATCTCGACGTACTCCGGATCGGATGGGGCCGTCCCCGTTGAAGCGAATGGCCCGGGGTCGTCCCCGGGCGGCGCCGAGTATAACAAGACGCTTACGGGCATGCCGGATGCGCCGGCCGGGGGCGAACGGAGGGATCGCTGCGACGCATGGCCCGCGCGCCGCCGCCCGGCCGTGTGCCCGGTCTCAGTTCGACACGCGTTTGGCGCCGCCGCCGCCGACGCAGCGGTCGTCGCGGTACAGCGCCCATTCGTCGCACACCCGGCCGTCCTTGAACACGCACATGCCGACCTGCCCGCTCGACAGGTTGCGGATCACGTGGCGGCCGCCGAGCTTCTCGCAGTTGACCGACGCGGGATTGGCGAGCGCCTGTTGCGGCGCCGAAGGCTGCTGCCCGGGCGGCAGCGGCTGGGCAAACGCGCCGGGCGCAGCGAGCGCCAGCGCACAGATGACGACCAGACGGACGGACATTGCACGCTCCTCGATTTTGTTCGCGGAACGGTCAGCATAGCGGGGAATCCGTGGCCGGTGTGCGCGGCCCGCGCATGCGGCGGCAATGTCGCGCCGAAGCAACTTCACCGGCGTGCGGCCTTGCATTCCGGCCGCATCGCGCGGCATCCCGCGGACGTCACGCGGCGCCGACGAGCCGGTAGCCGACGCCCGTTTCGGTGACGATATGCTCGGGCTGCGCGGGATCGCGCTCGAGCTTCTGGCGCAGGTGCGCCATGTAGATGCGCAGATAGTGATGGCTCTCGACGTGCGACGGCCCCCACACGTCGCGCAGCAGCTGGCGATGCGTGAGCACGCGCCCCGCGTGCCGCACGAGCGTCGCGAGCAGCCGGTACTCGAGCGGCGTCAGGTGCACGATCTCGCCGTCGCGCCACACCTGGCGCAGCGCGAGATCGACGCTCACCGTGCCGAAGCTCACCTTCGGCGACTCGTTCGCGCCGCCCTGGTTGCGCCGGCGCAGCTGCGCGCGGATCCGCGCGCGCAGCTCGGACACGCCGAACGGCTTGGTCAGGTAGTCGTCGGCGCCGGCATCGAGCGCGGCGACCTTCTCCTCTTCCTGGGTGCGCGCGGACAGCACGATCACCGGCACCTCGGACCAGCCGCGCAACTCGCGGATCACGTCGAGGCCGTCGGTGTCGGGCAGGCCGAGGTCGACGATCACGAGATCGGGCTTGCGGGTCGCCGCGTCGATCAATCCCTGCTTGCCCGTCTCCGCCTCGAACACGGCGATGTCCTCCTCTTCGAGCGCGGCGCGCACGAAGCGGCGGATCTGTTTTTCGTCCTCGATCAGGACGACGGTCAGGCTCGGTTCACTCATGGTCTGGCAATGGCTCGGAGGGAGACGACGCGCCGGGCACGTCGATTTCGTCGTCGGGTACGGCAGGCACGGCCGGCGGCGTGTCGACCGGCAGCGTGAACCAGAAGCGCGCGCCCGTCACGCGGCCGTCGGGCGCGGTACGGTTGAGCGCGCCGATTCTACCGCCATGCGCCTCGACGATCGCGCGGCAGATCGCGAGGCCGAGACCGATGCCCGGTGTCGCCGATTCCTTTTCGCCGCGCGTGAACTTGTCGAAGATCCGCGTTTCCATCCCGGCCGGCAGGCCCGGGCCGTGATCGTCGACGTGCACGCGCACGAAGGGCTGGCCGTCGTCGGTCACGCGTTCGGCGCCGATGTCGATCGGCGCGTCGGCCGGTGTGTACTTCGCCGCGTTCTCGAACAGGTTGGTGAACAGCCGCTCCATCAGCACCGCGTCCATCTGCAGGAGCGGCAGGTCGGCCGGCAGCGACACGCGCGCCGGATGGCGCGCGAGCACGCGCTTGCACGCGGCGAGCGCGGCGCCGACGGTTTCCTCGAGCAGCGACCACTGGCGCTTGAGCTGCAGGCTGCCGGCCTGCAGCCGCGCCATGTCGAGCAGGTTGGTGACGATGCCCGTCATCCGCAGCGCCTCGTCGTGGATCGCGTCGACCAGCTCGCCCTCGCGCTGCGCGAAGCGTTCGGCCGCCGCGGCGTCGCCGTCCTGCGCGGCCGCGCGACCGTTCGCGAGCATCGACGAAAAGCCGACGATCGTCGTGAGCGGCGTGCGCAGGTCGTGCGAGATCGCCGACAGCAGCGAGTTGCGCAGCCGCTCGGATTCCATGTTGACGAGCGCGTCGCGCGCGATCTCGACGTAGTGCACGCGCTCGAGCGCGAGCGCGATCTGCGCGGCGAACGCATCGAGCATCCGCAGCTGCTCGGGCACCTCGAGCTCGCGCGGCTCGCGCGACGCGACCGCGAGCACGCCGCGCGTGCGCATCGGCGCCTTCAGCGGCAGGTACAGCGCGGCGGCGGCAGGCAGCGTGTCGGTGCCGCGGCCGGCCGGCTTCTGCTGGTCGTACACCCACTGGCCGACGTCGCTGTCGAGATCCGCGCCCGTCAGCGTGACGGCCGCGTCGGGTTCCTCGATCTTCTGCCGCACCTGGTCCGCGCTGTCGGGCAGCAGGAACGCGACGCGCGCGCGGAACACCTCGCCCACGTGGCGGCTGCCGATCTCGACGATCTGCTCGGTCGTCAGCGCCGCGCCGAGTTCGCGCGCCATCGCGTAGATCGCGCCGGTGCGGCGCTCGCGGCGCTGCGCGATGCTCGCCTGGCGCGTCAGCGTCGACGTCAGGTGGCTGATCACGAGCGACGTCAGCAGCATCCCGAAGAAGGTCAGCAGGTACTGCGTGTCGCTGACCGAGAACGACATGCGCGGCGGCACGAAGAAGAAATCGAACGCGGCGACCGACAGGAACGACTGCAGCACGCCCGGGCCGCGCCCGAGCCGCACGGCCGAGAACACGACGCCGAGCAGGTACAGCATCACGAGGTTCGTGAGGTCGAGCCGCTCGGACACGACGCTCGCGACACCGGTGATCGCCGCGCAGATCGCGGCGGCGTACAGGTAGTGGCGCGGCGGCGAACGCCGCAACCCGAATTGCGCGAACGCGTCGCGCCAGTCGCGTGCGCGCGCGTCGAGCGGCGCCGCGCGCACTTCGTCGCTCGCCGATGCGCGGATCAGCATCAGGTCGACGTCGCCCGCGCGTTCGGCGAGCTGTTCGCCGAACGGCCGCGCGAAGCGGCGCGCGAGCCCGACCTTCGGCGAGCCGCCCGCGACGAGCTTCGACACGTTGCGCACCTTCGCATAGCCGATCAGCGCGGCGACCGCGTCGTCGCCCGCGAGCGTGGCCGTCTCCGCGCCGAGCTCGGCCGCGAGTTTCAACGCGTCGAGCGTGCGCTGCCGCCGCGCGTCGGGCAGCCGCTGCAGCCGCGGCGTCTCGACGTACACGGCGATCCAGTCGGCCTTCAGGCTCGCCGCGAGCCGCGCGGCCGCGCGCACGAGCGTCGGCGCCTCAGGGCCCGGCCCGACGCACACGAGCAGCCGCTCGCGCGCCTGCCAGATGCGCTGGATCGAACGGTCGGCGCGGTACTCGCGCATCTGCGCGTCGACGCGATCGGCCGTGCGCCGCAGCGCCAGCTCGCGCAGCGCGATCAGGTTGCCTTTGCGGAAGAAGTTGCGCACCGCGCGCTCGGCCTGCTGCGCGAGATAGACCTTGCCGTCGCGCATCCGCTCGAGCAGCTCCTCGGCCGGCAGGTCGACCAGCGTGACTTCGTCGGCCGCGTCGAACACGCGGTCGGGCACGGTCTCCCACACGCGGATGCCGGTGATCGCGCCGACCACGTCGTTCAGGCTTTCGAGGTGCTGGACGTTGACCGTCGTATAGACGTCGATGCCCGCGTCGAGCAGTTCGTAGACGTCCTGCCAGCGCTTCAGGTGGCGCGCGCCCTGCACGTTCGAATGCGCGAGCTCGTCGACGAGGATCAATTGCGGCGCACGCGCGAGCGCGCCGTCGAGATCGAATTCGGCGAGCGTGCGGCCGCGATACTCGATGCGCGCGAGCGGCAGCACGTCGAGGCCGTCGAGCAGTGCGGCGGTTTCGCCGCGGCCGTGGGTCTCGACGATGCCGACGACGACGTCGACGCCGTCCTGCAGCCGCTGGCGCGCGGCCTGCAGCATCGCATAGGTCTTGCCGACGCCGGCGGACGCGCCGAAGAAGATCTTCAGCTGGCCGCGCCGCTGCTTTTCTTCGTCGCGCTGCAGCTTGTCGAGGAGTTGGTCGGGATCGGGGCGGTTCATGCGTCAGGAAGGCGAAACGCGGGATGACGAACGAGTACTGTCATTGTGGTTCCAAATCGCCGCAAAAGGCAAAGACGGCGCATGCGCCGTCGACCAAGCGCGTGCGGCGCGCATCAGGCCGCGCCGCACGCCGGTTGCCGCGCCGGGAGCCCGGCCGCGCGTTCAGTGCGCGGCCTGCGCCGCGTCGAGCGCGAGGTTCAGCTTCAGCACGTTCACGCGCGGCTCGCCGAGCACGCCGAACTGGCGGCCCGTCGTGTTCGCGGCGACGAGCTGCGCGACCGCATCGGCCGTCAGGTTGCGCGCCTTCGCGACGCGCTCGACCTGGTACGCGGCGGCAGCCGGCGTGATCTCCGGATCGAGGCCGCTCGCCGACGCCGTCACGAGGTCGACCGGCACGGGCTTCGACATGTCGGTGCCCGCGTCGCGCAGCGCGGCGATGCGCGCCTTCACCTGGTCGGCGAGCGACGGGTTCAGCGGGCCGAGGTTCGAGCCGCCGGAGCCGGACGCGTTGTACGGCATCGGCGAGGTGGCCGACAGGCGGCCCCAGAAATACTTCGGCGCATCGAACGGCTGGCCGATCAGGGCGGAGCCGACCGCGCGGCCGCCCTGCTCGATCAGGCTGCCGTTCGCCTGCGACGGAAACACGGCCTGGCCGAACACGGTCATCACGGCCGGATAGGCGAGCCCCGTCACGGCGGTCAGGACGACAAAGATCACGACGAGCGGGCGAATCAACGTTTTCATGAGGGTTCCTTCAAATGCGGCGCATCAGGCCCAGCCGAGCGCGGCGAGCGTCATGTCGATCAGCTTGATGAACGGGAACGGCAGCAGCACGCCGCCGAGGCCGTACACCAGCAGGTTGCGGCGCAGCAGCGACGCGGCGCCGAGCGGCCGGTAGGTGACGCCCTTCAGCGCGAGCGGGATCAGCGCGACGATGATCAGCGCGTTGAAGATCACCGCGGACAGGATCGCGGAGGCCGGCGACGTCAAATGCATGATGTCGAGCACGCGCAGTTGCGGGTAGGTCGTCACGAACGCGGCCGGGATGATCGCGAAGTACTTCGCGATGTCGTTCGCGATCGAGAAGGTCGTCAGCGAACCGCGCGTCATCAGCATCTGCTTGCCGATCTCGACGATCTCGATCAGCTTCGTCGGGTTCGAGTCGAGGTCGACCATGTTGCCGGCCTCCTTCGCCGCCTGCGTGCCGGTGTTCATCGCCACCGCCACGTCGGCCTGCGCGAGCGCCGGCGCGTCGTTGGTGCCGTCGCCCGTCATCGCGACGAGGCGCCCCGCCGCCTGGTGCTCGCGGATCGTCGCGAGCTTGGTTTCCGGCGTCGCTTCCGCTAGGAAGTCGTCGACGCCCGCCTCCGCCGCGATCGCCGCGGCCGTCAGCCGGTTGTCGCCCGTCACCATCACGGTCTTGATGCCCATCTTGCGCAGTTCCGCGAAGCGCTCCTTGATGCCGCCCTTCACGATGTCCTTCAGCTCGATCACGCCGAGCACGCGCGCCACGCCGTCGTGCAGGTCGGCGACGACGAGCGGCGTGCTGCCGCGGCGCGCGACGTCGTCGACCGCGCGGCGCACTTCATCCGGGAAGCGGCTGCCGTGCGTTTCGACGTAGCGGCGGATCGCATCGGCCGCGCCCTTGCGGATTTCGCGAGCCGGCGCCCCGGGGGAAGTCCCCTCGGGGGACAGGTCGACGCCACTCATGCGCGTCTGCGCGGAGAAGCCGAGGAACGTCGCGTGCAGCTGCGCCATGTCGCGCTGACGGATGTTGAAGCGTTCCTTCGCGAGCACCACGATGCTGCGGCCTTCCGGCGTTTCGTCGGCGAGCGACGACAGCTGCGCGGCGTCGGCCAGCGCCTCCTCGCTCACGCCCGGCGCGGGCACGAACATCGACGCCTGGCGGTTGCCGAGCGTGATCGTGCCGGTCTTGTCGAGCAGCAGCACGTCGACGTCGCCGGCCGCTTCCACCGCGCGGCCCGACGTCGCGATCACGTTCGCCTGCATCATCCGGCTCATCCCGGCCACGCCGATCGCCGACAGCAGCCCGCCGATCGTCGTCGGGATCAGGCACACCAGCAGCGCGACGAGCGCGGTGATCGTCACTACGTGGCCGGCCTTCATCGCGTCGACCGAGAACATAGAGAACGGCAGCAGCGTCGCGGTCGCGAGCAGCATCACGATCGTCAGCGCGACGAGCAGGATCGTCAGCGCGACCTCGTTCGGCGTCTTCTTGCGCTTCGCGCCCTCGACCATCGCGATCATCCGGTCGAGGAACGCCTCGCCGGGGTTCGCGGTGACCGTCACGACGATCCAGTCGGACAGCACGCGCGTGCCGCCGGTCACCGACGAAAAGTCGCCGCCCGATTCGCGGATCACCGGCGCGGATTCGCCGGTGATCGCCGATTCGTCGACCGACGCGACGCCGTCGACGACTTCGCCGTCGGCCGGGATCACGTCGCCGGCCTCGACCAGCACGACGTCGCCTTTACGCAGGTCGGACGCGGTCGTGATGCGGATCGGCGACTTCGGATGCGGCTCGTTGAGCTTCTTCGCCATCACGTCCTTCTTCGCGCTGCGCAGCGACGCGGCCTGCGCCTTCGAGCGCCCTTCGGCGAGCGCTTCGGCGAAGTTCGCGAACAGCACGGTGAACCACAGCCACAGCGCGATCGCGAGGATGAAGCCGGCCGGCGCCTCGGCCTGGCCGGCGAGCGCCGCGATCCACAGGATCGTGGTCAGGATGCTGCCGACGTACACGCAGAACATCACCGGATTGCGGAACTGCGTGCGCGGCGTGAGTTTCTTGAACGAATCCACGATCGCCGGGCGCAGCAGCGCCGGATCGAACATGGACCGTGTTGCGGAATGTTGAGTCATTGCGATCTCTTCAATCTCTTCAGTCTTTGCAAGGTGTCGCCATGCGCTCGCGCGTCATGCGCCCAGCCACATCATCAGATGCTCGACGCCCGGGCCGAGCGCGAGCGCCGGCACGTAGGTCAGCGCGCCCACCAGCATCACGGTGCCGAGCAGCAGCACGACGAACAGCGGGCCGTGGGTCGGCAGCGTGCCGCTCGTCACCGCGATGCGCTTCTTCGCGGCGAGCGAGCCGGCGATCGCCAGCACCGGCACGATCGTGCCGAAGCGGCCGAACCACATCGCGATCGCGGTCATCCAGTTGTAGAACGGCGTGCCGACCGTCAGGCCCGCGAACGCGCTGCCGTTGTTGTTCGCGGCCGAGCTGAACGCGTACAGGATTTCCGAGAAGCCGTGCGGGCCCGGGTTCGCGATGCCGGCACGGCCTGCATCGGCCAGCACCGCAATCGACGTGCCGACCAGCACCAGCAGCGGCGTGAGCAGCACGACGATCGACACCATCTTCATCTCGTACGACTCGATCTTCTTGCCGACGTATTCCGGCGTGCGGCCGATCATCAGGCCCGCGACGAACACCGCGAGCAGCGCGAACACCAGCATCCCGTAGAGACCGGACCCGACACCGCCGTAGATCACCTCGCCGAGCTGCATCAGCAGCATCGGCACGAGACCGCCGAGCGGCGTCAGCGAATCGTGCATCGTGTCGACCGCGCCGCACGACGCGGCCGTCGTCGCGACCGTGAAGATGCCGGTCTGCGCGATGCCGAAGCGCGTTTCCTTGCCTTCCATGTTGCCGCCCGGCTGCAGCGCGCTCGTCGACTGGTCGACGTGCAGCGCGGCGAGCGCCGGGTTGCCGGCCTGCTCGGCGCTCACCTCGACGCCGATCGCGACCGCAAAGGCGACCGTCATCGCCGCGAGCACCGCGATGCCCTGCCGGCGGTCGCCGATCATGCGGCCGAACACGAGGCACAGCGCCGCCGGAATGATCAGGATCGCGAAGATCTGAACGAAGTTCGCGAACGGCGTCGGGTTCTCGTACGGATGCGAGGAGTTCGCGTTGAAGAAGCCGCCGCCGTTGGTACCGAGCATCTTGATCGCCTCCTGCGACGCGACCGGGCCCATCGCGAGTGTCTGCTTCGTCAGCTGCGTCGGCACCGTGACCGCGTTACCCTTGTCGTCCTTCACCGGGTTGCCCTGCGCGTCGAGCTTCGGCGCCGCATAGGTGCTTGCCTGCAACACCGGCACGTCCTGGTACGCCTTCATGTTCTGGATCACGCCCTGGCTCATCAGCAGCGCGGCGACGAGCGCCGCCATCGGCACGAGCACGTACAGCGTCACGCGCGTGAGGTCGACCCAGAAGTTGCCGATCGTCTGCGCGGTGTGGCGCGCGAAACCGCGGATCAGCGCGATCACGACGACGATGCCGGTCGCGGCCGACAGGAAGTTCTGCACGGTCAGGCCGAGCATCTGCGTCAGGTAGCTGACAGTCTGCTCGGGCGTGTAGTCCTGCCAGTTGGTGTTGGTGACGAAGCTGACGGCCGTGTTGAATGCGCCATCGGTCGTCATCGCGCCGAATTGCTGCGGATTGCCGGGCAGGAAGCCCTGCAGGCGCAGCAGGCCGTACAGGAACAGCGCGCCGAGCGCGTTGAATGCGATCGTCGCGATCGCGTAGCGCTTCCAGTTCATCTCGGTGCCGGCATCGACGCCGGCGATGCGGTACAGCGCACGCTCGAGCGGCCCGAACACGCGCACGACGCGCGAGCTGCCGTCCATCACGGCCGTCAGGTAGCGCGCGACCGGCACGGCCGCGGCGAGCAGCACGACGATGAACAGCAGCGTCTGCAACAGGTTGTTCGCGTTCATTCGATGTCCTCCGCGCGCAGCAGCGCAAAGACGAGATACGCGAACAGCAGGACCGTCGAGGCACCCGCCAGCCAAAGCATCCAGGTCATGCGCGCCCCCCGCGGCCGTATTGCGCGAGCGTCTCGCAACCGGCAAGCAAACCGAGGATCAGCGCTGTGAACAGCACCAGTGCGCCGATGAAAACCCCATCCATTTTTGTGTTCTCCGTCGTCGAAATCGGACGACTAGAACCTTATGGGAACGCGCGTAAAGGACGGGTCAAAGGTCATCGGACCGGTATAAAAAACGCGTAAACGCGGGCGGCGGGGGGAACGTCGGACGGGGCGCCGGGCGGAACGGCGGACGGGACGTCGGGCGGAACAGCGGCGGGACGAAGACTGGACGAAGACTGGACAGACGGCGACCGTCGCCGCTCGCCAGGTTGCGCGCCGGCATGGCGCCGGCGCGAAGGGATGCGTCAGGGAACGAGGATCGTCGAGCCGGTCGTCTTGCGCGACTCGAGGTCGGCATGCGCGCGGCCGACTTCCGCGAGCGGATAGCGCTGGTTGATGCTCGTCTTCACCTTGCCCGACAGGATCACGTCGAACAGCTCGGCGGCCGCGGCTTCGAGATCGGCGCGCTTCGCGATGTACGAGAACAGCGTCGGCCGCGTGAAGAACAGCGAACCGCGCGACGAGAGCTCCTTCGAGTCGATCGGCGGCAGCGGGCCCGACGCGTTGCCGAAGCTGACGAACAGCCCGAGCGGCGCGAGGCAGTCGAGCGAACCGATGTAGGTGTCCTTGCCGATCGAATCGTAGACGACCTGCACGAGCGCATCGTTCGTGATCGCCCTCACGCGCTGCGTGAAGTTCTCGCGCGTGTAGACGATCGGGTGGTCGCAGCCGTGCGCTTTCGCGAGTTCGGCCTTCTCGTCGGAGCCGACCGTGCCGATCACCGTTGCGCCGAGCGCCTTCGCCCACTGGCAGACCAGCAGGCCGACGCCGCCGGCCGCGGCATGGATCAGGATCGTGTCGCCGGCTTTCACCGGGTACGTGCGGCGCAGCAGGTAGTGCGCGGTCAGGCCCTGCAGCATCACCGACGCCGCTGCGTCGTAGCTGATGCCGTCCGGCAGCTTGACGAGGCGGTCGGCGGGCAGCACGCGCTCCTGCGCGTACGCGCCGGGCGACGACCACACATAGGCGACGCGGTCGCCGGGCTTGAACGCGGTCACGTCATCGCCGACCGCCGTCACCTCGCCGGCCGCCTCCATCCCGAGCCCGGCGGGCAACGGCTGCGGATAGAGGCCGGTGCGGAAATACACGTCGATATAGTTGAGCCCGACCGCATGCTGCTTGACGCGGACCTGGCCCGCCTGCGGCTCGCTGACCTCGACGTCGACCCACTTCATCACGTCCGGGCCGCCTGCCTGGTCGTATCGGATTGCTTTCGGCATCGTTTCGCTCCTCGCTTGTCTGGAAATTCGGTTCGGCAAATACGTCGCTGCCCCCGAACGGCGAGGCGGGCAGACGCGGGACACTGCGCGTGATTTTCGCGCGTCGCGCGCGCTCGTGCTGCACGCAGCGGCAATCCCTTCACGACCGTAGGGTCTTCGCGAAAAGCGATCGGCACGTGACGTGCATTCCGGCGGATGGTGCGGCATCCGGTCCGTGCGGTCCCCCGCGAAATCATGCGATCAATGGAGATTCCCGGGACGGTGACCGTGCTATTTTGCTTTGCGCCGAATTCACGAACCCCATGCCATGAACGCCCTTTTCATCCGCAATGCATTTGTTTTCGCATCGTTGTCGGCAGGTATCGGCATCGCGAACGGAGCCGCGCTCCCACGCGTCGACGGTGCGCGGCTGCTCAACGGCATCAGCCGTACGGACAACAATCCGTACGCCGACGCCGAGCGCCACGTCATGACCGGTTATCTGGCCGGCGTGGCCGACATGACCGAAGGCAAGGACTGGTGCGACAACGGGCGCGTCAAATCCGGAGAGATCGATTCGGAAGTGATCGGCGGTCTTCGAAAACTGCCGAACGATGCGCTGCGCACAAACGCAGCAGGCCTGATCGCCCGCATCCTGCAACAGAAATATCCGTGCCGTTGATCGGGGACGATCTGCTTGAAACCACACTTCTCATTACTGAACAGCCACTATCCGGACAACAGGACGGTATCCAGGGAAGCGCTATACGAGGAACTGGGCTGGCAAGACCTAGTCGCCAATCCGGCGTATGCAAATACGTGCGCCATTCGGATCAGCCTGGCACTCGTCAAGAGCGGAATGACATTGCGCGGCGGCCTCGTCATTCAGAAGGGGCCGCACCGTGGACGGCGAATTGAAGCCGGCCAGGCGAGGCTGGCCAACATGCTGGCGGAGCCGGCCTATTTCGGCAAGGCTGAAGTGTTCCGGCGAGACGATGCGACGACCGGCATTGCCGCCAGAAAGGGCGTCGTGGCCTTCTGGCACATCCCCGGATACATGAACGGCCGCGGCGGACACATCGACCTGATCGATGGCGCCCGCGCGCTCTGCAGTTCGGATTGCTACTGGGCTGCATCAACCGTGTGGTTCTGGTCGTTACGATGAGCGACCGGCCGCGATCTCGGGCATCGCAATCTGCGCCTGTTTCGGCGCTATCAACGCTCACCGCCATCCGTCACATGTCATCCACACGACAGATGGCGGCAAGCACGCACACTCACGCGTGCCGAACGCCTAGCAAACGTCCTGCATGTTGCGCGCCAGATCGTCGAGCAGCATCCGCGCGGTCGCGACATTCGTCGCGACCGGCACGTCGTGCACGTCGCATGCGCGCACCAGCGCGGTGATGTCCGGGTCGTGCGGCTGCGCGGTCATCGGGTCGCGCAGGAACACGACGATGTCGACGCGGCCTTCGGCCAGCTCCGCACCGATCTGCAGGTCGCCGCCTTGCGGCCCCGACAGCTTGCGCTCGACCTCGAGCCCGTGCGCGGCGGCGATGCGGCCGCCCGTGGTGCCGGTCGCGACCAGCCGGCATTGCGCGAGCGTCGCGCGGTACTGGCCCGCGAGCGCGACGATCTCGTCCTTCTTCGCGTCGTGCGCAATGAGTGCGATGCGGGGTTTGCTCATCTCCGTTTCCTTCGTGGGTCGATTGTTGTCGTATGTGTGAACGGCGGTGCGCGTCAGAACGTGCCCGGATACGCGCCGCCGTCGAGCAGCCAGTTCTGCCCGGTGATATAGCCGGCATGCACGCTGCAGAGGAACGCGCACGCCGCGCCGAATTCGGCACGCGTGCCTAGGCGCCCGGCCGGGATTTCCTTCGCGCGCCGCGCGCGCATCTCGTCGACGCTCACGCCCTGCGCCTTCGCCGACGCGGCGAGCGTCGTCGCGATCCGGTCGGTGTCGAACAGCCCGGGCAGCAGGTTGTTGATCGTCACGCCCTGCCCCGCGACCTTGCGCGACAGCCCCGCGACGAAGCCGGTCAGCCCCGAGCGCGCGCCGTTCGACAGCGCGAGCACGTCGATCGGCGCCTTCACGGCCGAGCTCGTGATGTTGACGATCCGGCCGAAGCCGCGGCCGATCATCCCGTCGACGGTCGCGCGGATCAGTTCGATCGGCGTCAGCATGTTCGACTCGAGCGCGCGGATCCAGTCGTCGTGCGAGAAATCGCGGAAGTCGCCGGGCGGCGGCCCGCCGGCATTCGTCACGAGAATGTCCGGCTGCGGGCACGCGGCGAGCGCGGCCGCGCGGCCGTCGGGCGTCGTAATGTCGCAGGCGACGGCGGTGATCGAAACGTTCGACCCGGCGCGGATCTCCTCCGCGGTTTCCTCCAGCGTGTCGCGCGTGCGCGCGACGATCACGAGGTTCACGCCCTCGGCGGCCAGCGCTTCCGCGCAGCCGCGCCCGAGCCCCTTGCTCGCCGCGCACACGAGCGCGGTCTTTCCTGCGATGCCGAGATCCATCGTCGATTCCTTTATGGCGACGCGCGCCGGCCGGGCCGGGTCGCCGACGGGTCGCAGGCCGGTTCGCCGGGCGGGCGAACGGTCGCGAACGCAGGCGAGCGGGCGAACACGGCGCGCGGATTGTCGTGAGACGTCGATAATATCCGGATCACGTGGCGCGCCTTGGTAAAATTGCGGCCATGAGCGGCGGCCGGCCTGGCGCCGGCGCCGCCCCCGATCCCCTTTTGCCGCCAAGGCACCCCGTCATGAAACAGGATAGCCGTTTCCCGAATCTCTTCATCACCGATCACCCGCTGATCCAGCACAAGCTGACCCACATGCGCGACAAGGACACGTCGACGCGCACGTTCCGCGAACTGCTGCGCGAGATCACGCTGCTGATGGGCTACGAGATCACCCGCAACCTGCCGATCACGACCAAGCGGGTCGAAACCCCGCTGGTGGCGGTCGACGCACCGGTGATCGCGGGCAAGAAGCTCGCGATCGTGCCCGTGCTGCGCGCCGGCATCGGGATGTCGGACGGCCTGCTCGACCTGGTGCCGTCCGCGCGCGTCGGCCACATCGGCGTGTACCGCGCGGAAGATCACCGCCCGGTCGAATACCTGGTGCGCCTGCCCGATCTCGAGGATCGCATCTTCATCCTGTGCGACCCGATGGTCGCGACCGGCTATTCGGCCGTGCACGCGGTCGACGTGCTCAAGCGCCGCAACGTGCCGGCCGCGAACATCATGTTCGTCGCGCTGGTCGCCGCGCCCGAGGGCGTGCAGGTGTTCCAGGACGCGCACCCGGACGTGAAGCTGTTCGTCGCGTCGCTCGACTCGCACCTGAACGAGCATGCGTACATCGTGCCGGGCCTGGGCGACGCGGGCGACCGCCTGTTCGGCACCAAGAACTGACAGACGGCGCCGCCGGGCCGCGCGGCCCGGCACGCCGCAACGGCCCGCCCGGCCGTTCGGCCATGCGCGGCGGCCCCGAAGCGACGGTCGCCGCGTGATAAAATCACGTTCCACTCGACACGCGCGGCCCCGCGGCTTCATGCCCGCCCAGACGGCCGCCGATTCAACGACACATTGGCACAATCGCCCGCGCAGCGCGCCCGGGCACGGAGAAAGGTATGGCTGGTCATTCGAAATGGGCCAACATCAAGCATAAGAAGGCAGCAGCCGACGCGAAGCGCGGCAAGATCTGGACCCGACTGATCAAGGAAATCCAGGTCGCGGCCCGCCTCGGCGGCGGCGACGCGAGTTCGAACCCGCGCCTGCGTCTCGCGGTCGACAAGGCGGCCGACGCGAACATGCCGAAGGACAACGTCAAGCGCGCGATCGACCGCGGCGTCGGCGGCGCGGACGGCGCAAACTACGAAGAAATCCGTTACGAAGGCTACGGCATCAGCGGCGCGGCGATCATCGTCGACACGCTGACCGACAACCGCACCCGCACGGTCGCGGAAGTCCGTCACGCATTCTCGAAGTTCGGCGGCAACATGGGCACCGACGGTTCGGTCGCGTTCATGTTCGATCACGTCGGCCAGTTCCTGTTCGCGCCCGGCACGTCGGAAGACGCGCTGATGGAAGCGGCGCTCGAAGCCGGCGCGGACGACGTCAGCACGAACGACGACGGCTCGATCGAAGTGCTGTGCGACTGGCAGGCGTTCTCGGCAGTGAAGGACGCGCTCGAAGCCGCGGGCTTCAAGGCCGAACTCGCCGAAGTGACGATGAAGCCGCAGAACGAAGTCGAATTTACCGGCGACGATGCGGCGAAGATGCAGAAGCTCCTGGACGCGCTCGAGAACCTCGACGACGTGCAGGAGGTGTATACGAACGCCGTCATCGTCGAGGAATGAGATGCCGGCCGCCGTGCGCAGCGTTGCGACGGCGGCCCGACCGATTTCGCGGCCGGCGCGCCTGAGCGTGCCGGCCGCCCTGTTTTCTAGTCTGCGGGGAATCCCATGAAACTACTCGTCGTCGGCTCCGGCGGCCGCGAACATGCACTGGCGTGGAAGCTCGCGCAGTCGCCGCGCGTCCAGATGGTCTACGTCGCGCCCGGCAATGGCGGCACGGCACAGGACGAGCGTCTGAAGAACGTCGACATCACGTCGCTCGACGCGCTGGCCGATTTCGCGGAAAGCGAAGGCGTCGCGTTCACGCTCGTCGGGCCGGAAGCGCCGCTCGCGGCCGGCATCGTCAACCTGTTCCGCGCGCGCGGCCTGAAGGTGTTCGGCCCGACCCGCGAAGCCGCGCAACTCGAAAGCTCGAAGGATTTCGCGAAGGCGTTCATGAAGCGCCACGGCATCCCGACCGCCGACTACGAAACCTTCTCCGACGCGGCCGCCGCGCACGCATACATCGACGCGAAAGGCGCGCCGATCGTCGTGAAGGCCGACGGCCTCGCGGCCGGCAAGGGCGTCGTCGTCGCGATGACGCTGGAAGAAGCGCACGCCGCGGTCGACATGATGCTGTCGGGCAACAAGCTGGGCGACGCCGGCGCGCGCGTCGTGATCGAGGAATTCCTCGACGGCGAGGAAGCGAGCTTCATCGTGATGGTCGATGGCAAGCACGCGCTGGCGCTGGCCTCGAGCCAGGACCACAAGCGCCTGCTCGACGAGGACCGCGGCCCGAACACAGGCGGCATGGGCGCCTACTCGCCCGCGCCGATCGTCACGCCGCAGATGCACGCACGCGTGATGCGCGAAATCATCATGCCGACGGTGCGCGGGATGGAGAAGGACGGCATCCGCTTCACGGGCTTCCTGTATGCGGGCCTGATGATCGACAAGGAAGGCAATCCGCGCACGCTGGAATTCAACTGCCGGATGGGCGACCCCGAGACGCAGCCGATCATGGCCCGCCTGAAGAGCGATTTCTCGAAGGTCGTCGAACAGGCGATCGCGGGCACGCTCGACACGGTCGAGCTCGACTGGGACCGCCGCACCGCGCTCGGCGTCGTGCTGGCCGCGCACGGCTATCCGGACGCGCCGCGCAAGGGCGACCGCATCAACGGGATCCCGGCCGAGACCGAGCAGGCCGTGACGTTCCATGCGGGCACGACGCTCGACGGCGACAAGCTGACGACGTCCGGCGGCCGCGTGCTGTGCGTGGTCGGCCTCGCCGATTCGGTGCGCGAAGCGCAGCAGCATGCGTACGACACGATCAACCAGATCAATTTCGAAGGCATGCAGTATCGCCGCGACATCGGCTTCCGCGCGCTGAATCGCAAGAGCACGTAACACCCTGACCGCCGCTTTGCCGTCGCAAACGGCGGCCTCCTCTGCCGGGGTTCGATAGAATGCCCGGCAGATGCCTTTTTTACGGCCCCCGCTTCGCGCGGGGGCACCCAGTTCAGACATGACCGATTCGACCTACGACGTGGCGCGCGTGCGCACGTACCTCCAGGGCCTGCAGACACGCATCGCCGACGCGCTCGGCGCGCTCGACGGCACGCCGCTCGCGACCGACGCGTGGCAGCGCGGGCCCGAGGAGCGCCTGCGCGGCGGCGGCTGCACGCGGATTCTCGAAGGCGGCCGCGTGTTCGAGCGCGCGGGGATCGGTTTTTCCGACGTCGCCGGCGATGCGCTGCCGCCGTCGGCGAGCGCCGCGCGCCCGCAGCTGGCCGGCCGCGGCTTCGAGGCGCTCGGCGTGTCGCTCGTGCTGCATCCGCGCAACCCGTACTGCCCGACCGTGCACATGAACGTGCGGATGCTGATCGCGACGAAGCCCGGCGACGCGCCGATCTTCTGGTTCGGCGGCGGCATGGATCTGACACCGGTTTATCCGTTCGAGGACGACGCGCGGCATTTCCACCAGACCTGCAAGGACGCGCTCGATCCGTTCGGCGCCGAGCTCTACCCGCGCTTCAAGACGTGGTGCGACGAGTATTTCTTCCTGAAGCACCGCAACGAGACGCGCGGCATCGGCGGGATCTTCTTCGACGATTTCTCCGAGCCCGGATTCGAACGCTCGTTTGAGATGATGCAAAGCGTCGGCGACGCGTTCCTGAACGCGTACCTGCCGATCGTCGAACGCCGTGTCGCGCTGCCGTACGGCGAGCGCGAACGCGACTTCCAGGCTTACCGGCGCGGCCGCTACGTCGAATTCAACCTCGTGTTCGACCGCGGCACGCTGTTCGGGCTGCAAAGCGGCGGCCGGACCGAGTCGATCCTGATGTCGATGCCGCCGATCGCGCACTGGCGTTACGACTGGCAGCCCGAGCCGGGCTCGCCGGAAGCGCGCCTGAGCGAGTTCCTCGTGCCGCGCGACTGGGTCTGAGCCCGCCGCGCCCCGCCGCCTCAAGAACAGGACACGTTTTTCTGGACACCATCACCCGCCCCGCCCCGCAGCCGCTGTCACGTCGTATCGGCCTGCTGGGCGGCACGTTCGACCCGATCCACGACGGCCACCTCGCGCTCGCGCGCCGGTTCGCCGAAGAGCTCGGCCTGACCGAGCTCGCGCTGCTGCCCGCCGGGCAGCCGTACCAGAAGCGCGACGTGTCGGCCGCCGAGCATCGGCTCGCGATGACGCGCGCCGCTGCCGGCTCGCTGTCGCTGCCCGGCGTGACGGTCACCGTCGCGACCGACGAGATCGAGCACGCGGGGCCGACCTATACGGTCGAGACGCTCGCACGCTGGCGCGAGCGGATCGGCCCCGATGCGTCGCTGGCGCTGCTGATCGGCGCCGACCAGCTGGTGCGGCTCGACACGTGGCGCGACTGGCGCAAGCTGTTCGACTACGCGCACGTGTGCGCGTCGACGCGCCCGGGCTTCGACCTCGGCGCGGCGCCGCCGGACGTCGCGCGGGAAATCGCGCGGCGGCAGGCCGGTGCCGACGTGCTGAAAGCGACGCCGGCCGGCCACCTGCTGATCGACACGACGCTGGCGTTCGATATCGCCGCAACCGACATCCGCGCGCACCTGCGCGAATGCATCGCGCGTCACGCGCAAATGCCCGATGCGTCGGCCGAGCATGTGCCGGCCGCCGTCTGGGCCTATATTCTTCAACATCGTCTCTACCATTCCTGATTCCATGGATATCCGCAAACTGCAGCGCGTGATCGTCGACGCTCTCGAAGACATCAAGGCGCAAGACATCAAGGTGTTCAACACCAGCCACCTGACCGAACTGTTCGACCGCGTGATCGTCGCGTCGGGCACGTCGAACCGCCAGACCAAGGCGCTCGCGTCGAGCGTGCGGGACAAGGTCAAGGAAGCCGGCGGCGACATCGTCAGCTCCGAGGGCGAAGACACCGGCGAATGGGTGCTGGTCGACTGCGGCGACGCGATCGTGCACATCCTGCAGCCGGCGCTGCGCCAGTATTACAACCTCGAGGAAATCTGGGGCGACAAGCCCGTGCGGATGAAGCTCGGCGGCGGCAAGGGTCCGAACGGTCTCGCGACCGCCAGCGAAGACGAGGACGACGAGGAAGAAGCGCCCGCACGCCCGGCGCGCAAGACGGCTGCCCGCCGCCGCTGAGCCGCAGCGAGTCGTCCCGATGAAGCTTTTCATCCTCGCGGTCGGCCACAAGATGCCCGGCTGGATCGCGTCCGGCTTCGACGAATACACGAAGCGGATGCCGCCCGAGCTGCGCATCGAGCTGCGCGAGATCAAGCCCGAACTGCGTTCGGGCGGCCGCAGCGCGGAAAGCGTGATGGCGGCCGAGCGGCAGAAGATCGAGGCCGCGCTGCCGAAGGGCGCGCGCATCTTCGCGCTCGACGAGCGCGGCCGCGACTGGACCACGATGCAGCTCGCACAGGCGCTGCCCGGCTGGCAGCAGGACGGCCGTGACGTCGCGTTCGTGATCGGCGGCGCCGACGGGCTCGATCCGGAACTCAAGGCGCGCGCCGACCTGCTGCTGCGCATCTCGAGCATGACGCTGCCGCACGGGATGGTGCGCGTGCTGCTCGCCGAACAGCTTTACCGCGCGTGGAGCATCACGCAGAATCACCCCTACCATCGCGCATGACGTGCCGTCCTCGGGACGCGCGCCGCGCGCGCTCAACGAGATAACGACACCATGCCGTCCAGCACGCCCCCTGCCCTTTTCCCGACCCTTTACCTCGCTTCGCAAAGCCCGCGCCGCCAGGAGCTGCTGCAGCAGATCGGCGTGCGCTTCGAATTGCTGCTGCCGCGCCCCGACGAGGACGCCGAGGCGCTCGAAGCCGAGCTGCCCGGCGAAGCCGCCGATGCGTATGTTCGGCGCGTGACCGTCGCGAAGGCGGAGGCCGCGCGGGCGCGTCTCGTCGCGAGCGGCAAGCCGGCCGCGCCGGTGCTGGTTGCGGACACCACGGTGACCATCGACGGCGCGATCCTCGGCAAGCCGGCCGATGCCGACGACGCGCTCGCGATGCTGACACGCCTCGCAGGCCGCGAACACGAGGTGCTGACCGCCGTCGCGGTGGTCGGCGCCGACGGCGAACTGCTGCCGCCCGCGCTGTCGCGCTCGTCGGTGCGCTTTTCGGCCGCGCCGCGCGACGCGTTCGAGCGCTACGTCGACACCCGCGAACCGTTCGGCAAGGCGGGCGCCTACGCGATCCAGGGACGCGCGGCCGAATTCATCGAGCGAATCGACGGTTCCCATTCGGGTATCATGGGTCTGCCCCTTTTTGAGACTGCCGCGTTGCTGCGCACCGCGCGCGTCGCCTTCTGAATCGCACCATGAACGAAGAAATCCTGATCAACCTCACGCCGCAGGAAACGCGGGTCGCACTCGTCCAGCAAGGCGCGGTGCAGGAGCTTCACGTCGAGCGCACGCTGTCGCGCGGGCGGGTCGGCAACATCTATCTCGGCAAGGTCGTGCGCGTGCTGCCCGGCATGCAGTCGGCGTTCATCGACATCGGTCTCGAGCGCGCGGCGTTCCTGCACGTCGCCGACATCTGGCATCCGCGCCTCGCGGGCGAGCCGCAGTCGGGCGCGCCGCACCAGCCGATCGAGAAGACCGTGTTCGAAGGCCAGACGCTGATGGTCCAGGTGATCAAGGATCCGATCGGCACGAAGGGCGCCCGACTGTCGACACAGGTCAGCATCGCGGGCCGCACGCTCGTCTACCTGCCGCAGGAGCCGCACATCGGCATCTCGCAGAAGATCGAGAGCGAGGCCGAGCGCGAGGCCGTGCGTGCGCGGCTGACCGCCGTGATCCCGCCGGACGAGAAAGGCGGCTACATCGTGCGCACGATCGCCGAAGACGCGACCTCCGACGAACTGGCCGGCGACGTCGCCTACCTGCGCAAGACCTGGACGACCATCGTGGCCCAGGCGCAGCGGCTGCCGGCGACGAGCCTGCTGTACCAGGATCTCGATCTCGCGCAGCGCGTGCTGCGCGATTTCGCGAACGACGACACGACGCGCATCCAGGTCGATTCGCGCGAGACGTACCAGCGCCTTGCGGAATTCGCGAACGAATTCACGCCGGCGGTGAGCCCGAAGCTGCATCACTACACCGGCGAGCGGCCGCTGTTCGACCTGTACAACATCGAGACGGAGATCCAGCGCGCGCTGTCGCGCCGCGTCGACCTGAAGTCGGGCGGCTACCTGATGATCGACCAGACCGAGGCGATGACGACGATCGACGTGAACACCGGCGGCTACGTCGGTGCGCGCAACTTCGACGACACGATCTTCAAGACCAACCTCGAGGCCGCGCATACGATCGCGCGGCAGCTGCGGCTGCGCAACCTCGGCGGGATCATCATCATCGACTTCATCGACATGGAGAACGCCGAGCATCGCGACGCGGTGCTGTCCGAGTTGAAGAAGGCGCTGTCGCGCGACCGCACGCGCGTGACGGTCAACGGCTTCTCGCAGCTCGGGCTCGTCGAGATGACGCGCAAGCGCACGCGCGAATCGCTCGCGCACGTGCTGTGCGAGCCGTGCCCGACCTGCCAGGGCAAGGGCCAGGTGAAGACGTCGCGCACCGTGTGCTACGACATCCTGCGCGAGATCCTGCGCGAGTCGCGCCAGTTCAATCCGCGCGAATTCCGCGTGATCGCCGCGCAACAGGTGATCGACCTGTTCCTCGACGAGGAGTCGCAGCATCTCGCGATGCTGATCGACTTCATCGGCAAGCCAGTGTCGCTGCAGGTCGAGTCGAACCTGAGCCAGGAGCAATACGACATCGTGCTGATGTAAGGTCATGCGCGGCGATCTCCGAATCGGGAGATCGCCCCCCACCCTTGCCGCGGGCATCGAGCAAAAATATCGATTGGCACGCCGAGCTTCGAGGGCTCGGGCAACGTAAGCGCCCCCTGGCGAGCGAAGCACGGCCGCTTGATTTCAACTTTGGTCACTGAGCGTTTGACGCGCCGCAGCAGTATCACTATAATTCGCGCCGCGGGGTGGAGCAGTCTGGCAGCTCGTCGGGCTCATAACCCGAAGGTCATAGGTTCAAATCCTATCCCCGCAACCAACATCGAAGCCCGCTTTGCGACAGCAAGCGGGCTTTTTGCATTTCGCCGATTCGTGGGCTCATTTCCCACGAGCGACCTCGTCTCGTGCAACGCTCTCGATCGCGTCCGTATCCCATCGGCCGATGCGCATTGCTTCTTCCAGCATGCCGAGGGTAAGGGGCACACGCGGTCGCTTCCGGTAACGCTCGGAAAACAGCGCGAGAAACGTCGTCACCATCTCCTGCCCTTCAGGGCCGAAGTAGCGGTCGTAAGGGAATTCGGCAGCATTCACACCGAACGTTTCGGCCCATTTGTCGATGAATTCGATTGCATCGATTCCCGTCACGCGCAGATCCTCCTCGAGACGTGACGACGGCTCGATTCGCAATTGGCCGCCGAACAACGGGCGACCGAGCTCTTCGCGCGCAAATGCGGCAAGCTTTTCCCACCTAGCGGCAGACACGATCAGAACACCCTGTTTTCAAGTTTGACGACGGCGTTGTAGCGACGCACCGTGTTGAACATGATGACGGCCGCGTCGGCGGCCAAGAACAACTCCCCGACCACGGGGATGGTTCGGCCGACCCATGCACCGAGATTCCGCGTGGACGCGATACGTACGCCCTGAGCGCCCACCGACATGATCATTGGCAAACGCATTCTCATCTGAATCGGCAACAGCTTGCGCGCAGCAATTGAGGCGACCGATGTGCCCTTGGTCGCCGCAGCGAATTTTCCTGGTGCCGGCACATCGGCTTGACCCAGCAACATGGCCGAAGCGGCCGCAAGGTCATCGAACCCGACGCGCCGCTGGATCTCATCGACCGCGATCCAGAAAAACAAATCCGCCGGCTTGAGATCGACATCACCATTGTACGAATAGCGATTGTCCGACATACGGCCCTCGTTGTTGTTCGAATAGCCGCCGACCTTAGCAAAGCCGAAGCGGCTCGCCATCCCTGTATCATTCGGTCATACGCGCGATGACCCGCCGGGCCAAGCCACGCCGAGAAATCCCGGTCGATCGATTGTTTAACAATGGTTTCATGATCAACCGCGCGACAAACCGATATCGCGACGACGCAACGCTCGGGCCACTCGCTGCGTGCGCGGGCTGCGCGGCACGTCGACATCGTGCCCGCAGCGGCCGCCGCGCTATCCTTTCCCCCTCACATTCACTCACCACACACCATGAGCCAACGCCACAACCGCCGCCAGCGCAAGAAACTCCACATCGCCGAGTTCCAGGAACTCGCGTTCAACGCGGCCGCGCAATACCGCAACGAGCTGTCCGACCTCGAGCGCGGCCAGCTGATCGATGCGTTCATCGATTTCGTCGAAGCGAACGGGCTGCTGACCGTCGCCTCCGCTGACGAAGGGATCGGCGCCTACGTGATCTCCGGCGCGCCGCGCGGCACGACCACCGATGCCGACCGTGAGAACGTGCGTGCGTGGCTGGCCGCACGTCCGGAGCTGACCGACGTCAGGGTCAGCGAATTCACCGACGCGTGGTATCCGGACGCCTGACGCCGCCGTTACGCCGCCCCTCGGGCAGCGCCCGCGCCTGCCCGCCGCGACGGCGGGCCAGGCAGGCGCCGCCGTCCCGCCTTCCCCTCGCACCGTCCCTCCCGCCTCCATCACACGACTCACCTCGTGTCGATCGTGATTACCCCGATTCCGGCAGTGAATCGGACGCTTACTTCAATTTAACGATCATTAAAAGACGTCTCGCCGCCGTGGACCTACTCTGATCGTACGAATCCGGTGATTTCCGGCACGATCGGCAAGCAAGACGAAAGAATGCAACGCAATGCGTCCTGCAAGCGCTCCGGGTTCCGACTCAGGCGAATACGCGGCACGGCGACAGGCCAATCAGGGAGACAACGACGATGCGCCCGCCGCATCCCTTCCGCAGCGACGACACACCGGCGCACACGAAGGCCGCCTGATCCATTTCCATAATCGAGACGAGGACGACATGAAGACGCCCACCATTCATCAAGCAGGACTCCGAATGATCATGATCGCGGCCGGTACCGCGGCGCTGATGTCGCTGTCCGCGTGCGGCGGCTCCGGCTCGCTGAGCCGGGGCACCGGCGGTTCCGGGTCGGGGTCCGGCGATCCGACGGCATCGACCGGCGGCACGGGGAACGGCTCGAGCGGCACGTCGGCCAACGGCGTCGGCCAGACGACCGCGGCGTCGAGCAACATCGTGACGGCCGGCGGCGGCGCGGTATCGGGTGTCGGCACGGCGATCGCGTCGCAAACGCTGCCCGGCACGAACCCCGCGACGACGCAGGGGCTCGGCACGGTGGTGCAGGACGTCGGCGCGGCCGTCACGACGCTCGGCACCGGCCTCGGTTCGGGCCTCGGCCAGCTCGGCGCATCGTCGGATCCGGTCGGCACGACGGTCGCCAGCACGGGTGGCGTGGTCACGAATCTCGGCCAGGCCGTCGCCGCGACGGGTGGCGTCGTGTCGAGTCTCGGCGCGAGCGGTTCGGCGCTGGCGCCGCTCGCGCCCGTCACGTCGCCCGTCGGCGGTGCCGTGACGACGCTCGGCAACACGATCGCGGGCGGCGGCGGGACGCTCGGCACGCAACTGTCGACCGGCCCGGTCGCGCAGGTGACGGGCGCGGCCAGCTCGGCGATCACGCCGATCACGACGACGGTCGGCTCGCTCACGCAGACGGCCGCGGCGAGCACGCCGCTCGGCGCACCGCTGACGAATCTCGTGACGACCGTCGGCAACGGCGTCGCGAACGCCGGCACGACGCTCGCGAACACCGGCAACAATCCGGTCACGACCGGCGTCGGCAACGTCGTGACCGCGACCGGCAACACGGTCGCCACCGCGGGCACGGCGCTGCTCGGCGGCGGCAGCGCCGCGACGAATCCGCTCGCCCCGGTGACGGGGCTGCTGTCGACCGGCGCACTCGGCGGCGCGACGGTCGGCGGCAATCCGGCAGGCGCGCTCACCTCGGCGGTCGGCACCGTGACGGCGGCGGCCAGCAGCGCGCCGGTCGGCGGCCTGGCGGGCGGCAGCAACACCGGCGCGCTGTCGAAGACCGGCGGCGGCCTGCTCGCCCCGGTGACGACGACGCTCGGCGGGCTGGTCAAGTAACGCCACGCCGGCGGCCCGTGCGGCGCCCGACCTGTCGTCGACGGTCGGGTGCCGTGCGCGCTGAGGGATCCGATGGCGGGCGCCCGCTCTCGGCGATCGATCCCCGCCCGTTTACCTGCCCCTTTCCCGGCCCTTTACCTGTCGTTTTCCTACTTCGCCGTTTTCCTGCTATTCCCTGCCCTGTTCCGGTCCTTTCCCCGCCATCCCGCGCCCAATCCTCCGCAGAAATCGGTCCTGAAAGGAAGACACGTTAAACTCTCACCTCGCGTGGTGCGCCGCCCGCACCCGCCATCCATCGCCAGCCGCGCGCCTCCGGGCCCGGCCCCCGACCCATGGAGTGAGTGTCAATGAGCGGCGGACTTCCGTTTCCCGCATCCCGCATGTCGTTTCCGTCCTCGACGGTCTTCCTCGTTCTCGCCGCCGCGCTGCTGTCCGGCTGCGGGCTGCTGCCGACGCAGAATCCGCCCGCGCCGATCAGCGAGGCGCTCGTCGAACCCGTCGAGGAAACCGCCGGCGAACCGCTGACGATGCCGCCCGTGCCGGCGCCGACGCAACCGGAAGCGCCGGAAGCACCGAAGAAACCGCACCGCGAAGTGACGCGGCCGAAACCCGTGCAGCGCCCCGAAACACCGACGCCTCCGCCACCACCGCCCGCCCCGATCGTCGCGACGCGCCCGCTCGACCGCACGCAGATCCATGCGCTGCTCGACAGCGAGGTCGCGCGCCGCAACGGCAAGGTGATCGGCCGCGCGGTCGACATGGTGGCCGACGCGAGCGGCAAGCCGCGCGAGATGATCGTCAACCTGCAGGGCTTCATGGGCGTCGGCGACCGCAAGGTCATCTTCCCGTGGAACGTGTTCCGCTTCACGCCGGGCGGCAAACAGGAGCCGATCGTGCTCGACGTGCCGTCGGGCGACCTGCCCCCGGCCGCGCGGCCCAAGGCCGTGCCGCTGTCGGGTTCGGCCGCGGCGTCGCCCGCGACGCGACTGCCGCTGCTCGACAGCGATGTCGAGCGCCCCAACGGCACGAAGATCGGCCGCATCGTCGACGTGCTGATCGACCGCGCCGCGCAGCCGCAGGCGGTCGTGCTCGACCTCGGCGGGCTCGTCAACACCGACCGCCGCTCGATCGCCGCGAGCTGGGGCGCGCTGCGCTTCGTCACGCGCGACAAGGCGCTGCATCCGCAGCTCGACCTGAACGATGCGCAGATCAAGGCGTCGCCGCCCTACGCGGCCGACAAGCCGATCATCGCGGTCTTCCCGCCCGTTGCCCCGGCACCGGTGCCGGCTTCGTCTGCGAGTGCCACCCGATGACGATCAAGCATTCCGTCAGCGTGCGCAGTCTGCGGTCCCTCGACTGGCTCAACTTTTTCGTTGCAAACGTTCAAACCGGGTTCGGTCCGTTCATCGCGTCCTACCTCGCGTCGCACAAGTGGACGCAGGGCGAGATCGGCATGGTGCTGTCGATCGGCACGATCAGCGCGATGGTCAGCCAGGTGCCGGGCGGCGCGGCCGTCGATGCGCTGAAGAACAAGAAAGGCGCGGCCGCGTGGGCGATCGCGGCCATCATCCTGTCCGCGGTGCTGCTCGCGTCGAGCCCGACGATCGTGCCGGTGATCGCGGCCGAAGTGTTCCACGGCTTCGCGAGCTGCATGCTCGTGCCGGCGATGGCCGCGATCTCGTTCTCGCTGGTCGGCCGAGCCGATCTCGGCGACCGGCTCGGCCGCAACGCGCGCTGGGCGTCGATCGGCAGCGCGGTCGCGGCGGGCCTGATGGGGCTCACCGGCGAGTATTTCTCCGCGCGCGCGGTGTTCTGGCTGACCGCCGTGCTGGCGTTGCCCGCGCTGTTCGCGCTCGCGATGATCCAGCCGACCCACGAAGTGATCCCGCATTCGTCGAAACCCGACGATCACGACGAAGGCGAGCACCGCGAGACGCTGCTCGAACTGCTGCGCGATCGCCGGATGCTGATCTTCGCGGCGTGCGTCGTGCTGTTCCACCTGTCGAACGCGGCGATGCTCAACCTCGCGGCCGGCGAAGTGACGGCCGGGATGGGCGAGAACGTGCAGCTCGTGATCGCCGCGTGCATCATCGTGCCGCAGGCGATCGTCGCGATGCTGTCGCCGTGGGTCGGCCGTTCCTCGCAACGCTGGGGACGCCGGCCGATCCTGCTGCTCGGCTTCTCGGCGCTGCCGGTGCGCGCGCTGCTGTTCGCCGGCGTGAGCAGCCCGTACCTGCTCGTGCCGGTGCAGATGCTCGACGGCATCAGCGCCGCCGTGTTCGGCGTGATGCTGCCGCTGATCGCGGCCGACGTCGCGGGCGGCAAGGGCCGCTACAACCTGTGCATCGGGCTGTTCGGGCTCGCGGCCGGGATCGGCGCGACGCTCAGCACGGCCGTGGCCGGCTATGTCGCCGATCACTTCGGCAACGCGATCAGCTTCTTCGGGCTCGCCGCCGCCGGCGCGCTCGCGGTCCTGCTCGTCTGGCTCGCGATGCCCGAAACGCGCGTCGAGAACGGCGACGCACCCGAGGGCGCGCCGGCCGCCGCATCGTCCGAACAGGCGCACTGACGCGCGCGCCGCCCCGCTTCTTGGCCGACACGATGGATACGATCAGGACCCTCAACGAAGCCCGCCAGCAGATCCAGCAGTCGATCTTCGATCTGTTCAAGGGGCTGACTTTCGGCGAACGCCTCACGCAAGGCGCGCTGATGGCGCTGCAGGCCGTGTGCGGCGCGTGCCTCGCGTACGCGATCGGCCGCGCGTTGCACACCGAGCAGGCCGTGTGGGCGGCGATCACCGCGATCGCCGTCACGCAGCACAACTATTCGGACACGATGTCGCTGTCGCGCGACCAGTTCATCGGCGCGATGATCGGCGGCGTGGTCGGCTTCGCGGGGGCCGCGCTCGGCGGCGATCGCCTCGTCGCCTATGCGATCGCGGTCGCGATCACGATCGTCGGCTGCTGGTGCCTGAACGTCGGCAGCGCGGCGCGGCTCGGCGGCGTCACCGCGACGATCGTGCTGCTGTTTCCGGGCAACGGCCCGCTCTGGGACATTCCGCTGATGCGGCTCGGGGAAGTCGCGCTCGGCACCGTCTGCGCGCTGGCGGTGTGCTGGGCAATGTCGCGGATCGAGCGACGCTGGTTCCGCCGGGCGGCGAAGTCGGACCAGGACAAATGACGCGGTTGCCGGGACGCATGCCCCGGCAGCCGGATGAAGCGATGAGCGGCGGCGGGTGTGGCCGGTGTTACGGGCCGACCCGCAGCACGATGCCCGAGCCGATCTGCACGAGCAGATAGTCGCCGCCGACGCCGACCCAGTGATAGCCGCGCGGCGGCGGGCTCAGCCGATAGCCGCGCCAGTCGTCGACCACGTACTGGCGATCGCGGAATTCGTCCGGGAGCCGGTCGCCCTTGTGCCAGTCGCGGCGCGGCTGATCGGCCCAGCGCGGCGGTACGTCGTCGTCGCGATGCATCGCCTGGCCGGGCGGCATGTGCTTCGGGCCGTGGCCGCGGTGCATGCCGTGATTGCCGTGATTGCCGTGGTTGTCGTCGTTGCCGTGCCCCTGCGCCATCGCGACCGGCGCGGCGAAACCCGCCGCAACCAGCGCGGCCAGCATCATCCCGTGCATCTTCCTCATCGTCCTTCCCTCCGTGTTGTCACGTCGAACCGGAAACAACTGGACTTGCCCGATCAAGACTAGCACACGGGTGCGACCCGACTTCATGTCACGCCGCCTGCTGCTGGTACTGGATCCGGTGCAGGTGCGCGTACAGCCCGCCGTGGCGCAGGAGTTCTTCGTGGCTGCCCTCTTCGACGATCTTGCCGGCTTCGAGCACGAGGATCCGGTCCGCGCGCTCGATCGTCGACAGCCGGTGCGCGATCACGAGCGTCGTGCGCCCTTCCATCAGCCGCTCGAGCGCGGCCTGCACGTGGCGCTCGGATTCCGAATCGAGCGCGGAAGTCGCCTCGTCGAGGATCAGGATCGGCGCGTCCTTGTAGATCGCGCGCGCGATCGCGAGCCGCTGCCGCTGGCCGCCCGACAGTCGCATCCCGTTGCCGCCGACCAGCGTGTCGAGCCCGTCGGGCATCGCGGCGACCGCGTCGGCGAGGTTCGCGGCCTCGAGCGCCGCCTGCACGCGTGCGCGGTCGGGCGTCTGCCCGTACGCGACGTTCGCGGCGATCGTGTCGTTGAACAGCACGACGTCCTGGCTGACCATCGCCATCTGGCCGCGCAGCGCATGGATGTCGTAGTCGGCCACCGGCACGCCGTCGACCAGGATCGCGCCGCCCGTCGGATCGAAGAAGCGCGGCAGCAGGTTCACGAGGGTCGTCTTGCCGCTGCCGGACGGCCCCGCGAGTGCGATCATCTCGCCCGGCGCGACCTTGAACGAAATGCGGTCGAGCGTCGGCCGCTCGGAGGCGCCGTAGTCGAACGACACGCCGCGGAATTCGATCTCGCCGCGCGCGTGCGCGAGCGCCCGGCCGCCGCCCTGCGGCTCGGCGGGCTCGTCGATCAGCCCGAAGATCAGCTCGGCGGCCGTCATCCCGCGCTGCAGCGGCTGGTTGACGTCGATCAGGTGCTTGAGCGGCGAAATCACCAGCAGCATCGACGTGACGAACGCGACGAAGCCGCCGACCGTCGTCTGGTCGTTGGTCGACTGCACGACCGCGATCGTGATCACGACCGCGAGCGCGATCGACGCGAGGAACTGCGTCAGCGGCTGCGCGAGCCCGCCCGAGATCGTCATGCGCATCGCGTAGCCGCGCAGGCGCTTGCTCATCGTCGTGAAGCGGTCCATCTCGTACGCTTCGCCGTTGTGCACCTTGACGACCTTGTAGCCGCCGACCGTCTCCTCGACGATGTACGACAGCTCGTTGGTCAGCGTCTGGTGCTCGCGGTTCAGGCGGCGCAGGCGGCGGTTGATCTTGCTGACAAGCCAGCCGATGCCCGGCAGGATCACCGCGACGATCAGCGTGAGCCGCCAGTTCAGGTAGAACAGGTAGCCGAGCAGGAACACCACGGTCAGCGAGTCGCGCACGAGCGTGACCATCACGCCGGTCAGCACCGACAGGATCTGGTTGACCTCGAACACGATCGCGTTGATCACCGTGCTCGCGGTCTCGCGCTGGAAGAACGACGCGCCGGTGTGGAGCATCCGCTGGAACATCTCGAGCCGCAGCTGCAGCAGGATGCGATTCGATACGTAGTTGAGCAGGTAATTCGACGTGTACTGCGACACGCCGCGCACGAGCGCGAGGCCGATCACGGCGATCGGCACGTACCATTTCGCGCTGTCGCTGCCGTGCGAGCCGAAGCCGTGGTCGAGCAGCGGCTTGAGCAGCGCCGGGATCCCGGCTTCCGTGGCCGCGACGACGCCCATCGTCATCACGGCGAGCAGCACGATGCCGATGAGCGGCCGGATGTACGGCCACAGGCGCTTGAGGACCGTAAGCGGCGACGTACCGGTGCCGTCCATCGGTTTGCGAAGAGTGTTCTGGGTTTCCAAGGCAATCCTTCTTGAGCCGCGACGCGGCGCCCGGGGCGTGACTGCCCGGGATTCGCCCCGTCCGGCGGGTGCCGAAAAAGGCCCAACATTATAGCTGGACCGCCCCCGCCGGCATGGCCGTCGCCGAAGCGGCCGGCTGCCTGCGCGCGGGTATACTGCCGCTCACCGTTTTCTCCGCCTTTTCGACGATTTCATGGCAGAACCCACCCTCGGCGTCGCCCTCATCGCCCTCAACGCGGCCGCGCGGCTCGCGCAGTGCCTCGACGCGCTGACCTTCGCCGACGACGTCGTCGTGATCGACGGCGGCAGCACCGACGATACGGTCGAGATCGCCCGCGCGCACGGCGCCCGCGTGATCGTCGAGCGCGACTGGCCGGGCTTCGGCCCGCAGAAGAACCGCACGCTCGACGCGCTCGACACCGACTGGATCCTGTCGCTCGACACCGACGAGGTCGTCAGCCCGGAACTCGCGCAGTCGATCCGCGCGGCCATCCGCACGCCGGCCGCGCAGGTTTACGCGCTCGACCGGCTGTCGAGCTTCTGCGGCCAGTGGATCCGCCACAGCGGCTGGTATCCGGACTGGGTGCCGCGCCTGTTCCGGCGCGGCACCGCCCGCTTCTCCGACGACCTGGTGCACGAGCGGCTCGTCTTCGACACCCCTGCGCAGCGGCTGCCGGGCAAGCTGATGCACTATTCGTACGAGGATTTCGAAACCGTCGTGCGCAAGCTCGATGCGTATTCGACGGCCGGTGCGCGCCAGCGCCGCGCGGCCGGCCAGCGCGGCGGCTTCGGCAAGGCGCTCGCGCGCGGCGCGTGGGCGTTCGTGCGGACCTACGTGCTGCGGCGCGGGTTTCTCGACGGCCGCGCGGGCTTCATGATCGCCGTGTTCAACGCGGAAACCGTCTACTACCGGTTCCTGAAGCTCGGCCACGAAGCGGCCCGCTGAGCGCGCCCCGCCCTGCCGCCACCCTGACGCCGCCGGCATGCGGCCGGCCCGGCGTTACAATGCCGGGCTGCCCGCGCGCCATGCGCGCCCGAGCACGGCGCAGCGCTGCGCGCCGCCGATACGACGACCACCGAATCCGACCGCCATGTTCTCCATCATCATCCCGACCTGGAACAACCTGCCGTACCTCAAGCTCGTCGTCGACAGCCTGCGCCGTCATTCGGCGTACGACCACCAGATCATCGTGCACGTGAACGACGGCGCGGACGGCACGCTCGACTGGGTGCGCAGCGAAGGCATCGAGCACACCGCGTCGCCGGCCAACATCGGCATCTGCCACGCGGTGAACCTGGCCGCCGCCCGCGCGACGCGCGACTACGTCGTCTACATGAACGACGACATGTACTGCTGCCCGGGCTGGGACACGGCGCTCGTGCGGCGCATCGAGCAGATGCCGACCGACCTGTTCATGCTGTCCGGCACGATGGTCGAGCCGGTCGACACGCGCAACCCGTGCGTCGTCGTCAGCAACTTCGGCCGTGACGCCGAACAGTTCGACGCGGCCGGCCTCGTCGCGGCCACGCCGCGGCTCGCGCGCGCGGACTGGCTCGGCTCGACCTGGCCGCCGACGCTCGTGCACCGCGACTGGTGGAACCGCATCGGCGGCTACAGCAGCGAGCTGTCGCCGGGGATGAGCAGCGACAACGACTTCTCGATGAAATTCTGGGACGCCGGCTGCCGGATCTTCCTCGGCGTGGGCGACAGCCTCGTCTATCACTTCCAGCAGAAGAGCACCGGCAAGATCGTCAAGAACGACGGCCGCCGCCAGTTCCTCAACAAATGGGGCATGACGCAGGCCACGTTCGACCGCTATTACCTGCATCGCGGCGAACCGGCCGGCGCGCGCGTCGCGCTCGACACGCCGGCCGTCGAAGGCCGCCTGAAGCGTGCGCTGCTGCGCTCGCGGATCAAGCGCGCGTTCAGCTGACCCGACCCCGGAAACGGCACGGAAACGCCCGCGGCTTCGCGTATACTGCGCGCTTCGTCCCGCGCGGTGCCGCCGGGACGCGCGGCGCGCAGCACGGTGCCCGCATGCCGCATTCGTCCATTCGACAGGTTCCGATGCTTTCGTTTTCCGCTCCCGCCTCGCGGCGCCTGACCGCCGCCCGCGCCTTCGCCGTCGTCGCGCTCTGCATGGTGCCCGTCTCGACCGCGCTGACCAACGTGTTCTGCGGGCTGTTCGCGGCCGCGCTCGTCATCTCCCCCGAATTCTGGCGCGATCTGCGCACGTTCGTCGCCGAACCGGCGTCGCTCGCGGCGCTCCTGATCCTCGCCGCACTGGCCGCGAGCGTCACCTATACGGTCGCGCCGCACCCGAAGGCGTGGAACTGGGTCGCCAAGTACGACAAGCTGCTGCTGCTGCCGTTTGCCGTGCTGGCCTTCCGCCATTCGAACTGGGCGCCGATCGTGCGGCGCGCCTGGTTCGGCACGCTGTGCGTGATCCTGCTGCTGTCGACCACCAACTATCTCGGGCTGACCGCGATCGGGCCCGCGCATTCGAGCGAACTGCCGCTGTCGCGCGCCTGGGTGTTCAAGAACCACATCGCGGCCGGCATGTTCGGCGCGCTGCTGTTCTACCAGGCGGCCGACCTCGCGCTGTCGGCCCGCACCGCGCTGTCGCGTGCCGCGTATGCCGCCGTGGCCGCATGGTCGCTGGTCAACGTGTTCGTGATGCTGCAGGGACGCACCGGGCAGGTCATCGCGCTGCTGCTGATCCTCGTCGTCGCGGTGCGTTTCGTGCTGCTGCTGCGCCGCCAGTCGGCGCTGCGCGCGGGGCTCGCCGCCGGGGCGCTGGTGCTGGCCGGCGTCGCGCTCGTCGTCGCCGCGTGCACGGTGCACAACGGCCGGCTCGTGAAGGTCGTGTCGGAAGTGCAGCAGTATCGGCAGAGCGATGCGGTCACGTCGACCGGGCTGCGGCTCGAGTGGTACAAGAAGGGGCTCGAACTGTATCGCCAGCGCCCGCTGATCGGCTACGGCGCCGGCGGCCTCGAGTTCGAGTTCGAGAAGCTCACGGCCGGCAAGACGGCTGCCGAAGGCCAGCTCACGTCGAATCCGCATAACGAATACCTGCTGATGGCCGTGCAGCTCGGCACGCTCGGCGTATTGCTGTTCCTGAACCTGATCGTGCAGATCGCGCGCGGCAGCCGCGCGCTCGACCCGCGCTCGCGGCATGTGCTGCTCGCGTGGCTCGCGATCTTCGCGATCGGCAGCCTCGCGAATTCGCTGCTGCTCGATTTCGCCGAAGGTCACCTGCTGGTGCTGCTCGCCGGGATCCTGCTCGGCTGCGGCGCGCGCACGGAAGCACTGCCGCGCGAAACGTCGGCGATCCGGCGCAGCGCGTAACGCATCATGTGCCGGGCTGGCGGGCAGCGTGCGTTGCTGCCTGCCGCCGGTTCGGCTTCTACGGCTTTTACGGCTTTTACGGCTTTTACGGCTTCTACGGCTTCTACGGCTTCTACGGCTTCTACGGCTTCTACGACTTCAATCGCGGCGCATGCGTGCCGCTTGCCGGAAGCACGGCCGCGCGGCGCCGACGCGTCGCCACTCCCCCGCTTTTCGAATCAGGAAACGTACGGCTTTCGCGCGTCAGTCCGGGCGCGCGCGATGCAGTCGCGACGTATCGACAACCGCGTCGGCGGCGCCCGGCGGATTCAGTCCGAGCATCTCGGCGGCCGCCGCCTTCACACGCTGCGTGCCGAGATTGACGAGACAGTCGCTGTGGCTGTCGACATGGCGCTCGCAGCCTTCGTGCCGGCACGGCACGCAATCGCCCTCCCCCTGCAGCAGCCATACGTTGCCGTGCCGCGCGGAACCGCGCAGCGCCCACGGGTTCTCGGTCGCCGGCCAGTGCTGCGGCCACGGCCCCCAGCGCACCGGATCGGACGGACCGAACAGCGCGATCGTGTCGGTGCCCGTCGCGGCCGCAACGTGCGTCGCGCCCGTATCGGGCCCGATGAACAGCCGCGCGCGCCGCACCAGCTCCGCGCTTTCGCCGAACGTGAGGCGGCCGACCAGGTTCAGCACGTCGCCGCCCGCCTCGGCCGCGACCTGCTCCGCGTACTCGCGCTCGCGATCGGCCGGGCCGCCCGACAGCGCGATCGCAAACCCCTGCGCGCGCAGCCATTCGATCATCTCGACCCAGCCCTCGAGCCGCCACTGCTTGTAGCGGAACATCGGATACGGATGCAGCACGACGAGCGGCTTGCCGTCGCGGATCGCCGGCGATTCGGCGAGCCACGCGTCGAAACGCGCGCGCCGCGCGGGATCGTCGCCGATGCCCGGCGCGACCACCTCGGATACCGGCTCGATGCCGATCACCGGCGCGAGCGCAAGCGTGCTGACGACCGTATGCGCGGACTCGTGATGATTGATCGCGATGCCGTTCAGCATCATTCGAGTCAGCCACGTGACGCGGTTCGGATCGACGAGGCCGACGCGCTTGCGGCCGGCGAACCAGCTATAGAAGCGCGGCCGGTCGGAGCTCAGTGCCGCGCATGCGAGGTCGTAGCGGCGCCACATCGACAGCGCATCGCGCAGCCGCTCGCGGAACCCCGCGCGCTGCGCGACGACGATCACGCGCCGCACGTCGGGGTTGTGCTCGAGCACACCCTCGGTGCCGCGAAACACCAGCATGTCGATCTGCGCATCGGGCCAGCGCGCCTTCAGCGAACGCACGAGCGGCGTCGTCAGCAGCACGTCGCCGATACGGCGCGGGGCTGCGACGAGGATGGTTCGGGGCGGGCGGGCGGAAGAAAACAGGGCCACGGCGATCGTTCCGTCTAGCTGGCTGGACAAGGCTCGCAATGTACAGGATTTTGCGGCCGGTGGCGTGGCGTCGGGTGCGGGCGTCGGCGACATGCCGCGGTGGGCGGTGGGCGGTGGGCGGCGGGGCCTGCTACCGCCGCGCCGCCTGGCCCCCGTTTGCGCGTCCGATGACGGTG
The DNA here is from genome assembly GCF_024656005.1 of Burkholderia sp. SCN-KJ. Classification (NCBI taxonomy): domain Bacteria; kingdom Pseudomonadati; phylum Pseudomonadota; class Betaproteobacteria; order Burkholderiales; family Burkholderiaceae; genus Burkholderia; species Burkholderia sp. SCN-KJ. The sequence continues at coordinate 98,340 of NZ_JANKOG010000008.1, forward strand.
TGCCGGCAATGCAGGCGCCGCCGGCCTTCCGGGGGCTACGAAACGCTCGCGCCGACCGCGGGTGCCGCGAGCGTCGCGGCCGCAAGCGGCATCGCGCGCCCCATCGCGTCGTCGAGCTGTCCGGCCTGCGTCAACAGATGAAGCACCGCGCGCTCGAGCGCGTCGACGCCGATCGCGTCGACCGTCGCGCCGGCCCGCAGGATCATGTGCGGCACGCCGAGCGGATGCCAGCGCCGGTATTTCTCGGGACGATCCTCGAACAGCGCAGCGACCGGCACACCGAGCGCCGACGCGAGATGCACGGGGGCGCTGTCGGCCGACACGATCGCGTCGAGCAGGCTCGCGGCGGCCACCAGTTCGACGACCGACGACGGCGCGACATGCCGGGCGTTCACGTCCCGCCACGCATCGCGGTCGGCGTCGGCCTCGGCCGACACGGCGGAATCGCGGAACACGATCACGTCGGCGAACGGTGCGAGCCGCCGGCCGAGGTCGCGCCATCGCTCGGCCGGCCAGCGCCGCTCGGCCGCCTTGTTCGACACGAACAGCCCGACGCGCGGTTTCGTGCGCGGCCCGAGGAGCCGATACCACGCGTCCTGCAGCGCGCGGTCCGGGTGGACGGACAGCGCGAGACCGTCGAGATCGGCGCGGCCGAGTTCGGGCACGAGCCGGAATCCCGACAGCGCTTCATGGCACATCGGCCGCGACGCGACATGGTCGGGCTTGCGGTCGTCGAATTCGGAATCGGCATCGTGCCAGCGGCAATCCTTCACACCGAGCTGCCGCGCGAACCGGATGCTGCTGCGATGCATGCCGCCGTTCGGCACGACCACGAGGTCGAACCGCAGGCGGCGCAGCCGGCGCACGAGCCGCAGCCGGTCGAAGAACGCGCGCATCCGTCCGGGGCGGTCGTTGCGCTCGCACTGACGGCTGTACACATAGGTATGGACCGTGTGCACGTCCGGGTTGCCGACCAGCGCGGCCGCGTTGTAGCGGTTCGCGACCACGTGCAGCTCCTTGCCCGGCCAGCGCTGTTTCAGCGCGCCGAGAAAAGCGGTCGTGCACAGCATGTCGCCCAGAAAATCAATCCGGATCACGAGGATCCGCCCCGTCGGTTTCCCGTTGGCCATTGTGGTGGTCGTGCTATCGATTTTTTATCGTCGCGTATCGGTCGGCACCTGGCGTCCTGCGCCGTGCCGGGCTCGGCGCGTGGTCGCGCGCGGTACCGCGCCGCACCGGAGCACGCGCGCGATGTCGCCGCGGGCCGGCGCCGCATCCGCGTCGCGCGCGACGGATTGTATAGCGTCCGGGTGACAGCCCCAAGCACCCGCCCCAATGAAAACGGCCCGCCGCACCGCACGATGGCGATGCGACGGGCCGCGCCGGCAACGACCGTCCGGCGGGGACCGTCAGTACGTGATCTCGACGATGCTGCCGTCGAACGTCGCGCGCAACTCCGCGAGCAGCGTGTCGCTCGGCTTCACGCGCCACGCGTCGCCCAGACGCATTTCACCCTGCGCGCGCGCGTTGCTGTAGTGAACCTGGACCGCGAGCCCGTTCGGCAGCGGCGCCTGCGGGCGACGGCCGCCGTCGCGCCCGCCGCCGCGCGGCGCGGGCACCTCGACCGCGGGCGCAGCCGCCGGATCGTCCTTCGACACGTGCGGCTCGAGCACGCGGCGCAGCGCCGCCGCATCCGCGTTGCCGTTCATCGTGAGCCGCACCGCCTGCGCGTAGCGGCTGCGCGCGCGTTCGAGATCCATCACCGTGTCGGCCGTGAAGCGGATGCCGCCGGTGAACGCATCGTTGCGCGCCTGCCCCTGCACGATCAGCAGTTCGTCTTCCTTGAACAGCGCCTTGTTCGCCTCGAACTGCTCGTTGAAGATCGTGATCTCGCACTGGCCCGTGCCATCGTCGAGCAGCGCGATCAGCATCTTGCCGCGCTGGGTCATCTGCGTGCGCAGCGATGCGATGATGCCCGCGACGAGCTTGTCGCGCCCTTCCTTCAGGTCGCCGACCTTCTGCCGCACGAACCGGCGCACTTCGTCGCGATACGCGTCGAACAGGTGGCCGGACAGGTAGAAGCCGAGTGCGCCCTTCTCCTCCTGCAGGCGGCGCTTGTCGTCCCACGCGGGTTCGTCGACGAGCGCATGCGCGTGCGGCGACTCGGCGCCCATGTCGAACAGCCCGGCCTGCATCGCGTTCGCTTCGGCCTGGTCGGCCGCTTCCATCGCGAGCGGCACCGACGCAATCAGCTGCGCGCGGTTCGCGTTCAGCGAATCGAACGCGCCGGCGCGGATCAGCGCCTCGACCGTGCGGCGGTTGACGACGCGCCGGTCGATCCGCTCGCAGAAGTCGAACAGGTCGGTGAACGGCTTTTCGTCGCGGGCGCGCAGGATCTCCTCGATCGCGTTCTGGCCGCTGCCCTTCACCGCACCGAGACCGTAGCGGATCGTGCGCGAGCGCTTGCCGTCGGCTTCGGCGACCGGCTCGAACCGGTAATGCGATGCGTTGATGTCCGGCGGCAGCACGGCGAGGTTGTTCACGACGCAGTCGTCGTACAGGATCTTCACCTTGTCGGTGTCGTCCATCGCGAGCGTCATGTTGGCCGCCATGAATTCGGCCGGATGGTGCGCCTTCAGCCACGCGGTGTAATACGCGAGCAGCGCATAGGCGGCCGCGTGCGACTTGTTGAAGCCGTAGCCCGCGAACTTCTCCATCAAGTCGAAGATCTCGTCGGACTTCTCGCGCGTCAGGCCATTCTTCGCCGCACCCTCGGCGAAGATCTCGCGGTGCTTGGCCATCTCCTCGGGCTTCTTCTTGCCCATCGCTCGACGCAGCAGGTCGGCGCCGCCGAGCGAGTAGCCGCCGATGATCTGCGCCATCTGCATCACCTGCTCCTGATAGACCATGATGCCGTAGGTCTCTTTCAGGACGGGTTCGACGCGCGGATCCGGATAGTCGACCTTCTCGCGGCCGTGCTTCCGTGCGCAGAAGCTCGGGATCAGGTCCATCGGGCCCGGACGGTACAACGACACGAGCGCGATGATGTCCTCGAAGCGGTCGGGCTGCGCATCCTTCAGCATGCCCTGCATCCCGCGGCTTTCCAGCTGGAACACGGCGACCGTGTTGGCCTTCTTCAGGATCTGGAACGACGCCGGATCGTCGAGCGGCACCTGCGCGAGCGACCAGTCGGCCTTCGACGCATCGAGGCGGCGAATGTAGCGCTCGGCCCAGTCGAGGATCGTCAGCGTCGTGAGACCCAGAAAGTCGAACTTCACGAGGCCGACGGCTTCGACGTCGTCCTTGTCGTACTGGCTGACGACGCCGCCGTCGTCGCCCTGCGTGTACAGCGGGCAGAAATCGGTCAGCTTGCCGGGCGCGATCAGCACGCCGCCCGCGTGCATCCCGACGTTACGCGTCAGGCCCTCGACGCGCTGCGCGAGGTCGAGCAGCTGGTGCACTTCGTCCTCGTGGTCGTAGCGCTCCTGCAACTGCGGCTCTTCCTTCATCGCGTCGGCGATGGTCACGTGCTTGCCCGGCTTGAACGGGATCAGCTTCGCGACGCCGTCGGTGAACATGTAGCCGAGATCGAGCACGCGGCCGATATCGCGCACGGCCGCCTTCGCGGCCATCGTGCCGAAGGTGGCGATCTGCGACACGGCATCCGCGCCGTATTTTTCCTTCACGTACTGGATCACGCGATCGCGGCCGTGCTGGCAGAAGTCGATGTCGAAGTCGGGCATCGACACGCGTTCCGGATTCAGGAATCGCTCGAACAGCAGGTTGTAGCGCAGCGGGTCCAGATCGGTAATGCCGAGCGCGTACGCGACCAGCGAACCGGCACCCGAGCCGCGGCCCGGACCGACCGGCACGCCGTTGTTCTTCGCCCAGTTGATGAAGTCGGCCACGATCAGGAAGTAGCCCGGGAAGCCCATCTTCGTGATGGTCCCGCACTCGAATTCGAGCCGCTTGTAGTACGTGTCGCGCTGCGCGTCGCGCTCCGCCGCATCCGGATACAGCTGTTCGAGGCGCTTCTCGAGCCCCTCCTTCGACAGCTGGACGAGGTAATCGTCGAGCGACATGCCGTCCGGCGTCGGGAACAGCGGCAGCTTCGGCTTGCCGAGTTCGAGCTTCAGGTTGCAGCGCTTCGCGATCTCGACCGTGTTCGCGACCGCCGACGGCAGGTCGGCGAACAGCGCGACCATCTCGTCCTGCGTGCGGAAGTACTGATCGGTCGTGAAGCGCTTCTGGCGCCGCGGATTCGCGAGCATGTCGCCTTCCGAGATGCACACGCGCGCTTCGTGCGCGGTGAAATCGTCGTCGGTCATGAACTGCGTCGGATGCGTCGCGACGACCGGCAGCTTCAGCGACGCGGCGAGCGTCGCGGCCTGCTGGATGTACGCCTCGGCGCCCGGCTGGCCGTAACGCTGCAGCTCGATGTAGAAGCCGCCCGGGAACACCTTCGCCCAGCGCTCGGCGTGCCGGCGCGCGGCCTCCTCGTTACCGGCCGCGAACGCGAGCCCGATGTCGCCCTGCTGCGCGCCGGACAGCGCGAGCAGCCCTTGCGACAGCTCGCCGTCGAGCCAGCTCGCGTCGAGCTCCGCGCGGCCGCGGTACTGGTTCGTGAGCCACGCCTTCGACAGCAGCTCGCACAGGTTCAGGTAGCCGGTCTTGTCCTTCACCAGCAGCAGCAGGCGCGACGGTTTGTCGCGATCGTCCGGATTGGTGATCCAGACGTCGCAGCCGGCGATCGGCTTGATGCCCTTGCCGCGGGCTTCCTGGTAGAAACGGACGAGGCCGAACGCGTTGCCGAGATCGGTGAGGGCGAGCGCGCCCTGGCCGTCCGCGGCCGCCGCCTTGACGATGTCGTCGAGACGCACGATGCCGTCGGCAATCGAGAATTCGGAGTGAACGCGAAGATGGACGAAGCGGGGATCTGACATGGGCGTTATTGTAGCCGCGTCGCCGCGCAGGCTGCCCAAAAAATCCCCGCGCGCGGCCGTTCGGCCGATGCGCGCGATGCCGGCCGAACGGCCGGGTGCCGGCAGACGTGCAGTTTGCGGGATAATACGGGTTTTCGAATCACCGCCCCGGCTTCGCACCCTTTTTTTGCGGGGCCACCGTGCGCCCGCCGCACGGTCGCGGCCGTTTTCCCGTCGGACCATCATGACCATCGTCAACCTCGCCGCCTACCACTTCGTGTCGCTCGACGCGACCGAGCAATGGCGCCCGCTCGTCACCGCCCGCTGCAACGAACTCGGCCTGCGCGGCACGATCCTGCTCGCGCCGGAAGGCATCAACCTGTTCATCGCCGGCCCGCGCGACGCGACCGACGCTTTCATCGACTACCTCCGCCACGATCCGCTGTTCGAAGGCAAGTTCGCGACGCTGCAGTTCAAGGAGAGCCTGTCCGACTCGCAGCCGTTCCGCCGGATGCTCGTGCGCCTGAAGCGCGAGATCATCACGATGAAGAAGCCCGCGATCAAGCCGGAGCTCGGCCGCGCGCCGTCGGTCGACGCGCACACGCTGAAGGCGTGGCTCGACCGCGGCCACGACGACGCCGGCCGCCCGGTCGTGATGCTCGACACGCGCAACGCGTTCGAAGTGGACGTCGGCACGTTCGACGACGCGCTCGACTACCGGATCGACAAGTTCAGCGAGTTCCCGGAAGTGATCGACGCGAACCGCGCCGATCTCGAGGGCAAGACGGTCGTGTCGTTCTGCACCGGCGGCATCCGCTGCGAGAAGGCGGCGATCCACATGAAGGAAATCGGCATCGCGAACGTGTACCAGCTCGAGGGCGGGATCCTGAAGTACTTCGAGGAAGTCGGCGGCGCGCACTATCACGGCGACTGCTTCGTGTTCGACTACCGCACCGCGCTGAACCCGCAACTGCAGCCGACCGAGAACGTCACGTGCTTCGCGTGCCGCGCGGTCGTCACGCCGGAAGCCCAGCAAGCGCCGAGCTACGTGCCCGGCAAGTCGTGCCCGGCCTGCGCGCAGGCAGCCAGCGCCGCGTAAGCGCGCGTCGCACCGCGTCCCGATGAACGGCTACCGCGGCCGCTTCGCGCCGTCGCCCACCGGCCCGCTGCATTTCGGCTCGCTGGTCGGCGCGCTCGCGAGCTGGCTCGACGCGCGCGCGCACGGTGGCGCATGGCTCGTGCGCATCGAGGACATCGACGGCCCGCGCACGGTGCCCGGCGCCGCCGACGACATCCTCGCGACGCTCGCGCATTTCGGCATGACGCCCGACGAGCCGCCCGTGTGGCAAAGCACGCGCGAGGCCGACTATGCGGCCGCGCTCGAACGGCTCGTCGCCGCGGGGCTCGTCTATCCGTGCGGCTGCACGCGCAAGGAAATCGCCGATTCGCTGCGCGCCGCGCACGAGCGCCACACGACGCTCGCGTACCCGGGCACCTGCCGCACCGGCCTGCACGGCAAGCCCGCGCGCGCGTGGCGGCTGCGCGTGCCGGACGGCGACGCGGCGCTCGTCACGTTCGACGACCGCTGGCAGCACACGCAAGTGCAGAACCTCGCGACCGAGGTCGGCGATTTCGTGCTGAAGCGCGCCGACGGCCAATGGGCGTATCAGCTCGCGGTCGTGGTCGACGATGCCGACGCGGGCATCACGCACGTCGTGCGCGGCGCCGACCTGCTCGACTCGACCGCGCGCCAGATCTACCTGCAGCGCTGTCTCGGCGTGCCGACGCCGGCGTACCTGCACGTGCCCGTCGTCGTCGACGCGAACGGCGAAAAGCTCAGCAAGCAGACGGGCGCGACCGCGCTCGAGCGCGACGATCCGCTGCCGGCGCTGCGCGCCGCCGCCGCGCATCTCGGCCTGCGGGCCGATGGCGATCCGTCGATCGATACGCTCGATGCGTTCTACGCGGCCGCGACCGATGCGTGGGCGCGTCGCTTCGGGCCACGCGCCGGTTGAGGCGCTCGCGGGACACCCGTTCGTGTCGACCGCGTTCCTGCGTCCGTCAGCGGTGAGTCCGGTCGCATGCAAGCGTGATGGCAGCCTGAACGGAACGCCCGCCGGCGACACGGCATCGGACTAGTCCCGCAGGCTGCCCCGCCCCACGCGGCAAGTCGTCGCCCATCTCGCCCACTCCTTCACGAATCGTCTCGCCCAATGAAAAACGGGCACATGCTCATCGCATGCACCCGTTTCCGCGGCAGCGCTCGCGCGCCGCACCGACCGCCTGAACCGCCCGCTTACGCCGACGGCTTGCGCGGCATCCCGAAGCCGCCCAGCAACGCGGCGACCTGACGCTTCGGCCCCTTCTTCTCGGGCTGCTGCGCGGACTTCGTCTCTTCCGGCTGCTTCGCCGGCGCCGACGGTTCGTACGGCTTCAGGAAGAAGTCGTCGACCGGCGCCTCGTGGCGACGGTGATGGCCGCGCTCGGACCCGCCCGAACGACGCCCCGACGCGCCGCGATGCTCGTCGCGATCGCGACGGCTGCCGCGATCACCGCGCTCACTACGATCGCCCCCGCGCTCGCCGCCACGATCGTCGTGACGATGGCGCGCCGGCTTGTCGAGCGCGAGCGTCTGCACCTCGAGCGGACGCTTGATCAGTTTTTCGATATCGGCGAGCTGCTTGCGCTCGTTCGGGCTGCACAGCGACAGCGCATCGCCCGTCGCGCCCGCGCGGCCCGTGCGCCCGATCCGGTGCACGTAGTCTTCCGCGTTGAACGGCAGGTCGAAGTTGATCACGGCCGGCAGTTCGGCGATGTCGAGGCCGCGCGCGGCCACGTCGGTCGCGACCAGCGCCTCGATCTCGCCGCGCTTGAACGCGTCGAGGGCCTGCATCCGCTCGATCTGCGTCTTGTCGCCGTGGATCGCCGACGCGACCACGCCGTCGCGCTCGAGGTTGCGGGCCAGCCGGCTCGCGCCGATCTTGCTGTTGCAGAACACGATCACCTGCTTGAGCCCGCGATCGCGCAGCAGCTGCACGACGGCGGCCTGCTTGTCGCCTTCGGCGACGTCGTAGACGATCTGCGTGACGTTCGCGTTGGTCGAGTTGCTCCGCGCGACCTCGATCGTCTGCGGGTTGCGCAGGTAGGTCGATGCGAGCTTCTTGATTTCCGGCGAGAAGGTGGCCGAGAACAGCAACGTCTGGCGTTCCTTCGGCAGCAGGTTCAGGATGCGCTGCAGGTCCGGCAGGAAGCCCATGTCGAGCATCCGGTCGGCCTCGTCGAGCACGAGCATCTGCACCTGCCCGAGATTCGCGGTCTTCTGCTGCACGTGGTCGAGCAGGCGGCCCGGCGTCGCGATCAGAATCTCGACGCCGCGGCGCAACTCGGCCATCTGCGGGTTCATGTCGACGCCGCCGAACACGACCGCGCTGCGCAACGGCGTGTGCTTGCCGTACGCATGCACGTTCGCGGCGACCTGGTCGGCGAGCTCGCGGGTCGGCGTGAGGATCAGCGCGCGCACCGGGTGGCGCGCGGGCGATGCGCTCGTGTTGGCCTGCGGCAGCAGGCGCTGGAGGATCGGCAGCGAGAAGCTCGCGGTCTTGCCGGTGCCCGTTTGCGCGGCGCCCATGACGTCGCGGCCGGCGAGCACGACCGGAATGGCCTGCGCCTGGATCGGCGTCGGCGTCGTATAGCCCTGCTCCGCAATGGCTTTCAGGATATCGGCGGCAAGGCCGAATTGATCGAAGGTTGCGTCGACTGGCTTGGCGACAGAATCGGACATGGTGGCGTTTCGCTCAAAAGGCGCGGCGGGGACTTCGTGCGTCAGGCCGGCCGGGCCTGCGCTCATCACATTTCGGAAGTAGACGGAGCCGCGGCGCGCCGCGCGGCGCCGCTCTGGCGCTCGGGACCGGTTCAATTCGAACAGCGGGCGCCACAGGCCGTGCGGACTCCGTTCGGCGCGAATGCCGGCGGAAAGGGCCGTATTGTAGCACTGCGCAGCAATCTGTCCGTGACAACGCCGCGAACGGCCCCGGCGGCGGCCCGCGGCGTACGCCGGCAGGCCGCCGCGGGGCGGATGCGTCGTGCGATCGGGCTATCTCGATCGGCTGACGGTGGAAATACGGGGTCGAATCTCGGGCATCTGCCGCGGGGCAGCGGCCGCGAGGAATCAGCCGGCGGCCGGCGAGCGCGGGCGCCGCCGGCGCCACCTTCGGTCCGAGGTCGAATCCGGCGGCCCGGATCGATCATGGCAACCGGCACGCCCGCGCGGCGTAGCCGATCGCGCGCGCAACGTTCAACCCTTCTTCTTTTTCTTCTTCTCGACCTGCACGCAGTCGCCCAGCAGCGGTGCCGCGTTCTGGCCGGCGATCTCGTCGCGCAGCGTCCCTTCCTTGCCCTTCGTCCACCAGGTATAGCGTCCGGCCTGGTAACGCGCGCCCGACGCCGAAACGGTATCGACGAACAGCAGCTGCTGCCCGTTGACCGGCACCAGCGCGAAGCTCTGGCCGTTGCCCGCGCGCCAGTACGACACGCGTACCGGCTGCTTCTGGTTCGCGCACTGATAGAGGGTCTGCACGCGCGCATCGGCGTCGATCTCCTCGACGGTCAGTTGCGCGGCCTGCGCGACGGAAACGGCGGTGCCGGCCAGCGCGAGCGCGGCGAGGGTGTGGCGAATCATGCAGTTCCTCTCACGAGACGGGTGGAAGCGCGCCCTCGCGGGACGCGAGATTGTCGTTGGTTATGGTTGGCTACGGATCGAGGGTTCGCCCGTCAGGGATCGATGACGTCGGCGCACGCGTCGGTCGGCGCGGCCGCGACGTGGCCGACGAGCGGCACGATCTTCAGCCCGGCCGATGCGACCCGGCACGGCGCGGCCGCGAGGCCGCACCCAGCGAGACTCGCGACCAGCGCCAGCGCGGCGGCCAGCTTGCCGAGCCGTCCGATCCGCTGCCATGTCGACGCCATCGCGCTCTGCTGGTCCGGTCAGCGTGCCGACACGGGCCGCACGGCCGCCGCGGCGCGCTTCGCGCGTTCGCGGGCTTCGTCGACGGTCGCGCCGGTCGCGAGCGCGACGCCCATGCGCCGCTTCGCGAAGCTTTCCGGTTTGCCGAACAGGCGCAGGTCGGCGCCCGGCACGGCCAGCGCGTCGCGCACGCCCTCGAACGCGATACCGCGCTCGTCGAGCCCGCCGTAGATCACCGCGGACGCGGCCGGCGAACCGAGCGTCGGATCGACCGGCAACCCGAGAATCGCGCGCGCGTGCAGTTCGAACTCCGACTGGCGCTGCGACGCGAGCGTGACGAGGCCGGTGTCGTGCGGCCGCGGGCTCACCTCGGAGAACCAGACTTCGTCGCCGCGGACGAACAGCTCGACGCCGAACAGCCCACGCCCGCCGAGCGCCTCGGTCACCTTGTGCGCGATCTCGCGCGACTTTTCCAGCGCGACGGCGCTCATCGGCTGCGGCTGCCACGATTCGACGTAGTCGCCCGCCACCTGCACGTGCCCGACCGGCTCGCAGAAGTAGGTGCGCGTCTCGAGCGTCGCGGGGTCGATCGCGCGCACGGTCAGCTGCGTGATCTCGTAGTCGAAATCGACGAAGCCCTCGACGATCACGCGGCCGTGGTTCACGCGGCCGCCCGCCATCGCGTAGTCCCAGGCGGGCTTCACGTCGGCCTCGGTCCGCACGACCGACTGTCCCTTGCCCGACGACGACATCACCGGCTTCACGACGCACGGCATGCCGATCTTCGCGACGGCCGCGCTGAACGCGTCGAACGAATCGGCGAACGCGTACGGCGAAGTTGCCAGCCCGAGTTCCTCGGCCGCGAGACGGCGGATGCCTTCGCGGTTCATCGTGAGCTGCGTCGCGCGTGCGGTCGGGATCACCTCGGCGAGGCCGGCCGCCTCGATCGCCGCGAGCGCATCGGTCGCGATCGCCTCGATCTCCGGCACGATCAGGTGCGGACGCTCGGCCTCGACGACCGCGCGCAGCGCGGCGGCGTCGGTCATGTCGATCACGTGCGCGCGATGCGCGACCTGGTGGCCCGGTGCGTCCGGATAGCGGTCGACGGCGACGACTTCGACGCCGAGCCGCTGCAACGCGATGATGACTTCCTTGCCGAGTTCGCCCGCGCCGAGCAGCATGACGCGCGTGGCCGAGGGTGAGAGCGGCGTACCGAGCCGCTGACCGATCTGCATGTGATTTCCCGCTGGTTCTGTTGGAGGACGAAAACGGCTTCGATGTTAACACGCAGACCCGACGCACACCCGCGCCGGTCCGGCCGGTTTCGTCGCATCGCCCCCCGCCGCGCGAGGCTCGCGGGCGGATTGCGAACGTTTTCACGCGCGAAGTGTCGGCTCGCCTCGCGCGGGGCGGGTGCGTTACTCTTACGCCTTGATCAGAATCCGATGAGGAACGAGGCTCATGTCCCACCTGTCCGCCGCCGCACGTGCACGCACCGGCCTGCTTCGCCCGCTGCGCGCGCCGCTCTGCGCGTTGACGCTTGCCACGCTTCTCGCCGCCTGCGCGATGCCGACCCACCCCGATTCCGCCGCCCCCGCACCCGACCCGTACAACCCCGCCGCCGTCCAATTGCTCGACGACACGAGCTGGGAGCTCACGAGCTGGGTGAACGCCGACGGCACGCCGCGCACGATTCCGCACGGCGACAACGGCGAGCCGATCAAGCTCGCGCTGTCCACCGAAGCGGGCGTCCGACGCGCCAGCGGCTTTTCGGGCTGCAACCGCTATACGGGAACCTATGCGCTGAAGAACGGCCTGCTGAGCTTCGGGCCGCTCGCCGGCACGCGCATGGCATGCACGAACACGCTCGGCGGCCAGCTCGAGCACGCGTACCTCGATGCGCTCGCGCACATCGGGAAGACCGGCGTGCAGATGCGCGAGCCGCAGCAATTGCAGATCGTGACCGAAGCCGGCGCGACGCTGACCTTCACGCGCCGGAGCCCCTGATGCAGCGCGCGGGCGAAGGCCGATCGGCCGCCTTCGCCGCGCGCGGATCCCGGACGCATGCGTCCCGCGGCCTGGAAGCGCTTCTGCGCTTTCAGGCTGCCTTAGAGTCCTGTTCGTCGGCCGGTTAAACTCGGCGGGTCGCGCACCGCGCTCCCCGCCCTCTTCCTGTTTCATCAAAGCATGCACACGGTTGTCTTCGGCTGGTTCGGCATCTCCGCCGTCTGGTTCCTCCTTCTCATCTGGCGTCTCGTTCAGGCGATGCTGCCCGGCGGCGGCGGACTCGCCGGCCGCGGCTCGATTCGCCTGTGGCTCGGCTTCGCGGCCGTGTTCGTCGCGAGCTGCGCGCTGACGAGCCCGCTGTCGGGCCCCGACTCGAATGCGCTCGGCCACGCGTTCTCGAACGGCTTCGCGCATGTGCTCGGCCCGATCGGCACGCCGGTCGCGATGGTCGTGCTGTTCTTCGCTGGCCTGCCGTGGCTGACCGGCATCGGCTGGCGGCAGTTCGCCGCGTGGGTCGATACGTCGTTCGGCGTCAAGCTCGCGCGCGACGTCGACGACGACGACGTGCGCGGCGTTGCCGACCTGCCGCGCAGCGCGCTGCATCGCGACGACGACATCGTGCAGCCGACCACCGCCCATACCGTCAACTCGATGGCGCCGCGGCAGAACGGCCGGTATTCGCGCCCGACGTTGTGGAAGCCCGATCCGCAGGCGCGGCCGAAGCCGCGCAGCAAGCCCGCGCCGCGTCCGCTCGCCGAGCCGGTCGCGCCGACGGGCTGGCTGAAGCCGACGTCGGCCAATCGCATGCCGCCGCCCGCACCGGGCGCGACGAGCGCCATGCCGCCCCCGACGACCGGCAGCACCGCCAGCCTCGCGCGCGCCGCCGCGAACACCCAGGTGCCACGCCCGAGTCCGGCCCCGCTGCCGGCCGGGTTCGAGCCCGTTCGGCCGCAACCGACCGCCGCGCGACCGGCCGCAGCCGCGCTGAAGCAACCGGCCGCGCCGCGCACCGCGGTCACGCCGCGCCCGGCCGCCGCGACGCCGCCGCGCACGCCCGCCCGCCCGGTGACGGGCGCCGGCGCCGCCGGCCAGTCGCCGGACGCCGCACGACGCCGCCCCGCGCCGCCGGCCCCGGCACGCGCGCCGCTCTACGCGTGGGTGCAACAGCCCGCGGAGCCGATCACGCCGGCACCGAGCGTTCACGACACGCTGCGCTCGATCGAAGCCAGTACCGCACAGTGGGCGACGATGGACGGTGTGCGGCAGGCCGATGCGTCGTCGGCACCGGCCGCCGCGGTTGCAGCGGCGGGCAGCGTCGCCGCGTCGGCGTCGACGGCCGTACCGGCCGGGATCGTTGCGGACGCGCATCAGGCCTCGCCCCGCGACGCAGTCCGTCCGGACTCGCACGAAGCCGCGCCGGCCTATGACGACGCACCGATCGTGCTGGATGCATTCATGCCGGCGGAGCCGAGCATGCGCGTGCCTGCCGTCGATACGGATGGCGCGGCATTCGACGAGGCCGTGCTGCCATCCGACGACGCACCGATCGTGCTGGATGCGTTCATACCGGCCGAGCCGGGCGTGCGCGTGCCTGCTGTCGATACGGGTACCCCGGCGTTCGGCGAGACCGTGCGGCATGCCATGCCGGATCCCGGCGTCGAAACCGATGCGCCGACGCGTCACGCGGACCGCGAGCATCGGCATGGAGCCGATGCACCAGCCGCGCCGGCATTCGATGCTCCGATCGACTTTGCGCCTTGGGAAGACATCGTCAGCCCGCCGGTTTCCGGGCTCGGCGCGTCGCATGAAAGCCCGATTGCCGCGCCACCGTCGGACGCGGACGAGTCGGTGGCCGCGAGCGCAGCGGTCGAGACGCCTTCGGCCGCTGTCACGTCGACCGTGAGCGCCACGGGCCGTACCGTCGATGCGAAGGATGCGGCAACCGCCGCCGGAATTGCCGGCCAGGTCCAATCGCACGCTACGGCGCTTGCCGATACCGCCGTATCGGTCGTCGCGAAAGAACACGCGCACGCGACGCAGGATGTCGTGAAGCCGGTCCAGCCGGTCACGCCGCCTCCCCTCTCCGCTTCGTCGATCGCGGCAACGCCGACGCAGCCGCGTGCCGATGCAGTGCCCGTCGCAGCAGCGACGACGGCAGCCTCGGCCGCGTCGAACACGGCACCGGCCGGCGCCGTGACGGGAACGGTCTGGCACGCGGCAGCAAAGCACGGTGGCGAAACCGCTCCGTTGCCTGCAGGCATGCAACGCGCCACGCCGCCGGCAACGGCGGCAGCACCGGCGGCACCGGCGGCATCGGCCACCGCGGTCATGGAACCGGCGTTCGTCGACGCCGCTGCCTCCTCCGCATCATGGTCGAAGCCTTTGTCGGCTGAGCCCTTCGCTGATGCGCAGACGACCTCGGCAGCTGACGCGTCGTCGCCCGTCGGCAGCGCACCCGGTTCTGCTGCGCCGGCACCCGCGAACACGCCGAACAGCACACCTGTCGCCGCAGCGCCTGCGTTTACCGGCATGACGAACCCGGCCGCCGGTTCGCTGTCGCGACCGTCCGCATCAGCAGCGTCTGTTGCGCCTGTTGCGTCTGCTGCACCTGTTGCGTCTGCTGCACCTGTTGCGTCTGCTGCACCTGTCGCGCCCGTTGCACCGTCCGCGCCGGTGAGTGTCACGGGTACTGCGTACGGTTCCGGCGTTCGCGTGCCGGCTGCCGCAGCGTCGACGATCGACGCCACGGATCCGGCATCGAGCACGGTCACGCCGGCGCCCGAACCGACGACGCCTGCCCGGACGCCTTCGACAAGTGCCGCCGTCCCGTCCGCCGCGCAGCCGTCCGCACCCGCGCCGACCGCGGCAGCCGCCACGGCGCCCGCATCGACCGGCACGTCCTTCAGCGCAACCGGATCGCAACCTGCGCAACGCACGCCGGTGTCGCCTGCCGCCGCGTCTTTCGCCTCGTCGGGCAGCGCATTGGCCGCAACGTCAACCGCACCGACGACGCCTTCGGCAGCATCGACCACCCGCATGCCTGACGGTTCGGCATTCGGTGTGCCGGCCGCGACGACTGGAGCGACGCAGACGACAACCGGCGCCGCGCCTGTCGCTGCCACTGCCATCGCCCCGACACCGTCTTCCGGCACACTCGCCCCGACGAGCACGGTCGCCGTTGCCGCCCCCGCCGCATTCGGCGCCACGCCTGCCGCGACAAATGGCGCGCCGGCCTCCTTCGCCGCTGCCCCCGCCGCGACGGCACCGGCCGCGTCGCCGACTTCCGCGCCCCCGTCGGTCTCGGCATTGCCGACCTACTCCGCGCCGGGCGGATCCGTCGACACGACGACACCGGCGCACTCCATCGCGTCCGCACCGCTGCCGCAGGCCCCGTCGTTTACTACCCCGCCGGCTCCCGCCGCTGCGCCGGCGAGTTGGTCCATGTCCGACATCGGCACGACGCCCGCGACAACCGGCATCACGATCCCGGCCGCCACGACCGCGCCGCTTCCGGCCGCAACGCCGCCCGCGGCCACCGTGCCGCCGGCGCCGGCACCGGCGGAATCGAGCGCCCCGGCCGCCGACGCATCGGCCGCACCCGCGCGCCAGCCGCGCCCGAACGCGTTCGAATTCCACGCACCCGCGTCGTTCAACGTGGAGTTGCCGACGCTCGACCTGCTCGAGCCCGCGTCCGACGACGTCGAAACGATCACCGAGGAACACCTCGCGCAGACGGCCCAGGTCATCGAGCAGCGCCTGCAGGAGTTCAAGGTGCCGGTGACGGTGGTCGGCGCGTCGGCCGGCCCGGTGATCACGCGCTTCGAGATCGAACCCGCGCTCGGCGTGCGCGGCAGCCAGATCGTCGGCCTGATGAAGGACCTGTCGCGCGGCCTCGGCCTCACGTCGATCCGCGTCGTCGAGACGATTCCCGGCAAGACCTGCATGGGCCTCGAGCTGCCGAACGCGAAACGCCAGATGATCCGCCTGTCGGAAATCCTCGAGTCGCGCCAGTACCAGCATTCGGCGTCGCAGCTGACGATCGCGATGGGCAAGGACATCACCGGCCACCCGGTCGTCACCGATCTCGCGAAGGCGCCGCACATGCTGGTCGCCGGCACGACGGGTTCGGGCAAGTCGGTCGCGATCAACGCAATGATCCTGTCGCTGCTGTACAAGGCGACGCCCGAGGACGTGCGGCTGATCATGATCGACCCGAAGATGCTCGAGCTGTCGGTCTACGAAGGCATCCCGCACCTGCTCGCGCCGGTCGTCACCGACATGAAGCTCGCGGCGAACGCACTGAACTGGTGCGTCGGCGAAATGGAGAAGCGCTACCGGCTGATGTCGGCCGTCGGCGTGCGCAACCTCGCGGGCTTCAACCAGAAGATCCGCGACGCGGAGGCGAAGGAAAAGAAGATCGGCAACCCGTTCTCGCTGACGCCCGACGATCCCGAGCCGCTGTCGAAGCTGCCGCTGATCGTCGTCGTGATCGACGAGCTGGCCGACCTGATGATGGTCGCCGGCAAGAAGATCGAGGAGCTGATCGCCCGTCTCGCGCAAAAGGCGCGCGCGGCCGGCATCCACCTGATCCTCGCGACCCAGCGCCCGTCCGTCGACGTGATCACCGGCCTGATCAAGGCGAACATCCCGACGCGCGTCGCGTTCCAGGTGTCGTCGAAGATCGACTCGCGCACGATCCTCGACCAGATGGGCGCCGAATCGCTGCTCGGCCAGGGCGACATGCTGTTCCTGCCGCCGGGCACGGGCTACCCGCAGCGCGTGCACGGCGCGTTCGTCGCGGACGAGGAAGTGCACCGGATCGTCGAATACCTGAAGCAGTTCGGCGAGCCGCAGTACGAGGAAGGGATTCTCGACGGCCCGGCCGCCGACGGTGCGACGCAGGACCTGTTCGGCGAAGCGCCGGATGCGGAAGCCGATCCGCTGTACGACGAAGCGGTCGCGTTCGTCGTGCGCACGCGGCGCGCGTCGATCTCGTCGGTGCAGCGCCAGCTGCGCATCGGCTACAACCGCGCCGCGCGCCTCGTCGAGCAGATGGAGGCGGCCGGACTGGTGTCGCCGATGGGCATCAACGGCAGCCGCGAGGTGCTCGTGCCGGCCGCGGCCGACTGAGCATGGCGGCCGCATGGCCGCCGACGATCGATCCGGGCGCCTCGCGCAAGCGGCCGCCCGAACGAACAAGGGCGCTGCCTCGGCAGCGCCCTTTTTTCATGGACGGCGATTTACAGCGCCACCGGCACCAGCTTGAAGTCGACCGGGCTGCCGACCGTGACCTTCTCCGGATTCGCGCCGAGCTGCCCCGTTTGGACGTCGCGGCTGAACACGTAGAACGTGTCGCTGTCCTGGTTGCCGACGATCAGCCACTTGCCCGTCGGATCGATCAGGAATTCACGCGGCGTCTTGCCGAGGCTCGACTGGCGCCCGACGGTCTTCAGCCGGCCGTCGGCCTGGTTCACCGCGTAGATCACGATTTCGTTCACGTCGCCGCGATTGCTCGCGTACAGGAAGCGGCCGTCCGGCGACAGGTGGAGCGCGCCGCCGCCGACCTTGCCCTTGAAGCCCGCCACCGTCATCGGCAGCGTCTCGACCGGCGTCAGCTTGCCGTCGCGGTAGCCGAACACCTCGACCGACGCGTTGAGTTCGCTCGTC
The DNA here is from genome assembly GCF_024656005.1 of Burkholderia sp. SCN-KJ. Taxonomy (NCBI): domain Bacteria; kingdom Pseudomonadati; phylum Pseudomonadota; class Betaproteobacteria; order Burkholderiales; family Burkholderiaceae; genus Burkholderia; species Burkholderia sp. SCN-KJ. The sequence goes on from NZ_JANKOG010000008.1 coordinate 115,899, forward strand.
ACGTACGCGAACCGGCCGTCGGCGCTGAATACCATGTGACGCGGGCCGGAGCCGGCCTTCACCGGCGTGTAGCGCGTGTCGGTCGGGCTGATCAGCCCGCGGCTGCCGTCCACCGTGTAGCGGTAGCCGTAGAGCTTGTCCGCGCCGAGGTCCTGCACGAACAGGTAGCGGCCGTCGGGCGAGAACACCGTCGAGTGCACGTGCGCGCCGTCCTGGCGCCCCTTCACGGGCCCCGTGCCCTCGTGATGCACCGTCAGCACGGCCGGGCCGGCCGCGCCGCCGTCGCGGATCGGGAACACGGCGAAGCTGCCGCCCGGATCGGCCGCAACCGAGTAGTTGGCCGTGACGAGGTACTTGCCGTCCGGTGACAGCGCGAGATAGCAAGGATCGTTCCCTTCCGCCGACACGCGGTCGATGAACGTGAGCGCCCCCGTCTTCGGATCGAAGCCGAACGTGCTGATGCCGCCGCGCTGCGTGGCCGGCCCGTTGTCGCCGGGCAGTTCGTTGACCGCGTAGACGGTGCGACCGTCGCGGCTCGGCAACAGGTAGGACGGATTCACGGTCTTCGCCGACGACACGGGCGCGACGCTGCCCGTTTTCGTATCGAAGCGGTACACGTAGATCCCGTCGCTGCCGTGCCCCGTATAGGTGCCGACGAGCAGGTTGTAGACGCCGCCGGCCGGTGCCGGCGATTGTTGCGCGAAGGCGTGGGTCGCGGACAAGGAAAGCACGAGCGCGAAACCTTTCATCCAGTGAGCGAACCTAAGCGGGAACCCTCGTGTCGAAGCGCGCGCGTCACGCTCGCGTAAACGGTTGGGCATTGAATCCTCCTTGCATCGAGTCGCTTCAAGTGTTGAGATAGGACGAAACGCCGGCCGTTCATGCGCTCCGCCGCCCGGGCGAGTATACGGGGCGCGACGCCGGCGCGTGAAGCCCGGGCGCCGCAGCCCTGCATCGTGAACTCGAATATCCAAGGACCGCTTGCCCATGCCCGCCCTGATCGAAGACTACGCCCTCGTCGGCGACGGCCACACCGCCGCGCTGATCTCGAAAGACGGCTCCGTCGACTGGCTGTGCTGGCCCCGCTTCGATTCGGGCGCCTGTTTCGCGGCGCTGGTCGGCACGCCCGAGCACGGCCGCTGGCTGCTCGCGCCGGCCGCCGACGCCGCGATCACGCACACGACGCGCCGCTATCGCGGCGACACGCTGATCCTCGAAACCGACTACGAAAGCGCCGACGGCGCGGTCACCGTGATCGACTTCATGCCGCCCGGCAACGGCTGGTCCGAACTGGTGCGGATCGTCGTCGGCCGCCACGGCACGATGAAGATGCGCATGGAACTGGTGTTGCGCTTCGACTACGGTTTCTCGATCCCGTGGGTCACGCAGCTGACGCGCGAGGACGGCATGAAGGCGATCGCCGGCCCCGATACCGTCGTGCTGCGCACGCCGGTGCCGCTCACCGGCAAGAACCTCCACACGCTCGCGGAATTCACGGTGAGCGCCGACGAACGTGTGCCGTTTTCGCTCAGCTATGCGGCGTCGCACCTGCGGCTGCCGCCCGCGCGCGATCCGCTGTCGATGCTCGCGCGCACCGAGAACTACTGGCTCGAATGGTCGGGCCGCTGCCAGGTGCAGGGCCGCTACGCGGCCGCCGTGCGCCGTTCGCTGATCACGCTGAAGGCGCTCGCGTACGAGCCGACGGGCGGCATCGTCGCGGCGCCGACCACGTCGCTGCCCGAGAAGATCGGCGGCAACCGCAACTGGGACTACCGCTACTGCTGGCTGCGCGACGCGACGATCACGCTGCTCGCGCTGATGCGCGGCGGCTATTACGACGAGGCGCGCGCGTGGCGCACGTGGCTCGGCCGCGTGATGGCCGGCTCGCCCGAGCAGATCCAGATCATGTACGGGATCGCGGGCGAGCGCCGGCTGCCGGAAATGGAGCTCGACTGGCTGCCCGGCTACCAGGATTCGAAACCGGTGCGCGTCGGCAACGGCGCCGCGAACCAGCTCCAGCTCGACGTGTTCGGCGAAGTGATGGCCGCGCTCCACCTCGCGCGCGTGGGCGGCCTGCAGGCCGACGACACGGTGTGGTCCGTCCAGTGCGCGCTGCTCGACCATCTCGAGAAGATCTGGCGGGAGCCCGACGAGGGCATCTGGGAGACGCGCGGCGGCCGCCGCCACTTCACGTTCTCGAAGGTGATGGCGTGGGTCGCGTTCGACCGCGCGATCAAGTCGGCGGAGATGTTCCGGCTGCCCGCGTCGCTCGACCGCTGGCGCGCGCTGCGCGACCGGATCCACGCGGACGTGTGCGACAACGCATGGCATGAAGGCAAACAGGCGTTTGCCCAGAGCTACGGCAGCGACGAGCTCGACGCGAGCGTGCTGCTGCTGCCGCTGCTCGGCTTCCTGCCGCCGGAAGACCCGCGCATCGTCGGCACGGTCGACGCGATCGAGCGGGAATTGCTGCACGACGGCCTCGTGATGCGCTACCGCACGACCGAGTACGACGACGGACTGCCGCCGGGCGAAGGCACGTTCCTCGCGTGCAGCTTCTGGCTGGTCGACAATTACGCGCTGCTCGGCCGGATCGACGACGCGCACCGGCTGTTCAGCCGGCTGCTCGCGCTGTCGAACGACCTCGGGCTGCTCGCCGAGGAATACGATCCGGTCGACGGCCGGCTCGTCGGCAATTTCCCGCAGGCGTTCTCGCACGTGGCGCTCGTGCATACCGCGATGAACCTGATGCACCACGAAGAGGCGATGGCGCGCGCGGCCGGCCAGCCGGCGCCGGCCGTGGCGACGGGGCGCTGAGCGCGGGTGGAGCGGCTTCTTCAGAGATCGTCAATTCGCAAACGTTTGATGAAAAATCGGAGAAATGTTGCGTTGCAACATTCATCGTTGTCCGATATGATCGATTCGATTGTCCGGCCGCACTGCAACATGGCCGGTCGCTGACCCACACGGCACGCCGCGACGCCACACGCCGCCCCTGCGCACCGTCCCCCAAGCGGGAGTAGTCTGCATGCTTTACCAACTGCACGAATTCCAGCGGGCGATGCTGAGCCCGCTCACGGCCTGGGCCCAGGCCGCCTCCAAGTCGTTCGCCAATCCGTCCAGCCCGTTCTCGCTGATGCCCGGCGCAGCGCGGATGGCCGCCGCGTACGAACTGATGTACCGCCTCGGCAAGGATTACGAGAAGCCCGAATTCAACCTTCACCAGATCGTCAAGGACGGCCACAACATCCCGATCGTCGAGCAGACGATCATCGAGAAGCCGTTCTGCCGGCTGCTGCGTTTCAAGCGCTATTCGGACGACGCCGATGCCGTCACGCAGCTGAAGGACGAGCCGATCGTGCTGGTCTGCGCGCCGCTGTCGGGCCACCACTCGACGCTGCTGCGCGACACCGTGCGCACGCTGCTGCAGGATCACAAGGTGTACATCACCGACTGGATCGATGCGCGGATGGTGCCGGTCGAGGTCGGCCCGTTCCACCTGCACGACTACATCGCTTACATCCAGGAATTCATCCGCCACATCGGCGCGCGCAACCTGCACGTGATCTCCGTGTGCCAGCCGACCGTGCCGGTGCTCGCGGCGATCTCGCTGATGGCGAGCCGCGGCGAGGACACGCCGCTCACGATGACGATGATGGGCGGCCCGATCGACGCGCGCCGCAGCCCGACGTCGGTGAACTCGCTCGCGACGCAGCACTCGACCGCCTGGTTCGAGAACAACGTGATCCATACGGTGCCCGCGAACTATCCGGGCGAAGGCCGCCACGTGTATCCGGGCTTCCTGCAGCACACGGGCTTCGTCGCGATGAACCCGGAACGTCACGCGCAATCGCACTGGGACTTCTACCAGAGCCTGCTGCGCGGCGACGAGGACGACGCCGAGGCGCACCGCCGCTTCTACGACGAGTACAACGCGGTGCTCGACATGGCGGCCGAGTACTACCTCGAGACGATCCGCGTCGTGTTCCAGGAATTCCGGCTCGCGGAAGGCACGTGGGATGTCGAAGGCGAGCGCGTGCGTCCGCAGGACATCAAGCACACCGCGCTGATGACGATCGAGGGTGAACTCGACGACATCTCGGGCAGCGGCCAGACGCACGTCGCGCACGAGCTGTGCACGGGCATCCCGCAGGACGACCGCCGCAGCCTGACCGCCGAGAAGTGCGGTCACTACGGGATCTTCTCGGGCCGCCGCTGGCGCACGATCATCTATCCGCAGTTGCGCGACTTCATTCGCGAGCATGCGCCGGAACCGAAGGACGGCACGACGAAGTTGCCGCCCGATGCACAGGACGCGACCACGATCGGCGCCGTGCCGGCCGCCACGCCGCAGCCTGAAACGACGGCGCGCGCCACCGCCGCGAAACGCACGCGCCCGAAAGCGCCGGCCGTGACGGTCGCACCCGCCAGGACGGCCGTCGCGAAGGCCGCACCGGCCGCGAAACGCGCAGGCAGCACGCGCGCCAAGCCCGTGCGGGCACGCAAGGCCGCCTGACGCACCGCGTTCCGACGCAAAAACGCCGCCGTTGCTTGCGCACGGCGGCGTTTTTTTTCATCCGGCGGTCGCGATCGCGGCGACTCATCGGCTCATCGGCTCATCGGCTCATCGACGCGTCGGTTCGTCGGCGCGTCGGTTCGACGGTTAGTCAACTCAGCGCCGCAGCAGATACGCGAGCAGCACCTCGGTGTTCATCCTGACCATCTCCGCGCGCTCGTCGGCTTCGCTGAAGTCGCGGCCGAGCGTCGCGGCGAGCGTGAAGCGGTTCGACACGATGTAATAGCCGAGCCCCGACAGCGTCACGTAGAAGCGCAGCGGATCGACGTCGCTGCGGAACAGCCCGGCCTTCTGGCCGCGCATCAGCACGTTGCCGAGCTTCGCGACGATCGGCGACATCATCTCGCGGATCCGCGTCGACTTGTGCAGGTAGCGCGCTTCGTGCAGGTTCTCGTTGTTGATGAGCCGCAGCAGCTCGGGATGATCGCGGTAGTAGTCCCACACGAAATGCGCGAGCCGCGTGACGGCCTCGACGGGCGCGACGCCATCCAGATCGAGCACGCGCTCGGCCTCGGTCAGCGCGGAGAACGCGTGTTCGAGCACGGCCGTAAACAGCTGCTCCTTGCTGCCGAAGTAGTAATAGAGCATGCGCTCGTTGGTTTCGGCCCGGCGCGCGATCTGGTCGACGCGTGCGCCGAACAGCCCTCCACCCGCGAACTCTTCGGCTGCCGCCATCAGGATGCGGCGGCGTGTACCTTCAGGATCTCTTTTGATTTTTGGCTGATTCATGGTGGCGTTTTGCTATGTGAGCCGCGTGATCCTGATCCGGACCGGCACCCCCACCGCCTCGGCGCCGGCTGCCCTGGAACGAGCGCGCCGCATGCGGCCGCCCTCCTGCTGAGCCCCTGCAAAAAAGCGGTTCGATTATGCGCACAGACAGCGTCCAGCGCAATGCGGGAAATCGGCGATAATCAAGGTTTGGCAAACCTTTCCGGCCGCGCCAGACGCGGCCGAGAGCCATTCGGCGCTGCTGCGCCCGTTGTCACCGTGACCGATTCCAAGACCCTCGCGGATCGCATCGAAGATCTGCTTCCCCAGACGCAATGCACGAAGTGCGGCTATAACGGCTGCCGTCCGTACGCCGAAGCGATCGCCGCCGGCGACGCGAACTACAACCAGTGCCCGCCCGGCGGCGCCGAAGGCATCGCGCGCCTCGCGCGCCTGCTCGGCAAGCCCGTGATCCCGCTGAACCCCGTCAACGGCGCCGAGCATCCGCGCGCCGTCGCGTTCATCGACGAAAGCCTGTGCATCGGCTGCACGCTGTGCATGCAGGCGTGCCCGGTCGACGCGATCGTCGGCGCACCGAAACAGATGCACACGATCGTCGAATCGCTGTGCACGGGCTGCGACCTGTGCGTACCGCCCTGCCCGGTCGACTGCATCGCGATGGTCCCCGTGACCGACGAGCGCACCGGCTGGGACGCGTGGTCGCAGGAACAGGCGGACGCCGCGCGCGAGCGCCACGACCGCCGGCTCGCCCGCCAGCGTCGCGAACGCGAGGCCGCCGAGGCGCGCGCCGCCGCCCGCCGCGCGGCCAGCGCGGGCGCCAGCGCGGCCAAGGCTGCGCCGGCCGCGGAACAGCCGGGTGCAGCGGGCGCGGCCCCAGCCGACGACGCCGACGCGAAGAAACGCGCGATCATCGCGGCCGCGCTCGAACGCGCCCGCAAGAAGAAGGAAGAACTGTCCGGGCAAGGCGCCGGGCCGAAGAACACCGAAGGCGTGAGCGCGGCCGTGCAGGCGCAGATCGACGCGGCCGAAGCCCGCCGCAAGCGGCTCGCCGAACAGCAGGCGCAGCGCGATGCCGAGGCCGCCGGCGACACCCCCGGCGATCCGGACCACGACGACCGGAACGGCCCGTCCGCGCCGCCCGACAAGAACCGTCCATGAACGCCACGAAACGACGCGCGATCTACGAAACGCTGCAAAGCCTCAATCCGCATCCGACCACCGAGCTCGAATACACGACGCCGTTCGAGTTGCTGATCGCGGTGATGCTGTCCGCGCAGGCGACCGACGTGTCGGTCAACAAGGCGATGCGCAAGATGTTTCCGGTCGCGAACACCCCGCGACAAATCGTCGCGCTCGGTGAAGAAGGCGTCGCCGACTACATCAAGACGATCGGCCTGTACCGCACCAAGGCCAAGAACGTGATCGCGACGTGCAACATCCTGCTCGAGCGCTACGACGGCGAGGTGCCGGCCGATCGCGAAGCGCTCGAGAGCCTGCCGGGCGTCGGCCGCAAGACCGCGAACGTCGTGCTGAACACCGCATTCGGCCAGCCGACGATCGCGGTCGACACGCACATCTTCCGCGTCGCGAACCGCACGGGGCTCGCGCCGGGCAAGGACGTGCGGGCCGTCGAGGCCGCGCTCGAGAAGTTCACGCCGAAGGAATTCCTACAGGACGCGCATCACTGGCTGATCCTGCACGGGCGCTATGTGTGCAAGGCGCGCAAGCCCGAATGCTGGCACTGCGCGATCGAGCCGCTGTGCGAATTCCGACCGAAGACGCCGCCGCCCAACGAGTGAGCGTCAGCCGCGGCTGACGCACTGCACGCGGCCGCTGGTACTGCTCGTGCCGAGGGCAGCGCGCGGCACGACCCGCGGACGCCTTTGCGGCGCCCGCGCCTTGTCCCTGCCCTGCTATGCGTTGGACGTCGCCGTCGCGTCGTCGGCCGCCGCGCCGCCCGCGCGCACGAGCGCGAGCACGGCCGCGAGGATCGCGACGCCGCCGATCCACTGCAACGGCGACAGCGCCTCGCCGAACAGCAGCGCCGCGAGCGCGACCGTCACGACCGGCTCGAGCGTCGACAGCATCGACGTGCGCGCGGCCCCCAGCCGCTCGAGCCCGGCGAAGAACGCGAGCATCGCGGCGACCGTCGACACCAAGGCGATCGCGAGCATCGACGCCCAGCCGCCGGCCGTCGCCGGCCAGCGCGGCGGCGCGCCGAACGCTGCGGTCCGCACGATCGCGATCGCGACGAGCGTCGCGGTCGCCGACAGGCAGATGATCGCGGTAGTCGCGAGCGGATCGACGCCGCGCGTCGCCTTCGTGCCGCCGACGATGTACAGCGAATAGATCACCGCGGCGGCCAGCGCGAGCGCGATGCCGAGCGGCTCGCCGTGGCCGCCGCCGACCATCAGCGCGGAGCCCGCGACGCAGAGCACGAGCGCGACCGCCTTCGCGCGCGTGAGGCGCTCGCCGAGCCACCATGCGGCCAGCAGCGTGACGAAGGCCGGATACAGGTACAGCAGCAAGGCGACGAGGCTCGCCTGCGCATGCTGGAGCGCACTGAAATAGCAGAACGACTGCCCGACGTAGCCGAGCGCTCCCATCGCGACGAGCGGCGCGAGCGTGCGGCCGCGCGGCCATGCGACGCGGCGGTGCCGCGCGATCGCGGCAAGGATCGCGCCGCCGATCGCGAAGCGCACGATCAGCAGCCCGAGCACGTCGACGCCGGCCGCATACGCATAGCGGCCGAAGATTGCCATCGCGCCGAATGCGGCGGCGGACAGCGCGACATAGAGCGCGCCCTGTAGCGCGGCGGACGATGAGCGGACGGTGGCGGACATGATGGTGCGGTGCGAGCGCGACGACGGCAATCGTCGGAGTGTAGCGGCGCGGCTGCCGGCGGCCTAGCCCGCGCTTACCCGTTGCGCGCCGGCCCGCACCTATCGGCACGGCGCCCGATGCGCCCGATGCGCCCGCCGCGCCCGCTGCATCCGCTGCATCCGCTGCGCGCCGCAAGCGCCCCGCCGGCCCCACCCGCCGCCAGCGCCGCGCGCCGACCCGGCGTACAATGCGCGACGCGGCATGACGCCGCCCGAATCACGACGTTTCCCCACCATGTTCAATCCGAGTCGCGACGAAGTCCGTCGCTTTTTCACCGAGACCTGGCGCAAGCAGCGCGCCGGCGAGATCCTGACGCCGCTGGAAGCGATGGCAGCCGACTGGATCGTCGAGCATCCGGAATACCACGACGACCTCGCGGACGCCGACGGCGCCGCCGCGCGCAACTACACGCCCGAGGAAGGCCGCACGAACCCGTTCCTGCATCTGTCGATGCACCTCGCGATCAGCGAGCAGCTGTCGATCGACCAGCCGCCCGGCATCCGCGCCGCGCACGACAAGCTGGCCGCGAAGCTCGACTCGACCCACGAGGCGCAGCACATGATCATGGAATGCCTCGGCGAGACGATCTGGGAAGCGCAGCGCACCGGCACGCCGCCCGATACGGACGCGTACCTGCAGCGCATCCTGCGCCGCGCGTCGCGCGACTGAGGCCGCGGACAAAAAAATACCCCGCCGCGGCGGGGTATTCCGGCTGCACGGACCAGCAAGGTCCGGCGCGCTTACTTCTTGAAGACGAGATCCGTCTCTTTCAGCGACTCGATGTAGGCCGCGATGTCCTTCATGTCGCTGACCGACAGGTTCTGCACCTGCGCCTGCATGATCGCGTTGTTGCGACCGAGCAGCGGGTTCGTCAGCCCCATCTGGTACTGGCGCATCGCCCACACGAGATAGTCGGCGTGCTGGCCCGCGAGGCGCGGATATTCTGCGTTGATCGGCTTGTTCAGCTGCGCGCCGTGGCAGGCCGCGCAGTTGTGCGACTCGACCAGCTCCTTGCCCTTCGTGGTGTCCGCCGCATGCGCGGTACCGATCGCGAGGCCGGCCGCCAGTGCAACCGCCGCCGTCTTGAATGCGTTGTTCATGAATGCTCCTGTCCCGCCGGTCAGATCGGCGGCGCGCGCTTTACTTGTAGGGATTGTCCTTCGTGTCGGCCTTCTGGACGGCGTAGTAAGCCGCCAGATCCGCGATGTCCTGATCCGTCAGCGAACCGGCGATCGCGTTCATCGACGGGAAGTGACGATCCTTCTTGCGGTAGGCCTTCAGCGCGTTCTCGAGGTATTGCTGGTTCTGGCCGCCGAGGACGGGCACCCGGTAGACCTCCGGATACGCCGAGCGGTAATCCTGGATGCCGTGGCAACCGATGCACATGGCGGCCTTGCTCGCCCCGTCCTTCGGGTTGCCGACCACACCGGCCGCCTGCGCGCTGCCAGCGAGCGCCACGAGCGCTGCGACAACCACGTGTTTGCCGACGAATTTGTTCATAGCTCTTGTAACCTAGCTTGAGGGGAAACTGGCGCCGAAGCGGCAACGGCCCGCGCCGTTTTGCTTGTCGGTCGCCACGCAGGCCAAAAAAAACGGCCAGATTGTACCGCGTCGGCGGGGAATGCGTCCATACGGCGCCCCGGCCCGCCCCGCCGCAGCCCCGCAACGATACGCGGCCCCGGCCCAACCGGACAGCCCTTCTGACTTATACTGGGTTTTTTTGCGACCAGGAAAGAGCGCCGCCATGCGTTTCGAAGGATCCTCGCACTACGTCGCCACCGACGACCTGAAGCTCGCGGTCAATGCCGCGCTGACGCTGCAGCGCCCGCTGCTGATCAAGGGCGAGCCCGGCACCGGCAAGACCATGCTCGCCGAGGAAGTGGCGGCCGCGCTCGACATGCCGCTGTTGCAGTGGCACATCAAGTCGACGACGAAGGCGCAGCAGGGCCTGTACGAATACGACGCGGTGTCGCGGCTGCGCGACTCGCAGCTCGGCGACGCGCGCGTGAAGGACATCGCGAACTACATCGTGAAGGGCGTGCTGTGGCAGGCGTTCGACGCCGAGCGCCCGAGCGTGCTGCTGATCGACGAGATCGACAAGGCCGACATCGAATTCCCGAACGACCTGCTGCGCGAGCTCGACCGGATGGAATTCCACGTGTACGAGACGCGCGAGACCGTGCGCGCGAAGCACCGCCCGCTCGTGATCATCACGTCGAACAACGAGAAGGAGCTGCCGGACGCATTCCTGCGCCGCTGCTTCTTCCACTACATCCAGTTTCCCGATCCGTCGACGATGCAGCAGATCGTCGCGGTCCACTTCCCGGACATCCGCGAGGAACTGCTGCGCGCGGCGCTCGAGAGCTTCTTCGAGCTGCGCGCCGTGTCGGGGCTGAAGAAGAAGCCGTCGACGTCCGAACTGCTCGACTGGCTGAAGCTGCTGCTCGCCGAGAACATCCCGGCCGACGCGCTGCGCGGCGTCGACGCGAAGCAGATCGTGCCGCCGCTCGCGGGCGCGCTGCTGAAGAACGAGCAGGACCTGAGCCTGCTCGAGCGGCTCGTCTACATGAACCGGCACAACCGGTAACCCACCCGCGAAGGCCCGGCCATGCTGCTCAATTTCTTCTACGCGCTGCGCGCAGCCAAGCTGCCCGTCTCGGTGAAGGAATACCTGACGCTGCTCGAATCGCTGAAGGCCGGACTGATCTCGCCGTCGATCGACGCGTTCTACTTCCTCGCGCGGATGACGCTCGTCAAGGACGAGCAGTATTTCGACAAGTTCGACCAGGCGTTCGGCGCGTATTTCCACGGCGTGTCCGCGCTGCCTTCCGAGGCGTTCGACGTTCCGCTCGACTGGCTCGAGAAACGCCTCCAGCGCGAGCTGTCGCCGGAGGAAAAGGCGCAGATCGAAGCAATGGGCGGCCTCGACAAGCTGATGGAGCGCCTGAAGGAACTGCTCGACGAGCAGAAGGAACGCCACGAAGGCGGCAACAAGTGGATCGGCACCGGCGGCACGTCGCCGTTCGGGCACGGCGGCTACAACCCAGAAGGCATGCGCATCGGCGGCCCGTCGAACGGCAACCGCACCGCGGTCAAGGTGTGGGAGGCGCGCGCGTACCGCGACTACGACGACTCGGTCGAGATCGGCACGCGCAACATCAAGGTCGCGCTGCGGCGCCTGCGCCGCTTCGCGCGCGAAGGCGCGGCCGAGGAGCTCGACCTGCCCGGCACGATCCGCAGCACGGCCGCGAACGCCGGCTGGCTCGACCTGCGGATGGTGCCCGAGCGCCACAACAACGTGAAGGTGCTGATGCTGCTCGACGTCGGCGGCTCGATGGACGACCACATCAAGCGCACCGAGGAGCTGTTCTCGGCCGCGAAGGCCGAGTTCAAGCACCTGGAGTTCTACTACTTCCACAACTGCGTGTACGACCACCTGTGGAAGAACAATCGCCGCCGTCACGCAGAGCGCACCGCGACGTGGGACGTGCTGCACAAGTTCACGCCCGACTACAAGCTGATCTTCGTCGGCGACGCGACGATGAGCCCGTACGAGGTGCTGCAGCCCGGCGGCTCGGTCGAATACAACAATCCGGAAGCCGGCGCCGTCTGGCTGCGCCGCCTCGCCGACCAGTTCCCCCACCATGCCTGGCTGAACCCGGAGCCCGAGCGGCTATGGGAATACCGGCAATCGGTCTCGATCATTCGCGACGTGCTCGGTCAGCGCATGTACCCGCTCACGCTCGCGGGCCTCGAAACCGCGATGCGCGCACTCAGCAAGTAACGAACCCACCCTGCAGACACGAAGGCCGCGTCCAGGCGGCCTCCCCCGGAGATAGCATGAACCCTTCGCCCACCGCGAGCGCTGGCCGCGCCGGCGGCCGCCGCTTTTTCACCGATACGTCCGTCTCGGCGCTGGTCGCCGGCTTCGTCGCGATGATGACGGGCTACACGAGCTCGCTCGTGCTGATGTTCCAGGCCGGCCGCGCCGCGCACCTGACCGACGCGCAGATCTCGTCGTGGATCTGGGCGCTGTCGATCGGCATGGCGCTGACGACGATCGGCCTGTCGCTGCGCTTTCGCGCGCCCGTCGTGGTCGCCTGGTCGACGCCCGGCGCCGCGCTGCTGATCGCGTCGCTGCCCGGCGTGCCGTATCCCGAGGCCATCGGCGCGTTCGTCGTGTGCGCACTGCTGCTGACCGCGGTCGGCCTGAGCGGGCTGTTCGACACGCTGATGCGGCGCATTCCGGCCGGCATCGCTGCCGCCCTGCTCGCGGGCATCCTGTTCGAGATCGGCATCGAGATCTTCCGCGCCGCGCAGTTCCAGACCGCGCTCGTGCTCGCGATGTTCTTCACCTACCTGATCGTCAAGCGGCTCGCGCCGCGCTACGCGATCGTCACGACGCTGCTCGTCGGCACCGTGGCGGCCGGCGGCCTCGGCCTGCTCGACTTCAGCCGCTTCCACATCGCGCTCGCGCAACCCGTGTTCACGATGCCCGCGTTCTCGATCGCGTCGATCGTCAGCATCGGCATTCCGCTGTTCGTCGTCGCGATGGCGTCGCAGAACGTGCCGGGCATCGCGGTGCTGCGCGCGGACGGCTATTCGACCCCGTCGTCGCCGCTGATCGCGTCCACCGGCCTCGCGTCGCTGCTGCTCGCGCCGTTCGGCTCGCACGGCGTGAACCTTGCGGCGATCACCGCGGCGATCTGCACGGGCCCCGAAGCGCACGAGGATCACGCGAAGCGCTACACGGCCGCCGTGTGGTGCGGCACGTTCTACCTGATCGCCGGGATCTTCGGCGCGACGATCGCCGCGCTGTTCGCGGCACTGCCGAAGGCGCTCGTCGTGTCGGTCGCCGCGCTCGCGCTGTTCGGCTCGATCATGAGCGGGCTCGCGAACGCGATGCAGGACGTGAAGCAGCGCGAAGCCGCGCTCGTCACGTTCATGGTCACCGCGTCGGGTCTGACGCTGTTGTCGATCGGCTCGGCGTTCTGGGGCCTCGTCGCGGGGATCGTCACGCAGGTGATCCTGAACGCGCGGCGCCCCGCGTGATGCGGCGCGACGCCCGCCACGGCAGGCGCCGGACCTGCCAAAACGTGCCCGACACGAATCGGGCCTAAAATGATGGATCGAAGGCGGCGCCCGGCGCCGCCTCGCTTCGCCGCCGCGCTCGCGCGGCCCGTGAGAACCCGGCGCACCGCGCCCTTCTTCCGAATCGCCATGACTACCGCACTCGACCAGCTGAAGCAGTACACGACCGTCGTCGCCGACACGGGCGATTTCCAGCAGCTTGCGCAATACAAGCCGCAGGATGCGACCACGAACCCGTCGCTGATCCTGAAGGCCGTCCAGAAGGACGCATACAAGCCGATCCTCGAGAAAACCGTCCGCGATCATCGCAACGAAAGCACCGATTTCATCATCGACCGCCTGCTGATCGCATTCGGCACCGAGATCCTGAAGCTGATTCCGGGCCGCGTGTCGACCGAGGTCGATGCGCGCCTGTCGTTCGACACGCAGCGCTCGATCGACAAGGGTCGCGAACTCATCGCACTGTACGAAGCCGCCGGCGTCGGCCGCGAGCGCATCCTGATCAAGCTCGCGTCGACGTGGGAAGGCATTCGCGCGGCCGAGGTGCTGCAGAAGGAAGGGATCAAGTGCAACATGACCCTGCTTTTCTCGCTCGTGCAGGCCGCCGCGTGCGCGGAAGCCGGCGCGCAACTGATCTCGCCGTTCGTCGGCCGCATCTACGACTGGTACAAGAAGCAGGCCGGCGCCGACTGGGATGAAGCGAAGAACGGCGGTGCGAACGATCCGGGCGTGCAGTCGGTGCGCCGCATCTACACCTACTACAAGACGTTCGGCTACAACACCGAAGTGATGGGCGCGAGCTTCCGCACGACGAGCCAGATCACCGAGCTCGCGGGCTGCGACCTGCTGACGATCAGCCCCGATTTGCTGCAGAAGCTGCACGACAGCACCGACACGGTGGCGCGCAAGCTGTCGCCGGACGCGCTGCTGGACAAGCCGACCGAGCGCGTCGCGATCGACGAGGCATCGTTCCGCTTCCAGCTGAACGACGAAGCGATGGCGACCGAAAAGCTGTCCGAAGGCATCCGCGTGTTCGCCGCCGACGCGGTGAAGCTCGAAAAGCTGATCGACGGGCTGCGCTGAACCGCGCCGCACGTGACGTGACGGCCGTCAGTTGAACTGTCAGCAACCCTGACAACAGCCGTCAGCAGGCGTGACGAACGGCCGCGAACCGCGTGTTCGCGGCCGTTTTTATTTTTCATTCCATCGTCAGGCACGCGCACTACAATCCACGTCACGAGTGCGCCGGCCGCATCCCGGCGTGCTCTTCCCGGTCAATCTTGGAAGTACCCGCGCCGGCACCGACACGCCGGCCCGGTCAACAGGAGACAACGATGCAAGTCCAACCGTATCTGACGTTCTACGGCCGCGCGGAAGAGGCCCTTCAGTTCTACGAAAAGGCGCTCGGCGCGAAGACGATGTTCAAGATGCACTTCAAGGATGCGCCGCCGAATCCCGAACACGCGATCACGCCCGAGATGGCCGACAAGGTGATGCATGCGAGCTTCATGATCGGCGACTCGATGATCATGTGCTCGGACGGCGACTGCAGCCAGCCGGGCGGCACGCACGCCGGCTATTCGCTTTCGCTGAACCCGGCGACGGTCGAGGAAGGCCAGAAGCTGTTCAATGCGCTCGCCGACGGCGGCGAAGTGACGATGCCGTTCGGCAAGACGTTCTGGGCGCTCGGCTTCGGGATGGCGAAGGACCGTTTCGGCGTGCACTGGATGGTCAACGTCGAAGACCTGTCGCAACGCGAGGATCTCGTGAAACGCGCGCAGGGCTGACGCCAGCGAAAACGCCCGCCACTTCGCAGTGACGGGCGTCGTTGCCGCTGCGCGATGCGCGGCCCGCGACACGCGGCCGCGCCGCCCGCATCAACCCTCGACGACGTCGAGATAATCCTCCGGCCGCGTGCGATCCTCCGCATGCGCCATGCCCATCGCGCGCACGAGCACGCTCACCGCCACCGCCACCACCAGGTTCACGACCAGCGACCACACGGCCGCGTAGCCGGGAATCGCGAGGCCGAACAGGTGGATCGTGAAGATCGAGCTCGCAAGCTTCAGCGACACCGCCATCCACGTGCCGCACACGATGCCGGCCGCCCAGCCGGCCAGCAGGCCGCGATGGTCGAGCAGCCGCGTGTACAGGCCGAGCACGATCGCGGGCAGCGTCTGGATGATCCAGATCCCGCCGAGCAGCTGCAGCTGGATCGCATAGGTGAGCGGCAGCCCGAGGATGAACGCGACCGCGCCGACCTTCACGATCAGCGAAGTGAGCTTCGCGACGTGCGTCTCCTGGTCGTGCGTCATGTTGCGGTTGATGAACTCGCGGTGGATGTTGCGCGTATAGAGGTTCGCGGCCGCGATCGACATGATCGCCGCCGGCACCAGCGCGCCGATGCCGATCGCCGCGAACGCGACGCCGACGAACCACGACGGGAAATACTCGAGGAACAGCGCGGGCACCGCGAAGTTCGGGCCGAACGCCTTGAAGTACGGCGCGTACTGCGGCATGTCCTTCACGCCCGCCGCAAGCGCCATGTAGCCGAGCAGCGCGAGCAGGCCGAGCACGAACGAGTACGCGGGCAGCATCGCCATGTTGCGGCGGATCGAGTTGCCGGACGACGACGACAGGATCGCCGTGACCGAGTGCGGATACAGGAACAGCGCGAGCGCCGAGCCGATCGCGAGCGTCACGTACGCGCTGTAGCCGTTCAGGCTCGCCGCGTCCGGCGCCTTCAGCAGCAGCTTCGCGGGCGGCACGCTCGCGAAGATGTGGCCGAAGCCGCCGAGCTTCGCCGGGATCACGATGACCGCCGCGGCGATCGTGATGTAGATCAGGATGTCCTTCACGATCGCGATCATCGCGGGCGCGCGCAGCCCCGACGTGTACGTGTACGCGGCGAGGATCGCGAACGCGATGATCAGCGGCAGGTCGCCGACGAAGCCCGTCGTGTCGAAGCCGAGCGCGCCGATCACGACTTCGATGCCGACGAGCTGCAGCGCGATGTACGGCATCGTCGCGAGGATGCCCGTCACCGCGATCGCGAGCGCGAGCATCCGGCTGCCGTAGCGTGCGTTCACGAAGTCGGCGGCCGTCACGTAGCCGTGGCGCTTCGCGATGCTCCACAGCTTCGGGAACACGACGAACGCGAACGGGTAGATCAGGATCGTGTAGGGCAGCGCGAAGAAGCCCATCGCGCCGGCGCCGAACACGAGCGCGGGCACCGCGACGAACGTATAGGCCGTGTAGAGGTCGCCGCCGAGCAGGAACCACGTGACGATCGTGCCGAAGCGGCGGCCGCCGAGGCCCCATTCGTCGAGGTGGGCGAGATCGCCGCGCCGCCAGTTCGCGGCCAGGAAACCGATGATCGTGACTCCGATGAACAGGAGCACGAAGACGAAGGTCGCGCCGAGATTCATCGCGCACCTCCCTGCGGGCCGCTCGCCTTCCACGCGTTCTTGGTCTTGAAATAGACGAACGCGGTGATCACCGCGCTAATGAAGACCCAAAGGAGCTGGTACCAGTAGAAGAACGGAAATCCGAACCATTGCGGTTCGATCTTGCTGTACGACGGTACCCACACCATCGCGATCAGCGGCAGTACCAGCAGCCAGAGCCAGCGCTTGGCGGCCCGATTGGCGTCGGCATCGTGAGCCATGACGTCTCCTCATCTTTCCCGGTTATCGATCTTGTCAAGCGGGTACGGCGGCGAGAGGAGCGGCAAAACGGGTAAGCTGCGGCTCCCCTGGCTTCGCGCCAGTATAGGAGCCGCGAACGCGCGGTCAAGCGGGGGCGAACCCGAGGTGATCCGCCCCCAGTCACGCGGTTGCACCGGCATGCGGCCGGCGCATGAGCGTCAGATCGCGAACGAGGATTCGCGTGCGCCGATCGTTTCTTTCAAAGCTTTCACCCACTTGCGCGCGGGCAGCTTCAGCGTGTCCTCGATCAGTTTCGCGCGGGCTTCCAGCTGCGCGAACGACACGTCGAGCGCAGGGCCCGAGAACGCGATCGCGATCCGGTTGCCGTCGTGCACTTCCGGCAGCGCGATCACGCGATGGTCGAACGCCGCGTTCAGGTGCTTCATGTTGCGCACGAAGCTCGGATGGTCGCCGAACAGGTTGATCGTCGCGATGCCGGCGTCGGCGAGGCAGCCGCGCACCGCGCGGTAGAACGCGACGCTGTCGAGCACCGGGCCGCGTGCGGTCGCGTCGTACAGGTCGATCTGCAGTGCGCCCGTCGTGCCGCGGTTGGCCGGATCGTTGACGAAGTCCCACGCGTCGGCTTCGTGCACGACGAGGCGTGCGTCGTCGGGCGGCAGCGCGAACATCGTGCGTGCGGCGACGATCACGGCCGGGTTCAGTTCGACGGCTTCGACCTTCGCGTGCGGCAGGAAGCGGTGCGAGAACTTCGTCAGCGCGCCGGTGCCGAGCCCGAGCTGGACGATCCGCTCGGGCGTTTCGAGGAACAGCAGCCACGCCATCATCTGCTGCGCGTATTCGAGCTCGATGGCGAGCGGCTTCGAAATCCGCATCGCGCCCTGCACCCATTCGGTACCGAAGTGCAGGAAGCGCACGCCGCGCTCTTCCGAGAACGTGACGGGCGCGAAGCGCGGCTTGCGCGGTGCGTCGAGGACGGGCACGTCGTCGTGTTCGTCGATCTCCGGGCGGCGCTTCACGCGCGGCGGCTGGAGCTGTTCGGAGCCGTTGTAGGCGGACGGCTTGCGTTTTTTGAACGCGCGCGCCTCGGCGGACGCGCGCTTGATCAGTCGGGTCATGATTGAATCTCGCTGGGTGACGCTGGATGAGCGGACGAGAGGATAGCATTGGTGGCAGCGGGAACCGCACCGCACGCTTGGTCATGCACGACTTCGACTTCACCGCGCCGTTGGCGCTGCGCTGCGTTCATTGATCGAAGGAGGACGCACGACCTCGAAGGTGCGACACGCACGCACGTGCGATCGCCGCTCTTCGGCAACGAACAACCCGCTTCCCGCCGTCATCGCCCCACAGCGATCGCCCTCTGTCGAACGGCTGAATTGCCCCGGTCTCCCCGCGACGCAAAGATGTGAAGGAACGGCCATCGGCCGGAAGATCACGCGCGCGCTCGCCTTCGTCAACACGCACCGCGGTGCCGCCGGCATCGCCCGTCGGCGTTCACCTCCAGCCTGCCCCGCCCCCGCACCGCATGCGAACGGTCGCACCGGGTTCCTGCGCGCACCTTGAAAATATACCCAAATAGGGATAAATTCATCGATGGATCCGTACATCAAACCGCTGTATTGGCTCGGCTCGGCGCGCAAGGACCTCAAAGCGATGCCCGAAGCCGTGCAGGACACGTTCGGTTATGCGCTGTATCTGGCGCAGACCGGACGCAAGCACGAGCAGGCGAAACCGTTGCGAGGATTCGGATCGGCCGGCGTGCTCGAGATCGTGGAATCGGAAGACAACGGCACATACCGCGCCGTCTACACGGTGAAGCTCGGGAGCAGCGTCTACGTGCTGCACTGCTTCCAGAAAAAATCATCGTGCGGCATCGCGACGCCGAAGCCGGGCAGCGATCTCGTCCGCGCACGCCTGAAAGCAGCCGAAGCACACGCACAAGGAGCAAGACGATGATCGAAATCGAACCGGGCAGCGGGAACGTCTACGCTGATCTGGGCATGCGCGATGCCGACGAAATGCGCGTGAAGGCTCAACTCGCCGCCAAGATCGCGGAGATCATCAAGGCGCGCAAATGGACGCAGCAGCAGGCGGCCCGGCTGCTCGGCATGACGCAGCCGAAGCTGTCGAACATGCTGCGCGGGCAGTTTCGCGGCGTGAGCGAAACGAAGATGCTCGAATGTCTGGCGAAGCTCGGACGCGACGTGCAGATCGTCGTCGGGCCTGACCGTCAGTCCGAAGTCGAAGGGCACATCGAAGTCGTATTCGCCGCCTGACGGCAACGTCGTGCCGATGTTCCGGATTGCAGGGCGAGCGACGCAATCGCGTACTGCTGCATCGCGACGCCCCTCTCCTGGCATCCTTGGTATGTCGATCGGGAGGATCGATGGATCGCCGCCATTTCCTCAAGTCGTCGACCTTTTTCACGGTTGCGGCAGCCACCGGTACGCTTGGCGTGCCGCTGTCGGCCCGATCTGCCAGCGCCGCGCGCAAAGGCCGGTATCGGTTCCCGCAAGGCGTCGCCAGCGGTGATCCGCGCGATCGCTCCGTCGTGTTCTGGACGCGCTGCGTGCCCGTCGCCGAGAACGCGCGACACCGCGCGAAAGGCGTCGCGCACACGATCCCGTTACGGCTCGAAGTATCGACGCGGCCGGATTTCTCGGCGCTCGTCGCCAGCGTTCCGTTGGGAGCACGCGCCATCTATGACTTCACCGTGCGCGCGAAGGTAACGGCGCTCGCACCGAATCTCACGTACCACTACCGGTTCGTCGCCGGCGGCGACGTGAGTGCCACCGGCGTCGCGCGCACGGCTCCCGATGTTGACGAGGCCAACCACCGCGTTCGCTTCGCATGGCTCACCTGCCAGGACTGGAGCATCAATCACTGGCAAGCCATGAGCCTGCTGGCAGCCGAAAGCGATCTCGATTTCGTCGTGCATGTGGGCGATTACATCTATGAGACGGTTGGGGCCTCGAGACCCGGCACGGTCGAGGCGGCGCACCCTCCGCTGCGCCTGCCTGACGGAAAGCCGCTCGCCGATGGCCGCGTGTATGCCGATACGCTCGAAGACTATCGGACGCTCTATCGCACCTATCGTACCGACCCGCGCTTGCAGACGCTGCACCAGCGCCTGCCGATGATCGCGATATGGGACGACCACGAATTTTCCGACGACTGCTGGCAGGATCATCAGGTCTACACCAACGAGGAAAGGCAGGAGACGCAGCGCCGCCGCAACGCCAGTCGCGCGTGGGCGGAGTACATGCCGGTGGACTGGAGCGACGTGCGCTTCGAACCGGACAATCCGTCGTACACCAACATTCGTATCTATCGCGAATTTCGCTTCGGCACGCTGATGCATCTCGTGATGACGGACGAGCGGCTGTATCGCGACGACCATGTCGTCAGCGAGGCGTCTGTCGCGCGTGCACGCGGGCACGACCCGGTCAATGGCGACGACGCAGCCGGCTCGCGCTACTTCGTCAACCAGGGTGTGCTGCAGCGCCTGGAGGCGCAGGCTACCGCGCAGCTTGGTCGCGCGCCGACGATGCTCGGCCCGGAGCAGACGCAATGGTGGAAGGCCACGATGAAGGGTTCGCCTGCGACCTGGAAGGTGTGGGGCAACGAGGTGATGTTGAACCGACTGTGGGCCGTGATGCCAGGCGCGCCGCAGACACCGGCGGCACGCCTCGTGATCGATTGCGACGCATGGGACGGCTATCCGGCGCACAAACGCGAGCTGCTCTCATACCTGAACGAGCAGGGAATCCGCAACGTCGTCGCGATCAGCGGGGACCTGCATGCGTTTCAGTGCGGCATCGTGCGGGAGGACCCCGACCCTGCAAAAGGTTCGCCCGTGGCCGTCGACTTCGTCTGCGCAGGCATCAGCAGCGCGTCCTTCTATTCCTACCTGAAAGCCGCATGGAGCGGCACGCCGTTTGCGTCACTGGCCGCCACCCCGGCCAAACTCGACACCTTCCTGACGACGAACAACCCCGATCTGCGCCACGCCGACCACGACGCACAGGGCTATGCGTCAGCCACCGTCACGCCGGAGCTTTTTTGCGTGGTGTTCAACAAAGTGAGGCCGCTGAACCCGGACGGCACCGCGCCCGCAGATGCCCTGCTCGATCGCACGCGATTGACCGTGCCCAAGGATTCGGTCGAGGTGCGCGTCGAGCGCTTCTAGGTTCACGCTTCAGAGATGGCGCATGCTCGCGCTGCCATTTTGTTCAGTTTGACATCGGCGTCGATCAGACAGCATGCTGCTGTCGCACCTGCATTTTCTTTCGACGTGACCTGTTACGCCGTAACGTCATCGAAGCCTGCCAACATCCGTTCCGGCCATACCGGCTCCATCACACGGGATTTCGTAATCATGAGTCACATCCACTTCATCGGCGGGGAAAAAGGCGGCGTCGGCAAATCGCTCGCCGCCCGTGTGCTGGCCCAGTATTTCATCGATCGGAGCGTGCCCTTCATGGGCTTCGATACCGACCGATCGCACGGCGCGCTACTGCGGTTCTATGCCGATTTTGCCGCGCCTGCCGTGCTCGACCAGCATGACAGCCTCGATCCGGTCATGGAATCGGCGCTCGAAGATCCGCAGCGGCGCATACTGGTCGACCTCGCAGCCCAGACGCGGCAGTCGCTCGCAAGATGGCTCGACGATTCGGACGTGCTGGATTTTGCCGAAGAGCACGGCCTCACGTTGACGTGGTGGCACGTGATGGACACCGGACGCGATTCGGTCGATCTGCTGCGGCATTGGCTCGACGAATTCGGTGGACGCATCAGGCTGGTGCTGGTACTGAATGAAGTCCGCGGCGATCGCTTCGAGATTCTGGAGGCGTCCGGCGAACGCGAGCGGGCCGAGGCCCTCGGCGCCAGCGTGATTACGCTGCGCCGCCTGCCCGACACGACGATGCAGAAGATCGATCGTCAAAGCGCGAGCTTCTGGGCGGCGGTCAATCATCCCGACCGCGCCGCCACGGGGCTCGGCTTGCTGGAGCGGCAGCGCGTCAAGGTCTGGCTGCATCGTACTTATGAGGAGCTGGGCACGCTCGCGTTGTAGTGCGGGCCCCTGCGACGGCGCGGAGGGTGCGTCGCGTTGCCGGAATGGCTCATACACGGAAACCTGGAGGTTGCGATGGCCGATCACGACAGACTGCATCCACTCCGTCCGTTCCTGAAGAATTGGGTCTGGGAGCACGGCCGAATCGGGACGCGCTATCTCGATTGCGTCGATGGCGAAATCAAGTTCGACGCAGGCAAGAAATCGCATTTCGCTGCCGAGAAATATATCTACGTGCCCCTTGGCAAGAACGTTGACGACGACGCATCCGCGGAGGGTCCTGCGATCCACGAGGAAGGACTTGCCCGCTTTTTGCGGGCTGCGCAACTGGGCACGCCAGCGGAAGCCGGTTCTGTCGCGGAGGTTCAGCGCGCGGTGCAGGACTGCGTGGAGATCGGCCTGTTCAGCGCGTATCAACGGGAGGCTCGACAGGCATTTGCCCGCTACGCGCAGGAACCCATGTTCGACGACGAGATCCGCGCGGCGGTTGTCGACGACATCCGGCGAACGTACGTCGCCATGCGAGAACAGCTGGCGCTGTACGATTTCAGTGTGCTCTACGGCTTGCCCACGCCGCTGCTGATCAGCGACACACCGTTCATCGACTGGCGCGTGAGCGCCAGTCCGGCACTTCCGTTCGTATCGCTTCCGCTGGGACCTTACTGCCTGCTGGTAGGCGCGCCGTCGGGCAGGAGTAGCCGAATCGGCCCGGTGGTCTGGAAGGCCGCTGCCGCGATGGGTCCGTTGAAGGACCACAACCGCCGGATCGAGGAGCACGCACGTCTGTGGCTGGTGGCGACCACCGACGACCAACTCGTCGCCGCACAAGGTCGCATTGCCGCGGCCAGGGGCGCCAGGCACATGCCGCCGCCCACCTGATACCGCTTCACCGAATCCTCGGAATCCGGCGCGCCTCAGGTGCGAATTGCGCGCCAGAGCACCAGTTTCTGTTCGAACGACAACGTCGCATTCGCCGGACTCGACGAAGGCAACACGAGCGTTTCATAACCGGCCGCGCCGATCACATCGGCAAACCGCCCTGCCGTCTTGCCGTTGAAGCAGACTTTCTTCAGCAACGGCGCATGCTCGCGCAACGAAGCAAAGTCGTTCGGCTTCGCATTCCGGATCGCCGAATCGAGACTGCCTTTGCGATGGCATGCATCGAGCACGTCCCAGATGCCGATGCCGTGCGCAAGCACGCGTTCGAGCCGCGCGTCATACACGAGTTCGTGCAGCCCGGGTTCGCCGAGCACCGCACCGAGCAACCGCCAGAACTGGTTGCGCGGATGCGCGTAGTACTGCGCGGCATCGAGCGACGCCTCGCCCGGAAAGCTGCCGAGAATCATCGTATGCGTATGCGGCCCGACGACCGGCGGAAAGCCTTGCAGCATCACGCTGCTCCGCGCGGTCCGACGGAGCGCGGCCCGTCGCCGTGCGCATCGAGATGGCGCCACAGCGCGGGCAACATGCATTCGGTGACCATCAGCGGCTTGCCGTGCCGCTGGAACACCGAGCGCCGCGCAGCGAATGCATGCGGCGCGCGCACGCCCGCGCCGAGCGCATGGCTCGCGAGCGCATACAGCGGATGACCTGCGATCACGCGCCGGCTGACGAGCGCGGAGCGCTCGACCTGCGGATCGCTGTACAGCAGCTCCGCGAGCGGCCGCGTGCGCAGCCGCCGCATCGCCTGCCACACACCCTTGCTGGCCGCGAGCGGCGCGATGCTGTGCGCGGCGACGTACGGCGTGCCGTCGACCGACAGGATCACCTCGCGCACCCACATCGGCGCGCGCGGCGCACTGTCGAGCGCGTCCGGCTCGTCGAACCACGGACAGTCGACGGCCTCGCGCGTCACGCGCACGCTCACGCTGCCGAGCCGCGCGAGATGCGCGGTCAGCGAACCGCCGCGCGTCAGCCAGTCGCGCTGGTCGAGCGTGCAGCCGGGCCGGGGCGTGTCGCGCCAGCCCGCCCGTGCGCCGTCGAATCGCATCCGCGCGTTCACGCGCTGCGCGACAGCAGCAGCGCGTTGGTCCGCTTCACGAAGCTCGCCGGATCGTCGAGCATCCCGCCTTCGGCCAGCAACGCCTGGTCGAACAGCAGATGGCACCAGTCGCCGAAATGGGCGCTATCGGCATCCAGCTGCTTCACGAGCGCATGCTCCGGATTGATCTCGAGGATCGGCTGCATCGCCGGCGCGTTCTGGCCGGCCGCCTTCAGCATCCGCTGCAGGTAGCCGCTCATGTCGTTGTCGTCGGCGACGAGGCACGACGGCGAATCGGTCAGGCGGAACGTGACGCGCACTTCCTTCACCTTGTCGCCGAGCGCTTCCTTCATCTTCTCGACGACCGGCTTGATCGCCTCGCCCGCCTGCTCCTGCGCCTTCTTTTCCTCGTCGTTCAGCTCGCCGAGGTCGAGATCGCCGCGCGCCACGCTCGCGAGCGGCTTGCCGTCGAACTCGTGCAGGAACGACAGCATCCATTCGTCGACGCGATCGGTCAGCAGCAGCACCTCGACACCCTTCTTGCGGAACACTTCCAGATGCGGGCTGTTCTTCGCGGCCTGCCACGTATCGGCGGTCACGTAGTAGATCTTGCTCTGCTCGGGCTTCATGCGCGACACGTAGTCGGCGAGCGACACGTCCTGCGCGTCGGTGTCGCCGTGCGTCGATGCGAAGCGCAGCAGCTTCGCGATGCGCTCGCGGTTCGCGTGATCCTCGCCGAGGCCTTCCTTCAGCACCTGGCCGAACGCGCTCCAGAACGTCTTGTACTTCTCCTTGCCGGCATCCTCTTCCGCGTTCGCGAGCTCCTCGAGCATCGACAGCGCGCGCTTGGTCACGCCTTCGCGGATCGCCTTCACGTCGCGGCTTTCCTGCAGGATTTCACGCGATACGTTCAGCGGCAGGTCGGCCGAATCGATGACGCCCTTCACGAAGCGCAGGTATTGCGGCAGCAGCTGCTCGGCGTCGTCCATGATGAACACGCGCTTCACGTACAGCTTCAGGCCGCCGCGGTAGTCGCGGTTCCACAGGTCGAACGGCGCGTGCGCCGGCACGAACAGCAGCTGCGTGTATTCGCTGCGGCCCTCGACGCGGTTGTGGGTCCACGTGAGCGGATCCTGGTGGTCGTGCGCGATGTGCTGGTAGAACTGCGTGTACTGCTCGTCGGTGACGTCGCTCTTCGAACGCGTCCACAGCGCGCTCGCCTGGTTGACCGTCTCGTCCTCGTCCTTCAGGACCATCTCGCCCTTTTCCTGATCCCACTCTTCCTTCTGCATCAGGATCGGCAGCGCGATGTGATCGGAATACTTCTGGATGATCGACTTCAGGCGGTGCGACGACAGCAGCTCGTCCTCGCCTTCGCGCAGGTGCAGCGTGATCTTCGTGCCGCGCTGCGCGCGCTCGATCGCGTCGATCGTGAAATCACCCTCGCCCGCGCTTTCCCAGCGCACGGCTTCGTTCGCCGGCAGGCCGGCACGGCGCGTCTCGACGGTGATCTTGTCGGCGACGATGAAGCCCGAGTAGAAGCCGACGCCGAACTGGCCGATCAGCGCCGCATCCTTCTGCTGGTCGCCGGACAGCTTCGTGAAGAATTCCTTGGTGCCCGAACGCGCGATCGTGCCGAGGTTCGCGATCGCCTCGTCGCGGCTCATGCCGATGCCGTTGTCCTCGATCGTGACCGTGCGTGCCGCCTTGTCGAAGCCGATGCGGATGCGCAGGTTCGGATCGTTCTCGTACAGCGCGTTGTCCGCGAGCCCTTCGAAACGCAGCTTGTCGGCCGCGTCGGACGCGTTCGACACCAGTTCGCGCAGGAAGATTTCCTTGTTGCTGTAGAGCGAATGAATCATCAGGTGGAGGAGTTGCTTGACCTCTGCCTGAAAGCTCATCGTTTCGTGTGCCATGGATGCTGTTTCCTCTTACTTGAACTTGAGTGGTGTAGCGCGGGCGCCCGGCGCGCGATGCCGGCGGGCCCGTCAAGGACGACCGCCTGGCGCAGGCGGTTTGCGCGGGTATCTGGGGACGGGCGAGCGGATTTCAAGGGCGGCGTGCCGCCCTCCGTCACGACGCGCGCCGCGCCGCCGAGTCGATATAGCGCGCGAGAAACCCCGGCAGCGCCGGATCGCCGCAGTTCGCGACATTGAAGCGCGTCCACGTCGACGACGACTGCTGCGGCGAGAACAGGCTCCCCGGCGTCAGCAGGAAGCCTGCCTCGTGCGCGGCGGCCGCGAGCGCATCCGAATCGACGCCCGTGTCGGCCCACAGGAACATCCCGGCCGCCGGCATCGTGAAGAGCCGCAGCCCGGTACGCTCGAGCATCCGCGCGGTCTTGTCGCGCACGCCGTCGAGCCGCGCGCGCAGCCGCTCGACGTGGCGCCGGTAGTGCCCTTCGGTCAGGATCTTGTACAACACGCGCTCGTTGAGCTCCGGCGTCGTCATCCCGACCAGCATCTTCTGGTCGGTGACCGCCTTCGCGATCTCCGGCGCGCAGGCGACATAGCCGACCCGCAAATTCGCCGCGAGCGTCTTCGAATAGCTGCCCAGGTAGATCACGCGCTTCAACTGGTCGAGGCTCGCGAGCCGCGTGGCCGAATAGCTCGGCGGGCACAGGTCGCCGTACACGTCGTCCTCGACGACGAGGAAATCGTACGCCTCCGCGAGCTTCAGGATCCGGAACGCCTGCGCGGCCGACAGCGACGTGCCGGTCGGGTTCTGCAGCACCGAATTGATCACGAGCATCTTCGGCCGCCACATCTGCACGAGCGTTTCCAGCGCGTCGAGATCGGGGCCGTCGGGCGTATAGGGCATCCCGACCAGTTGCGCGCCCTGCGACGCGAAGCGGCCGAACATCTGGAACCACGCGGGATCGCCGACGATCACCGCATCGCCGGGACGCACGTAGATCCGCGAGATCAGGTCGATCGCCTGCGTGATGCCCGACACCATCACGAGCTGCTCGGGCTTCGCGCCGATCTCGACTTCCGCGAGCCGCGTCTGCAGCTGCTGGCGCAGCGGCAGGAAACCCTGCGCGGTGCCGAAGCCGAGCATCTGCGCGCCGGACTGGCGCCCGAGCGCGCGCAGCGCACCGGTGATCAACTCGCCGTCGAGCCAGCGGCCCGGCAGGTAGCCGAGACCCGGCCCTTTTTCCGGGCTCGCGGTATGCAGCATGTTGCGCAGCAGCCAGACCACGTCGATCGTGTTGTGCACCGGCGCGGCCTCGGCCACGCGCACCACGTTGTCGGCCGGCAGCGGGCCGGTGGCCGTGCGCTCGCGCACGTAAAAGCCCGAGCCGCGCCGCGAGTCGAGGTAGCCCTGCGCGACGAGCCGTTCGTACGCTTCCACCACGGTGAAGCGCGACACGCTCTTGTCGAGCGCGAGCTTGCGGATCGACGGCATCCGCATGCCGGGCCGGAACACGCGTTCGTCGATGCGGCGCCGCGCCCACTGGACGAGCTGGTCGACGAGGGTGAGCGTGGCCGTATCGTGCGGCGCGGGAATCTGGGCGAGTGGGACGGTGGACATGGGCGGCGGCTCCAACTGTACCGAAGGCTATCGCGCCGATTGTACCGTTACTGTGCCGGTGCCGACGATTACAGTTGACCGGAATGGCGATCGTGCGGCCGCCGTTCCGGCCCTGCCGTATGCGGCGCAGCCCCGTCCGGCCTGCATTCGCGGCCGGGCACCGGCCGGCCGCCCGACCGTCCCGCGCGTCGCCCCCACCATGACACTTTCGCTTCCCGACCGACGTTCATGCCAGCCCGCTCCCTGACCCTCGACCATCTCGTGATCGCCGCGCGCACGCTCGACGAAGGCGTACGCCACGTCGCCGACGCGCTCGGCATCGAACCGGCCGGCGGCGGCCGCCATCCGCTGATGCGCACCCACAACGCGCTGTTCGGCGCGTGGGGCGGGCTGTACCTCGAAGTGATCGCGATCGATCCCGACGCGCCCGCGACAGGCGACGACGCCACGCCGCCGCGCGCGCGGCTCTTCGCGCTCGACGATCCGGCGATGCACGCGCGGCTCGCGCAGGGCCCGTTCCTCGCGCACTGGGTCGCGCGCGTCGATCGCCCGCGCCGGCTCGCGCTGTGGCAAAGCCAGTACCCGACGCGCATCGCGCCGGTCGTCGCGATGCGGCGCGGCGACCTGAGCTGGGGCCTCACGGTGCCCGACGACGGCGCATTCCCCGCATGGCAAGGCGCCGGCGACGGCCTCGTGCCGTCGCTGATCCAGTGGGACAGCCCGCGCCATCCGGCGGAATCGCTGCCGGACAACGGCGTCGCGCTGAAGGCGCTCAAGGGCGTCCACCCGCGTGCGGATGCCGTCCGCGAGCAGCTCGACTGGCTCGGCGCCGGCCATCTGCTCGACCTCGACACCGGCGACGGCCCGCCGGCGCTCGTCGCCGAATTCGACACGCCGCAGGGCGCACGCACGCTGCGCTGACCGCCCTGGCGCCCTTTCGATTACCCGAACCCTGCAATACGGAGACACCCAGTCCATGAATTCGCGCGAAACCCGGGGCATGCTGCTCGGCCTCATCGGCGTGATGATCTTCAGCCTCACGCTGCCGATGACGCGTATCGTCGTCTCCGAACTCAACCCGCTGCTGAACGGGCTCGGCCGCGCGCTCGCCGCGTCGGCGCCGGCCGGCCTGCTGCTGTGGTGGCGCCGCGAACGGCTGCCGACCCGCGCGCAGCTGAAAAGCCTCGCGGTCGTGTCCGCCGGCGTGATCATCGCGTATCCGGTGTTCTCCGCGTGGGCGATGAAGACCGTGCCGGCGTCGCATGGCGCGGTCGTCAACGGCCTGCAGCCGCTGTTCGTCGCGCTGTACGCGGCGTGGCTGTCGCATGAACGGCCGTCGAAGGCGTTCTGGGCCAGTGCGCTGGCCGGCAGCGCGCTGGTGATCGCGTTCGCGCTGCGCGACGGCGGCGGGACGGTGCAGGCCGGCGACGCGCTGATGCTCGTCGCGGTCGGCATCGGCGCGCTCGGCTATGCGGAAGGCGCGCGCCTCGCGCGCCAGATCGGCGGCTGGCAGGTGATCTGCTGGGCGCTCGTCGTGTCCGCGCCGTTCCTCGTGCTGCCGGTCGGCTGGCTCGCGTGGACGCAGCACGTCGCGCACCCTGCCCCGCTCGCGCTGCGCACGTGGCTCGCGTTTGGCTACGTGACCCTCTTTTCGCAATTCATCGGCTTTTTCGCGTGGTACGCGGGGCTCGCCATGGGCGGCATCGCGCGCGTCGGCCAGGTGCAACTGCTGCAGATCTTCTTCACGATCGCCTTTTCCGCGCTGCTGTTCGGCGAAACGGTGACGCCGTCGACCTGGCTGTTCGCGGCCGCCGTGATCGCGACCGTGATGCTCGGCCGGCGCTCGGCGGTGGCCACGGCCCCGCGTCCCGCTCGCGCCGGTTGATGAGGTGCGCCATAATGTCCGTTTTGCCTGAACGGTTTTGCCCACCCGGCCGCGACGGCCCGATCGCGCTCCCGTACGCCCACCCGGCTGCGTCGACGCAATCTGCCTGACCGACCTTTCTTGACTGACCACGATATCCGAACGAGGAGACTATGAATCCGAGCGACCTGCATCCGCCGCACTGGCAGCTTTCCGAACGCGCCCGCAAGCTGACGAGCTCTGCGATCCGCGAGATCCTGAAGGTCACGGAACGCCCCGAGGTCATCTCGTTCGCAGGCGGCCTGCCCGCTCCCGCGACGTTCCCGGCCGAGCGCATGCGCGCCGCGGCCGACCGCGTGCTGCGCGATGCGCCCGCCGCCGCACTCCAGTACAGCGCGACCGAAGGCTACCTGCCGCTGCGCGAATGGATCGCCGAGCGCTACAGCGTGCGCGTGTCGCAGGTGCTGATCACGACCGGCTCGCAGCAGGCGCTCGACCTGCTCGGCAAGGCGCTGATCGATCCGGACAGCCCGATCCTCGTCGAAACCCCGACCTACCTCGGCGCGCTGCAGTCGTTCTCGCTGTACGAGCCGCGCTACGTGCAGGTGCCGACCGACGAGCAGGGCCTGCTGCCCGAAGGCCTCACGCCCGAACTCACGCAAGGCGCACGCCTGCTGTACGCGCAGCCGAACTTCCAGAACCCGACCGGCCGCCGCCTGCCCGTCGAGCGCCGCCGCGCGCTCGCCGCGTTCGCGCAGTCGAGCCCGTTCCCGGTGCTGGAAGACGACCCGTACGGCGCACTGAACTACCAGGGCGAGCCGCTGCCGACGATGCTGTCGATGGCGCCGGATCACGTCGTGCACCTCGGCACGTTCTCGAAGGTGCTCGCACCGGGCCTGCGGATCGGCTACATCATTGCCCCCGAGGAACTCCACTTCAAGCTCGTGCAGGCCAAGCAGGCCACCGACCTGCACACGCCGACGCTCACGCAGCGCATCGCGCACGAAGTGATCAAGGACGGCTTCCTCGACGAGCACATCCCGACGATCCGCCAGCTGTACGGCGCGCAATGCGAGGCGATGCTCGCGTCGCTCGCGCGCCACATGCCGGAAGGCGTCACGTGGAACCGCCCGGACGGCGGCATGTTCATCTGGGTGAACCTGCCCGCGCAGATCGACAGCATGAAGCTGCTCGAAGCCGCGGTCGCCAACCACGTCGCCTTCGTGCCGGGCGCGCCGTTCTTCGCGAACGACCCGCAGCAGAACACGCTGCGCCTGTCGTTCGTGACGGTGCCGCCGGAGAAGATCGAGGAAGGTGTCGCGCGCCTCGGCAAGCTGCTGCGCGAGCGTCTCTGATCCGCTTTTTCCCTGTCACGACTCTCTACGATCCACGAGGAATCGAACCCATGGCTAACGTCTACGACAAGCTGAAGTCGCTCGGCATCGAGCTCCCGACCGCCGGCGCACCGGCCGCCGCCTACGTGATGAGCGCGCAAAGCGGCAACACGGTCTACCTGTCGGGCCACATCGCGAAGAAGGACGGCAAGGTCTGGGCCGGCAAGCTCGGCGCCGACCTGCAGACGGAAGACGGCAAGGCGGCTGCGCGCGCGATCGCGATCGACCTGCTCGCGACGCTGCACGCGCACACGGGCGACCTGAACAAGGTCACGCGCATCGTGAAGCTGATGAGCCTCGTCAACTCGACGCTCGACTTCACCGAACAGCACGTCGTGACGAACGGTGCGTCGGAACTGATCGCCGAGGTGTTCGGCGACGCCGGCAAGCACGCGCGTTCGGCGTTCGGCGTCGCGCAGATTCCGCTCGGCGCGTGCGTCGAGATCGAACTGATCGCCGAAGTCGCGTAACGGGGGCATCGAGGTGACCGGTCGTCTCGTCCGCTTCAAGCAGGTCGACGTGTTCACGTCGGTGCTGTTCAAGGGCAACCCGCTCGCCGTGGTATTCGACGCCGACTCGCTCGGCGACGACGCGATGCTCGCGATCGCCCGCTGGACGAACCTGTCGGAAACCACGTTCGTCTGCACGCCGACCGATCCGGACGCCGACTATCGCGTGCGGATCTTCACGACGGCCGGCGAGCTGCCGTTCGCCGGCCACCCGACGCTCGGCACCGCGCATGCGTTCCTGGAAAGCGGCGCGCGGCCGCGCACGCCGGGCCGGCTGGTCCAGCAATGCGGGGTCGGCCTGGTCGAACTGCGCGAACAGGCCGATAGCTGGGCATTCGCCGCGCCGCCGGCACGGTTCACGCCGCTCGACCGTTCGGACTACCCGGCACTGGCGGCCGCGTTGCGCAGCGACGCGATCGACCTGGAAGCCGAGCCGTGCGCGATCGACAACGGCGCGCCGTGGCTGGTCGTGCGGCTGAAGTCGGCCGACGCGTGCATCGGCCTGGCGCCCGATCCGGCCGCGCTGGAGGCGCTCACGCGCCGCTACGGCACGGACGGCCTCGCGGTCTACGCGCCGCATGCCGAAGGCGGTCCCGCGACCTTCGAAATCCGCTGCCTGATGACCGGCGGCGACTTCGGCTTCGGCGAGGACCCGGTCACCGGCAGCGCAAACGCCGCGCTGGCCGGGCTGCTGACGCGGCAGGAACGCCGCCCCGGCCAGTCGTATACGGCCCGCCAGGGCACGGCGATCGGCCGCGACGGCCGCATCTTCGTCAGCTATGCCGAAGACGGCACCACGTGGATCGGCGGCCACGTCGTCACGGTCGTCAACGGCACCTTCCGGTCCCCCGTGTAACATTTCGCGATGTGCGATGGCGCCGGCCCGGCCGGCGCCCTACGATTCCCCCGGCTATCGCAAAAACGTTCCAGCCAGTAATATCGGGCCTAATCCGTCGCTTCGGCGGGTCTGTCCATGGTTGCGCATCCCGCGAACGAACAGACGCCGGTGCGACCCCTACCATAGCAGGCCATCCCGCGCGGGATGGCGCACGCGAGCAGGACGCCGCCCTCTTCGATGAGCTCCGCCCGGTCAAACCACCCGCCGCCGAACCGGCCGCTACGCGCGCCACGCAAGTCGCGCCGGCGCGCGCTGTTCGCGATCCCGCTGCTCGGGATGCTCGCGCTCGCGCTGCTGTGGGCCGTGATCATCGCGCGGCTGTCGGTCGAAAAGGACAGCGCGTACAAGGAAGCGGCAGCTTCCGCGGCGATCCTGTCGTCCGCGCTCGAACAGCACACGGTCAAGGCGATCCACCAGGTCGACCAGATCACCCGCTTCGTCAAGTTCGAATTCGAGAAATCGCCCGCGCGCTTCAACCTCGCGAGCACGGTCGAGAAAGGCGTCGTGCCGAGCGACACGCTGATCCAGGTTTCGCTCGTCAACGCGAAGGGCATCCTGTTCGCGAACACGGCCGAACTCCACCCGAAGCCGATCAACTTGTCCGACCGCGAGCACTTCAAGGTCCACCTCGCGCACAACGACGATCGCCTGTACATCAGCAAGCCCGTGCTCGGCCGCGTGTCGAGCCACTGGACGCTGCAGATGACGCGGCGCCTGAACAACCCGGACGGCAGCTTCGCCGGCATCGTCGTGGTGTCGGAAGACCCGAGCTACTTCACGAACGACTTCTACAATAACGCGGCGATCGGCAAGGAAGGCGTGATCTCCGTCGTGTCGGATACGGGTGCCGTGCTCGCGCGGCGCACCGGCTCGGTCAACAACGCACCGGGGGCGTTCTCCGCATCGGGCGTCTACCCGATCGCCGAGCGCGTGACGGGCACGATCATCGACCCGATCGACGGCGTCACGCGCATCGTGTCGTACCGCCACCTCGACGGCTACCCACTCGCGGTGATGGTCGGGCTGTCGCAGACCGAGGAATACGCGGACTACTACCATACGCGCAACGTCTACCTGCTGATGACGAGCTTCATCACGCTCGCGATGCTCGCGTTCTTCGGCGTCGCGACCGGGCTGATCGGCAAGCTGCTCGGCCGCGAGCGCGAGATGACCCAGCTCGCCGAATACGACCTGCTCACCGGCCTCGCGAACCGCTATGCAACGCTGCGCGGGCTGCGCAACGACGTGTCGATGCCGGCCAGCCTGTCGCGGCTCGGCCTGCTGTTCATCGACCTCGACAACTTCAAGACCGTCAACGACACGCTCGGCCACAACGCCGGCGACATCGTGCTGCAGATGACCGCGTCGCGCCTGTCGGAAGCCGTCGGCGACGAAGGGTCGCTCGCGCGGATCGGCGGCGACGAGTTCGTCGTCGTGATGAAGGGCGACGACGTCGAACGGCGCGCGGTGCGGCTCGCGGAAGCGATCATCCGGATGTTCGGCGAGCCGTTCGACGTGCGCGGCAGTTCGTTCGTGCTGCATGCGAGCATCGGCATCGCGCTGCACACCGTCGCGAACGAAAGCGAAATCGACCTGCTGAAGAAGGCCGACCTCGCGATGTACAGCGCGAAGGATGCGGGCAAGAACTGCTACCAGTTCTACGCGCCGCACCTGTCGCATCGCGCGGATCACCTGATGCGCTGGGAACAGCAACTGCGCGTCGCGCTCGCCGAGGGGCAGCTGTTCCTCGCGTACCAGCCGAAGATCGACCTGACGCACCGCACGATCACCGGCTTCGAGGCGCTCGCGCGCTGGGACCACCCCGAGCACGGGATCATCTCCGCGAACGAATTCATTTCGATAGCCGAATCGACGGGCCTGATCGTGCCGATCGGCGACTTCGTGATCCGCACCGCGTGCGAACAGATCGCGCGCTGGCGCGACGACGGCCACGACACGCTGACGCTCGCGGTCAACATCTCGCCGGTGCAGTTCTGGCGCGGCGACCTGATCGAGACCATTTCGCAGGCGCTGCAGGACACCGGCATCGACGCGAACCGGCTCGAGCTCGAGATCACCGAGACCGCGATGATGGAATATCCGGAGCTCGTGTCCGAGAAGATCGTCGCGTTGAAGAAGCTCGGCATCCGGATCGCGCTCGACGACTTCGGCACCGGCTACTCGTCGCTGTCGTACCTGCACCGCTTCTCCGTCGATACGTTGAAGGTCGACCGCTCGTTCGTGCAGGCCATCCCGAACGATCGCAGCGTATGCGTGATGGTGTCGTCGATCGTGCATCTCGCGCGCTCGCTCGGCCTGACGGTCGTCGTCGAAGGCACCGAAACCGAGGAGCAGATCGCATGGCTGTCCGCGCTCGGCGAGATCGAGGCGCAGGGCTTCCTGTTCTCGCGCCCCGTGCCGGCCGACGCGATCCCCGCGCTGATCGCGCGCTTCGGCGTGCGCGGCAACCGGCCGAACGTCCTCGCGCACCGCGCGACCGGCAGCACCGGCGCCTGAACCCGCAACCTGCACGGCCCATGTTGCGCGGCACATCGATTATTTCGGCTTCCGATGCGGTTGTTTAGTTCATTTACTAGCGTTTTCGCGCATGGCAGTGTCATGACCCGCGGTGGACAATCGGGAGGGCCATCGTGTCGGCGGGCCGCCGGCACGTCCTTATGCGCGAGACCAGGCCCGGCGCCAACCGCAACACCATCATGACCACCGTCGAAGTCGAAGCGGCCGAACGTGTCGAACAGGCACAGGCCTCCCTGTGGGCCTTGTTCAAGGTCGTCGCCGGCATTTCCGCGCTGTCGTGGGGCGGGCTTTCGATGATGGCGCAGCTCGAACGCCACTACGTCGAGCGGTGGCAGCGCATCGAGCCGCACGCATTCGCCGATCTCGTCGCCCTCGCATGGCTCGTGCCAGGCCCCGTCGGCTGCAATGTCGCCGTGCAGGTCGGCCAGACGCTGCACGGCCGCGCAGGCGCCTGGGTCGCCGGCATCGCGAGCGTCCTGCCGTTCTCCGTGCTGATGACGCTGTTCGCGATCTTCTACCGCACGCCGATCGTGCGCTCGCTGGCCGCGCCGGTGCTGATCAATCACTTCGGGATGGTGCTCGCCGCGCTGATCGGCGTCACGTGGGTCAAGCAGTTGCGCGCGCTCGCGCGCACGCGGCTCGAACAGGCGATCGCCGCGCTGTCGACGATTCTGCTCGCTTTCGCGCATAGTCCGGCCGCTTTCGTCGGGATTCTTTTCGCGTCGTTTGCAGCAGGCTGGCTCACCGGGCCGCCGCAACACGCCGCGGTCGACGTCACGCTGTCGAAGCGCGACCGCAACCTGCTGGTGCTGCTGGCCGTACTCGTCGCGGTATTCGCGCTGCCGCTGCCCGGCGACTATCAGGAGACGCTGCTGTGGCCACGGCTCGCGGGCGCCGGCATGACGCTGTTCGGCGGCGGCTTCTCCGCGCTGCCCGTGCTCAAGACGCTGTTCGTGTCGCCGGCCACCGGCATCTCCGATCGCGACTTCACGCTCGCGTTCGCGCTGTCGCCGGTGGCGCCCGGCCCGCTGCTGAACGTCGTGCCGTTTCTCGGCTACCTGACCGACGGCTGGAGCGGCGCGCTGCTCGCGACCGCCGCGCTGTTCATTCCGTCGGGGTGTCTCGTCGTATTCGCACAGAACCATCTGTTCCGGCTCAAGCGCCATTCGCGCTTCGAGCACGGCATGCGCCTGCTGCGCGCGGCGACGACGGGCTTTCTCGTCGTCGCCGTCGTGAGGATCCTGCATCGCGAGCCGGCCGATCCCGTCTATTGGCTCACGGGCGCCTTCGCGACGCTGTGCTTCACGCGCCTCAAGGTGCCCGTGTATGCCGTCTACGGTGTGGTCGCGATCGCATGCGGCGTGTGGCTGTGGGCCGTCGCGCACTGACGGCCGGCCCCGGTCGCCGCCCCCACCGCCCGACGCTTGCCGCTCAGCCCGCCGGTACCGCGACGCGGCGTGCGACCCAGCGTGCGCGCAGCGCGTCGTACGCGAGATTGAAGCAGAACGTGTAAGGCAGGAAGAACAGCACGATGCCGAGGTCGAGCAGCAGCGCCTCGACGAGGCTCACGTTCAGCCACCACGCGGCGACCGGCACCACCATCGCGACGAGGCCGAGCTCGAACATGACCGCATGCGCGACCCGCATGCCGAGCGTGCGCGTGAGGCCCGCCCGCCGTTCGAAGCGGTCGAACAGCGTGTTGAACGTCATGTTCCAGGCCATCGCGATCAGCGACACCATCACCGTCAGCACGCCGACGTGCGACACCGGCATGTCGAGCAGCCACGCACCGATCGGCGCGCACAGCGCGATCGCGACCAGCTCGAACGTCAGCGCATGAACGAGACGTTCCGTCACCGTTTTGTTGATCTGTTTCATGGTTCCCTCCAATGCGTTCGTACAATCGATGCCGGCCATTTTGATCGGCGAAACCGCGCTACTCCAGTTTGATATCATCGGTTTTACCGATATAACGCCCTGAGGTTTGCCGCATGCGCCACGCCCCCGAAGCCCTGCTCGCCTTTGCCGAAGCCGCGCTGCTCGGCTCGTTCACGGCCGCCGCCCGCAAGCTCGGCAAGCGCCAGTCGACGGTGTCCGAAGCGATCGCGAACCTCGAGATCGATCTCGGCGTGCAGCTGTTCGACCGCTCGACGCGCGCGCCGACGCTGACCGATGCCGGCCGCGCGCTGCTCCCGCAGGTGCAGCGCGCGCTGGAGGCCGGCGCGGCGATCGACCGCACCGCCGCGCGGCTCGCGCAGGGCGAGGAAGCGCGGCTGACGCTCGTCGTGTCCGACACGTACCAGTCGAAGCGTTACGAGGAAACCTTGATGGCGCTCGAGCGGCGCTTTCCGGCGCTCGAGCTCGAATGCCAGATTGCCGAGCACGAGGACGTGCTCGACCTGATCCAGCAGGGTCGCGCACAGCTCGGGCTGATGGCCGCGCGCGCGGTCTATCCGCCGGATATCGGCGCGGCGACGGTGGCGGAAGAGTCGGAGATCGGCCTGTTCGTCGGGCGCACGCACGCGCTGGCGGCCTATGGCGACGCCGACGTGCCGCATGCGGCACTGCGCGACGCGCGCGAGCTGCGCCTCAATACGTATGTGAAACCGGAGGATCGCGGCGCCGCCAACCGGATCGTCGTCGGCACGCAGCGCTGGCTCGCGCCGAGCTACCTGATGCTGCTGGAGATGGCGGTGCTGGGGTTCGGCTGGGCCGAGCTGCCGCGCTGGATGGTCGAGCACTTCGCGCGCGATCGGCTGTGCGAGCTGCGCGCGCGCGGCTGGCCGCGCCGCGTGCGGGTCGATGCCGTGTGGTCGCGCAACCGGCCGCTCGGCCCGGCCGGCGCGTGGCTGCTCGACGCGATGCTGGCCGCGTAGCGGCGCGCGGCACCGCGCCGGCGGCGAGCGCCGAACGGCGCCGCGAAATCAGCGGCCGGCGAGGCGATCAGAAGCCGCGCGACAGCACGGCCGCGCCGATCGTCACGACGCCGAGCACGAGGTTGACGACGACCAGCAGGCGCACCGTGTTCACCGCGCGCGCACCGTCCGGCCAGTTCTGCGCCTGCACCGCGCGGCGGATGCGCGGGAACAGCGCGAAGCGGATATGGCCGAAGATCAGCATCATCACGACGCCGAGCCCCGCCATCGCATGCAGCGTCCACGTCGCGTGCGCGCCGCCGAATGCCATGAGCAGGAAACCGCCGGACAGCAGGATCACGATCACCGAGCCCGACACCCAGTTGAAGAAGCGGCCGAACACGCCCTCGATCAGCGGCAGCCGCAGCTGTGGCGTCAGGTCGGACAGCGCCGGGCGCAGGCAGAAGTTCGCGAAGACCATCCCGCCCACCCACACGGCGACGGCCAGCAGATGAAGAAACAGCGCGACGGCAACGGCGTGGGACATGGCGGCAATCCTGTTATGAGTTGAGTGCAACGAACAGCCGCGTCACGCGCGGTCTCGAGCGACATTCGACCGGCGGACCGCCGGTCGGTTCAGACCCCTGGCGGTATTTCACAATATTTGCAAGTTCCGCGTGACGGCGCCACGCTCGCTTTCCTGCATGCGTCGCCCCAAAAAGAAACAGGCCGCACGCCCGCCGAAGCGGAGGTGCGGCCTTCGATGCCGGTCGAACCGGCGACCGGGCGCGGCGTCAGCCGAGCAGCGGACGCAGCTCGTTGACGACCTTGAGCTTCGTTTCCGGCGCGCGGCCCTTGCGTGCGCGCTTGCCGACGTGCGGCGCGAGCCCCGCGTACGACAGCGTTTCGTCCTGCGCCTTGCCGCCGCGCCCGGTGCCGATCAGCACGACGCCGGCCGGGTCGATCGCGAGCGCCTGCACGAGCGTTTCCTTGTCGTCGAGCGCCATCAGGATCACGCCGCGGCCGCCGCCCGACAGCGTCTTCATCTCGTCCATCCCGAACACCAGCAGCCGGCCGCCGCTCGACAGACACGCGACCTGCGTCGCGTTCGGCAGCACCGGCATCGGCGCGAGCGGCACCGCGCCTGCATCGATCGTCATGAACGACTTGCCGGCCTTCACGCGGCTCACCATGTCGCCGACCTTCGCGAGGAAGCCGAAGCCGTTGCTCGACGCGAGCAGCAGTTGCTGATCGGCCGGCGCCGCGTAGTAGTGCATCAGGTGCGAGCCCGATTCGAGCTCGATCAGCGACGTGACCGGCACGCCGTCGCCGCGCCCGCCCGGCAGCACCGATACGTCGACCGAGTACACGCGGCCGCTGCTGCCCCATGCGATCAGGCGATCGGGCGTGCGGCACTGGAACGCCGCATACAGGTGATCGCCGGCCTTGAACGTGAAGCCGGCCGGGTCGAGCCCGTGGCCCTTCAGCGCACGCACCCAGCCCTTCTGCGACACGACGACCGTCACCGGCTCGTCGACCACCTTCGCCTCGAACGTCGCGCGCTTTTCCTGCTGGATCAGCGTGCGGCGATCGTCGCCGTACTGCTTCGCGTCGGCCTCGATCTCCTTGATCATCAGCCGCTTCATCGCGCTTTCGTTCGCGAGCAGTTCCTCGAGCTTCGCCTTCTCGTCGCGCAGCGCCTCGAGCTCCTTCTCGATCTTGATCTTCTCCAGCCGCGCGAGCTGACGCAGGCGGATTTCGAGGATGTCTTCCGCCTGGCGGTCGGAGAGGCCGAACGCGCTCATCAGCGCGGCCTTCGGCTCGTCCGACTCGCGGATGATGCGGATCACCTCGTCGATGTTCAGGAAGACGATCATCCGCCCTTCGAGGATGTGGATGCGGTCGTCGACCTTCGCGAGACGATGGCGGCAGCGGCGCGTCATCGTCAGCTGGCGGAACTTCACCCACTCGTCGAGGATCGTCAGCAGCCCCTTCTGGCCCGGCCGGCCGTCGGCGCCGATCATCACGAGGTTCAGCGTCGCGTTCGATTCGAGGCTCGTGTACGCGAGCAGCGTGTTCACGAATTCCGTCTGGTCGATCGTGCGCGACTTCGGCTCGAACACGAGCCGCACCGCCGCTTCCTTGCCCGACTCGTCGCGCACCGCGTCGAGCAGGTCGAGCATCGCCTTCTTGGTGTTGAGCTGCTCGGGCGTGAGCGTCTTCTTGCCGAGCTTGAGCTTCGGGTTGGTCAGTTCCTCGATTTCCTCGAGCACCTTCTGGCCCGACGTGTTCGGCGGCAGCTCGGTGACGACGAGTTGCCACTGGCCGCGCGCGAGATCCTCGATCTTCCAGCGCGCGCGCACCTTGAGGCTGCCGCGGCCGGTTTCATAGGCCGCCGCGATCTCGGTGTCGCTCGAGATGATCTGGCCGCCGCCCGGGAAATCCGGGCCGGGAATCAGGTTCATCAGCTCCGCGTGCGAAAGCTTCGGATTGCGGATCAACGCGACCGCCGCCGCCGCGACTTCACGCAGGTTGTGCGACGGGATTTCGGTGGCGAGGCCGACCGCGATGCCCGACGCGCCGTTCAGCAGCACGAACGGCATGCGGCTCGGCAGCGTCTTCGGTTCCTCGAACGAGCCATCGTAGTTCGGCATGAAGTCGACCGTGCCCTGGTCGATCTCGTCGAGCAGCAGCTTCGAGATCGGCGTGAGCCGCGCTTCGGTGTAGCGCATCGCCGCCGCGCCGTCGCCGTCGCGCGAGCCGAAGTTGCCCTGCCCGTCGATCAGCGGATAGCGCAGCGAGAAATCCTGCGCGAGACGCACGAGCGCGTCGTACGCCGACTGGTCGCCGTGCGGGTGGTATTTACCGAGCACGTCGCCGACCACGCGCGCCGACTTCACCGGCTTCGCGTCCGGGCCGAGGCCCATTTCGTTCATCGCGAACAGGATCCGGCGCTGCACCGGCTTCTGGCCGTCGCACACGTCGGGCAGCGCGCGGCTCTTCACGACGCTGACCGCGTAGCTGAGATACGCCTGCTCCGCGTAGTTGCCGAGCGTCAGCGCATCGGCTTCCGGTGCGTCGGACCCGGCGAAGAGATCGGAAGTATTGTCGTCCATCTGTATTCCGTATTCGTAAGTGGCGTGAGGCCGGGCCGGGCGTCATGCC
This sequence comes from Burkholderia sp. SCN-KJ, assembly GCF_024656005.1. Classification (NCBI taxonomy): domain Bacteria; kingdom Pseudomonadati; phylum Pseudomonadota; class Betaproteobacteria; order Burkholderiales; family Burkholderiaceae; genus Burkholderia; species Burkholderia sp. SCN-KJ. Next base: position 156,658 of record NZ_JANKOG010000008.1, read on the forward strand.
CGGCCGCGCGGGTTTAGATGTCCGCTTCGACGTCGTTGCCCTTTTCCTCGAGCCAGCCGCGTCGCGCGGCTGCCTCGCCCTTGCCCATCAGCATCGTCATGCGCGCAACCGTCGCCTCGTAGTCGAGCTCGCCGAGCTTCACCGGCATCAGGCGGCGCGTGTCGGGATTCATCGTCGTGTCCCACAGCTGCTCCGCGCTCATTTCGCCGAGACCCTTGAAGCGGCTGATGCTCCACTGCGTTTCGCGCACGCCGTCCTTGCGCAGCTTGTCGAGCGTTGCCTCGAGTTCGCCGTCGTCGAGCGCATAGAGCTTCTGCGCGGGCTTCTTGCCGCGCGCGGGCGCATCGACGCGGAACAGCGGCGGCCGCGCGACGTGCACGTGACCGCGCTCGATCAGCTGCGGGAAATGCTTGAAGAACAGCGTGAGCAGCAGCACCTGGATGTGCGAGCCGTCGACGTCCGCGTCCGACAGGATGCAGATCTTGCCGTAGCGCAGGTTCGACAGGTCGACGGTGTCGTCCGGGCTGTGCGGATCGACGCCGATCGCGACCGAGATGTCGTGCACCTCGTTGTTCGCGAACAGGCGATCGCGCTCGGTTTCCCACGTATTCAGCACCTTGCCGCGCAGCGGCAGGATCGCCTGGTATTCCTTGTCACGGCCCATCTTCGCCGAACCGCCCGCCGAGTCGCCCTCGACGAGGAACAGTTCGTTGCGCGCGATGTCTTCCGTCTCGCAATCGGTCAGCTTGCCCGGCAGCACCGCGACGCCCGAGCTCTTGCGCTTCTCGACCTTCTGGCCCGCGCGCGTGCGCGCCTGGGCCTGCTTGATCACGAGTTCGGCGAGCTTCTTGCCGTGCTCGACGTGCTGGTTCAGCCACAGTTCGAGCGCCGGACGCGAGAACGACGACACGAGCTTCACCGCGTCGCGGCTGTTCAGGCGCTCCTTGATCTGCCCCTGGAACTGCGGATCGAGCACCTTCGCCGACAGCACGAACGACACGCGCGCGAACACGTCTTCCGCGAGCAGCTTCACGCCCTTCGGCTGCAGGTTGTGCAGTTCGACGAAGCTCTTCACCGCCTGGTAGAGGCCGTCGCGCAGGCCCGACTCGTGCGTGCCGCCGGCTGGCGTCGGGATCAGGTTCACGTACGACTCCCGCACGAGCGAACCTTCCTCGCTCCATGCGACGACCCACGACGCGCCCTCGCCCTCGGCGAAGGTGTCGTCGGTCGAACGCGCATCGGCGAAACGCTCGCCTTCGAACAGCGGGATCAGCAGCTCGCTGCCGTTCATCTCGTCGAGCAGGTAGCCGCGCAGGCCGTCCTCGTATTTCCATGCCTGGCGCTCGCCGGTCTTCTCGTTGACGAGCACGACCTCGACGCCCGGCAGCAGCACGGCCTTCGAGCGCAGCAAACGCTGCAGCTCGCCGAGCGGCAGGTTCGGCGAATCGAAGTACTTCGGATTCGGCCACACCTGCACGCGCGTGCCGGATTTCTTCTCGCCGCGGCCCGCGCCTTGCGTCGCGAGCGGCTTCACGACGTCGCCGTCGGCGAAGCCGAGTTCGGCGATCTTGCCGTCGCGCCAGACCGTCACGTCGAGACGCGTCGCGAGCGCGTTCGTCACCGACACGCCGACACCGTGCAGGCCGCCCGAGAACGTGTACGCGCCGCCGGCGGCCTTGTCGAACTTGCCGCCTGCGTGCAGGCGCGTGAACACGATCTCGACGACCGGCACGCCCTCTTCGGGATGCATCCCGAACGGGATGCCGCGTCCGTCGTCCTCGACCGACACCGACTGGTCGGCGTGCAGCGTGACCGTGATCTGCTTGCCGTAACCGCCGAGCGCCTCGTCGGACGCGTTGTCGATGACTTCCTGGATGATGTGCAGCGGATTTTCGGTACGGGTGTACATGCCGGGCCGCTGCTTGACCGGCTCGAGGCCCTTGAGCACCTTGATCGATGCTTCGCTATAGGCCGCGCTGGGCTTCTTCGTTGACATAGGCGCTGAATTTCGTCATTCATCGGGACGTTGTCCACACCTCGTGTGGATAACGTCGTGGACAAAACGTTGAGTTCCGTAAAAAAGCGAATCGAAACAACGGTGTGCTTGGACTGCTCCGAAAGCGGGCGCGCGGCGTGCGCCGAGCGACCCGGGACGCGCGGTATTTTACTGGTTCCGCGTGGCGCGCCGTCGCAAGATCGTCGCCCGGCGCTGCCGGCCGCCCGGCCGCCATGCGCCGCGCGCGGTGCGTCAGACCGGCTTGCGCTTTGCCTCGAGCGTCTCCCACCGCTCGAGCGCGGCGAGGAGCTCGTCGTCGATCGCCGCGAACCGCTCGGTCAGGCGCGTGCCTTCCTGCGGATCCTTCGCGAAGATCGAACCGTCCTCGAGTTGCGCGTTGATCGTCTTCTGTTCTTCCTCGAGCGCCGCGATCTTCTCGGGCAGCGCATCGAGTTCGCGCTGCTCGTTGAACGACAGCTTCACCGTGCGCTGCGCGTTGCGGCCGGCCGCGCCTTTCGCCGCGTCTTCCTTGACCGGCGCCGCTTCCTTCACCGCGCGCTTCGCCGCTTCCTGCTGCGCGAGCTGCTGCGAACGCTCGCTCTGGATCTGCCAGTCGGTGAAGCCGCCGACGTATTCGCGCCACTTGCCGTCGCCTTCGGCCGCGATCACCGATGTCACGACGTTGTCGAGGAACGCGCGATCGTGGCTGACGAGCAGCACCGTGCCGTCGTAGTCGGCCAGCAGCTCTTCGAGCAGTTCGAGCGTCGGGATGTCGAGATCGTTGGTCGGTTCGTCGAGCACCAGCACGTTGGCCGGACGCGCGAACAGGCGCGCGAGCAGCAACCGGTTGCGCTCGCCGCCCGACAGCGACTTCACCGGCGAGCGAGCGCGCTCCGGCGCGAACAGGAAGTCGCCGAGATAGCTCATCACGTGCTTGCGCACGCCGCCGATCTCGACCCATTCGCTACCGGGGCTGATGGTGTCGGCCAGGCTCTTTTCCTGGTCGAGCTGCGCGCGCATCTGGTCGAAATACGCGACCTGCAGGTTCGTGCCGGTGCGCACCGTGCCCGTGTCGGGCTTCAGCTCGCCGAGGATCAGCTTGAGCAGCGTGGTCTTGCCGGCGCCGTTCGGGCCGACGAAGCCGATCTTGTCGCCGCGCATCACCGTCGTCGAGAAGGTGTCGACGACCGTGCGCTCGCCGTAGCGCTTCGTCACGTCCGTCAGTTCCGCGACGATCTTGCCCGACTTCTCGCCCTGCGCGACGTCGAGCTTCACGTTGCCCTGCGAATTGCGGCGCTCCGCGCGCTCGTTGCGCATCTGCACCAGCCGCGCGATGCGGCCGACGCTGCGCGTGCGGCGCGCCTCGACGCCCTTGCGGATCCACACTTCTTCCTGCGCGAGCAGCTTGTCGAACTTCTCGTTTTCCACGCGCTCGACTTCGAGCTGCTGCGCCTTGCGCGTCTGGTACGCGGAGAAATTGCCCGGATACGACAGCAGCCGGCCGCGATCGAGCTCGACGATGCGGGTCGCGACGCGGTCGAGGAACGCGCGATCGTGCGTGATGAACAACAGGCCCGCACGCTGCGCGACCAGCAGTTCTTCCAGCCAGCGGATGCCGTCGAAGTCGAGGTGGTTGGTCGGTTCGTCGAGCAGCAGCACGTCGGGCTGCAGCACCAGCGCGCGCGCCAGCGCGACGCGCTTCTGCATCCCGCCCGACAATGCGTCGACCTGCGCGTCGCCGTCGGTCAGGCCGATCTGCGCGAGCGTCATCGATACGCGCGTGCGCCAGTTCCATGCGTCGTGCGCATCGAGCGACGACTGCAGCGCGTTCATCCGCGCGAGCAGCGCGTCGTGTTCGGCGCCTTCCGGTGTTTCCGCGAGGCGATGCGCGATCGAATCGTATTCTTCGAGCACTTCGCGCGTGTGCGTGAGCCCCGATGCCACGGCGTCGAACACGGTCGCGCCGGGTTCGAATTCGGGCTCCTGCGGCACATAGACGGTCACGAGCTCCTGCTGACGCGTAATCAGCCCGTCATCGGGCTTCGCGAGCCCGGCGACGATCTTCAGCAGCGACGACTTGCCCGCGCCGTTGCGACCGATCAGGCCGACGCGCTCGCCGGCCTCCAGCGAGAAGTCCGCGTGATCGAGCAACGCGACGTGACCGAACGCGAGTTGCGCGCCGGTAATGGAATAAAGCGACATGGGGAGACGGCGAAGAGAGAAATCGGAAGCGCCCATTGTACCGGTGGCGGACGCCTGCGCCGGGATGGCCGGATGGACTAGGCCGGAGGGCGAATCATTTTGTGCTGCTTAAGCGCTGCGTTAGCGCTGCGTTTTTGTTGCGGCGGCATGATGGCGCGCGCTCGGCGGACGGGCCGGCATCGCGCGCGTTGGCGTCATGCGGGGCCGGCGGCGGGCATCCGGCCGCAGCTTCCCGGCCGGGCGCCCGCAGGCGGAACGCGTGATTACTTCACGTTGACCGTGATCGTCGAGCTCAGTTCGGGACCGTACGAGCGATGCGCGCCTTCACCGAGCTGCAGCGTCAGCGTGTGCTGGCCGGGCGGCAGCTTCAGGTCGGTTTCGGTCTGGCCCTTGCCGAAGTGCAGCGAATGGTCGGTGGCGGGGATCACGTCGCCCTTCGGCACCGGCTTGCCGTCGACCAGCAGGTGATGGTGGCCCGTGTCCGGCGTCATGTCGCCGGCCGGCTTGAGTTCCATCCCTTCAAGGCCGAACTTCACGTGCACGGGGCTCGACACCGTCGCGCCATCCTTCGGCTCGGCGAAGTACACGCGCGCCTCGGCACGCGCGAGCGTCGACGCGGCCAGTGCCGCGACACAAACCGCACCCGCGATCCATTTCTTCTTGTTGAGCATCGTTTTTCTCCTTCAGATTGAAAGGCTCACGAAGCATACACTGCGCGCCCGGCCCGCGCGATGACGGCCGTTGTTCGCGATGCGTACGTTTAAAACGACGTTGCGGAGGCGTTCGGCGAAATTCCGGTACCATTGCGCCTTTCGTCCGCCGGCTGCGCCGCGGACGGCGTCACCGACTTTCATCATCCCGAGCGCCACATGAGCGAAGTAACCGAATACCAGAGCTGGGTCTGCCTGATTTGCGGGTGGGTCTATAACGAAGCGGAAGGCCTGCCCGACGAGGGCATCCCCGCCGGCACCCGTTTCGCCGACATTCCCGCCGACTGGCGCTGCCCGCTGTGCGACGTGGGCAAGGAAGATTTCGTCGTCGTCGATTTCTGATTCGGCTTTTTCGGACACGACCGGGGGCGCGCGGCGCGTATCGGCACGCATTCCGCCCGCCGATGCGCCCCGCGTTTGCTATACTCTGCGCGCTGTCCACATCGCCGTCCCGGTCGCGTCTTCCGCACGCGATATCGCGGACATGGCTCTCCCCGTAGTTCAATGGATAGAACAAGCGCCTCCTAAGCGCTAGATACAGGTTCGATTCCTGTCGGGGGGACCAACAATTTCCCGAAATTCCGCCTCGGTCTGACAATCGCGCCGTCGGCACGCACAGCGTCCGAACGTCGGGTGTCCACGCTCACGCCTGGCCGCGTGTTCCGCCGAAGCCGCGTATGCCTTGCTGTGCCAGCCAATGGCCGCCAGGCCTGAGCCCTGACCGCCCCGTCACCACATCAACCCCGTCCTGACCTGCGGCATCAGACTCGCATTCGCGCCCGTCACGGCGAACGTCCCCGTCGACGACGCCCCCGCCGGCAGCGCCAGCACACTGCCGTCCGCGAGCCGGTTCGCATCGACGACGATCCGGTTCGACGCGCAACCGTTCGTCAGCAACGAGACCGGCAACCCTGCGATCGACGAGAACGTGTTGCCCGTCACGCTGAACGAACACACGTTTCCGTACGCCCGGAACCCCGCATATCCGGAACCCGACACGCGGTTGTTCGCCACCGTGACATCCGACACGGCTCCCGACCACGTATCCAGCTCGATCGCGCCCTGCTGCGTCGGCTGCAATCCGTTGTTCACGTTCGCATTCTGGATGTTGGTCACGGTATTGCCCGTGATGACGACGTTCGAAGCCCCGTAGGTTTTCCAGCTGTCCTCCTGCGCGACCAGAATCCCCGCTGCCTTCTCGACACCGTCGACCGTATTGTTCGAGATCGTCACCGCCTGCCCGCCGACAACGGTGATGCCGCGCCCCCAAGAATTGCCCGACACCGCGTTATGGTCGATCAGCACGTTGCTGCTCAGGCGGCCGTCGCCGAGATAGCTGACCACGGCGATCAGATCGTCGCCGGTGCCGGTCACCGTATTGTTCTGCACCAGCACGTTGGTCGACCCGTAGGTCGTATGGATGCCGTCGGCCAGCGTCGCCCGCACGGTATTGCCCACGATCGCGATACCGTTGCCGCCGAACACGAAAATCCCGGCGCTCGCGCCGCCCTGGATCGTCACCCCGAGCACCTGAACGTCCGAGCCCGTGACCTCGACCTTGGTCGACTCGGGCGTCGTGAGCCGCGTGGTGCCGGTGCCGGCCAGCGTCACGCCGACGAGCGTCGAGCCGGCGCCGCTCATCACGATCGTCTGGTCGGCGGGATTGGTCGCGGCCAGCGTCGCGCCGTATCCCGAGATCACCGCCTGCGGCACCGTCACGGCAAGCGAATGCCCGACGACGTAGCGGCCCGGCGCGATGACCAGGCGCTGGCCGGCACGCAGGCTGTCGAATGCCTTCTGCAACGCGTCTGCCTGGTCGCTGCCGTCGGCAGCCGGGGAGACCGTCACATCGGCGACCAGAACCGGTTTGGCGCCACTGGACGGCAGAAGCGTCGTGCCGGACGCGGCACCGGTCGGCGCAGCGGTCGGTGCCGGGCTGCCGGAATTCGTCGATGCAGCCGATGCGCCGGATGCGGCGCCGGTGGGAGCGGCGGGTGATGTCGATGTGCCCGCAACGGTTTGCGATGCCGGAGCGGCGCTGCCGTCACCGCCGCCGCATGCAGCAAGCCAAAGGCAGAGCGCGGCAAGCATCGCGTGATCGACCGTACGCATACGAAGTTCCGCTAGCCCAGATTGGCGTCATCGTAAGTACGCTTGATTACTTTGTAAATGAATTCCGCCGCGCACCTGCAAAACCGTTCGTTATCCTCTTCCATTCATCATCGCGCCATCACGGTGACTTGCGGCACACATCACATCGCGCATCGCCCCTTACGCATTCGCCCCGCCGTCGGCCGAGCGCTCGGACACGGTCCGGCAAATGCTGATCGCGATGCGCGAGCAGACCATCGCCGCGTTACGCGCGCGGCCGGGCAAAAGCGTGGTGACCGGCGAGCTCTCTGCACATGCGAACCTCGACGCGATCGCGCGCTACTACGTGACGGCGCAACAGGGGATGTCGATTCAGGCGCGCGACGGTGCGAGCCGTCGCGATCTGGAGGCGGTCGCGCAAGCCGCCCTGGCGGCGTGGCCGGTGCTCGCACACGCGAGCACCGGATAAAACGGCGGGCCCCGGAAAGAAGCCCGCAAGCGAAACCACACGTGGCCGTGCAGCGGCAAGCGCCCTGCACGACCGCGCCGATGCGTTACTGCGTGACGGCATGCTGCACGTCCTTCGACGCATGCCACACGCGGTAGCGCACGTCGAAACCGTCCGGCACGTACACGACGAGCGGCAGGCGGCTGTTGTAGCGCAGCAGCTGGCCGTCGCCGCGCACTTGCACGAAGCGCTGCTGCGGCGCCTGGCCCGGGCAGGCCATCAGCGTCGACGCCGGCCCCTTCACGTCGGTCAGGCGATAGTACGTATAGCCCCAGCCCTTCACGTCCTCGGCGGTCAGTTCCCCGCCGAACCATTGCTGGTTGCAGTCGGTCTGCAGCGTCTTGCCGATCATCAGCTCGACGCGCGCGTCGCCTTCGTTCTCAAGCGCGGGCAGCGCGATCACCGCGCGCTGCTGGCCGGCCGTCGGCTGCGGGAACATCTTGATCGACTCGGCCGGCACGGCGGGCGCCGATGCGGGCCCGGCCGCGCAGGCGGCGGCGGTCGTCACGCAAAGGGCGGCCAGGACGGCCCGGATCGCGAATTTCATCGATGTGCTCCTGAAAAACAAATAGGCCCCGGATGCTAACACTTTCGCTCCAAGACCTTACGACGCTGTAATTTCACGACACAATTGCATACAGCCGGCGATCCCCGCGCGCGGTACTTATACGGAAACCAACGGAGATCATCATGCTGAAGCTCATTGCTGCCGCCGGCGTCGCCACGCTGCTGGCCGGGTGCGTCGTCGGTCCGGACGCCGGATACGGCTACGGACAGCCCTACTATTCCGATCCCGGCTACGCGTACGGGCCGGCCTACGGGGCATCGCCCGTGTACGGGACGGTCAACATCTGGGGCGGTGGCGGCGGGCGCGACTGGGACCGTGGACGCCGCGACTGGGATCGCGGACGCGACGGCTGGAATCGTGACCGCGGCGGCTGGGACCGCGACCGCGGCGAGCGCGCCCGTCACGGCGGCTGGGGCCGCGGCGACGGACGCCGCGCCGACTGGAATGACGACGGCGGCGGGCGCGGCCAAGGCAACGGCGGCGGCCATCGCCACTGATGCAATTGCAACCGTTTGTATCCACGCACGGCCCGCGCGAGGCCGATACGAGCCGATAGACGACCGTCAAAAAGCAAGGCCCTCGCATCACCGCGAGGGCCTTTTGTCGTCCGCTCTACCGGAAATCGGGCAGCCGGCCACGCAACGCCGAACCTGCCCGCGCGTCCTACACGTGCCCGCTTCTTACCACCCGGCCGGCTGCGCATAGCCGCCCGACACGGGCGCACCGCACACGTACGCGCGCTGATAACGGTCGTAGCAATAGCTCGGGCCGTCGTCCTGATACTGCGCCTGCTGGTAGGTCGGATAAGCCGGCTGCTGGTAGGCCGGTGCCTGGTAGTACGTCGGCGGCTGGTAGGCCGGTGCCTGATACACGGGCGCCTGATACGCGACAGGCGGATTCATCGCCGACGTCACGATCGCGCCGAGCACCGCGCCGCCGATCAGCGCGCCGATGACGGCGCCCCCGTCGCGGCCATGCGCGGACGCCGGGCCCGCCACGGCAAGCGAACCGGCGAGGACACATACAGCGGCAATCTTTTTCATGATGGACTCCCACGCGAAGTGGTACTGGATGCGATGCATTGTGGTCGCGCCCGGCCGTAATAGATGCAGCAAGTGGTAACGCGCCATTACGGGTATCACGCACGCCGAAACGCGGCGCCGCCGTGCTACGATTTTCGGCACACTGGAGACGCCTTCATGCAGCCCGAAACCGCCCGACGTTTCGATACCGAATTCGCGCCGCGCATCGCGCAGGCGATCGCCGCCTTCTTCGCCGATCACGTGCTGACCGACGTCGTCCCGTACGGCGGGCACGGGCAACCGACGCGCGTGCAGATCCGCAGCGCGCCGCACGAGCACGTGAGCGGCTTCGTGCATCCGCTGAACCTCGAACTGACCTGGGACACCGACGAGATCGAACGGTTGATGGAGCCCGACGGGCCCGTGCGCTTCGAGCACTACCTGAGCGCGCTGCCGAGGAAGCTGAGCGCATGGGAGGGCGCGCGCGACATCGACCTCGCGTCGCGCACGCAGGCCGACCCGCTCGTGCGGCTCGGCGGCCTCGATTTCGAAGGCTGAACGCGCGCGCTGGCCGGCAGCGGTGTCGGCGTCGCGCGATTCGGCCCGGTGATACACTCGACCGGTCCCGCGCCAGCGCCGCCAGGCCGGCCGGACCGTTCACCGCCGCCTCCACCCGCAAGCATGGTTGCGCACGCAACCGGCACCCGGGCACGCGGACAACCACGCTTTCGCTCCCGCCATGAACGCCGATACCGGCCTGCCGCTTCCGCAACGCTACTGGGCGATCGTCTGCGTCGCACTGGGCATCACGCTCGCCGTGCTCGACGGCGCTATCGCGAACGTCGCGCTGCCGACGATCGCGCGCGACCTGCACGCGTCCGATGCCGCATCGATCTGGATCGTCAACGCGTACCAGCTCGCGGTCACGATCACGCTGCTACCGCTCGCGTCGCTCGGCGAACGCGTCGGCTATCGCCGCATCTACATCGCGGGGCTTGCGCTCTTCACCGCGGCGTCGCTCGGCTGCGCGCTCGCCGGCTCGCTGCCGACGCTCGCGGTGCTGCGCGTGATCCAGGGGTTCGGTGCGGCCGGCATCATGAGCGTCAACGCGGCGCTGGTGCGCATGATCTACCCGTCGTCGATGCTCGGGCGCGGGCTGTCGATCAACGCGATGGTGGTCGCGCTGTCGTCGGCGATCGGCCCGACGGTCGCATCGGCGATCCTGTCGTTCGCGTCGTGGCCCTGGCTGTTCGCGGTCAACGTGCCGATCGGCATCGCCGCGGTGTTCGGCAGCCTGCGTGCGCTGCCGGCCAACCCGCTGCACGACGCGCCGTACGATATCCCGAGCGCGCTGATGAACGCGTGCGTGTTCGGCCTGCTGATCATGGCCGTCGACGGGCTCGGTCACGGCGAAAGCCACGCGTACGTCGCCGCCGAGCTGGCCGTCGCGTTCGGCGTCGGCTACTTCTTCGTGAAGCGCCAGCTGTCGCAGCCGGCGCCGCTGCTGCCGGTCGACCTGATGCGCATCCCGATGTTCGCGCTGTCGATCTGCACGTCGGTCGCGTCGTTCACGTCGCAGATGCTCGCGTTCGTCGCGCTGCCGTTCTGGCTGCAGCATTCGCTCGGCTTCTCCCAGGTCGAAACCGGCCTCTACATGACACCGTGGCCGCTCGTGATCGTATTCGCCGCGCCGCTCGCCGGCGTGCTGTCGGACCGCTACTCGGCCGGCATCCTAGGCGGCATCGGGCTCGCGCTGTTCGCGGCCGGGCTGCTGTCGCTCGCGACGATCGGCGCGCACCCGGGTACCGTGGACATCGTGTGGCGGATGGCGCTGTGCGGCGCGGGCTTCGGGCTGTTCCAGTCGCCGAACAATCGCGCGATGCTGTCGTCGGCGCCGCGCGAGCGCAGCGGCGGCGCGGGCGGGATGCTGAGCACGGCGCGCCTGACGGGCCAGACGCTCGGTGCCGCGCTCGTCGCACTGATTTTCGGGCTGGCGCCCGACCGCGGTCCGACGATCGCGCTTTATGTCGCCACGGTGTTCGCCGCGGTCGCCGCGGTGGTCAGCATGCTGCGCATCGCGTCGCCGCGCCCCGACGCTGCGACCTGATGCGGCGACTTCACGCTGCGGCCTGACACCGCCGCGCGTCGCGCCCGCAGCTCACGCGGCATCGAGCGCGTCCATCACGAAGCGCACGCGCGCCTTCACGCTCACGCGCGGCAGCTCGATCAGCCGATAGCCATACGCCGTATAGCAGTCGACCATCGCGTCGTAGGTGCGCACGGCCTCCGCGAAATCCTGCCGGCGCTCGGTGTCCTGCGTGTAGATCTCGGGCCACGGCGGCGCGATGAACACGCGCCGGTGATAGCGGAAGCGCCGTGCCGCGGCCTCCGCATGTGCGGGCACCGCAAGGCCCGTCAGCCGCAGGTAACCGATCACGTCCGGCACGCCGCGATCGAAGAACACGGGCCCGCGCGCGCCACGCGCGAGATGGTGCGAACGCATCTCCCAGTTCAGCATCAGTTCGGCGAACGCGGCCCGGTCGCGCCACGGCAGCGCCGGGCCGTCGATCGCCATCTGGTCGCGGATCACCCCGCGCCCGGCCTCGTGCGAGCGCGCGAAACCGGTACGCTCGAGCGCATCGAGCAACGTGCTCTTGCCGGAGCCGGGGCCGCCCGTGACGATGAAGAAGCGGGCGGCCGCATCGTCCGCCGCGCCACCCTCCTCCACGCGCCCGGACATCCGCTCCGACATCCGCTCAGACATGCGCGGCCCGCCGGCCCGCGCGCCGCGTGACCGACGCGGCCGCAGCGACGCTGCGCAGGTCGGCGACGAACGTGTCGCGCCAGACCGACAGGTTGTTCTCGCGCAGCCGCGCGAGGTTCGCGTCGTGCCGCGCCCGCCGCTCGGCGAGCGGCATCGACAGCGCGCGCTCGAGCGCATCGGCCATCTGCGACAGGTCGTACGGATTGACGAGCAGCGCGCCGCTCAGCTCGGCCGCCGCGCCCGCGAACTCCGACAGCACGAGCACGCCCGGATCGTCCGGGTCCTGCGACGCGACGTATTCCTTCGCGACGAGATTCATCCCGTCGCGCAACGGCGTCACGTAGCCGACCTGCGACATCCGGAAGAACGCCATCAGCAGATTGCGCTCGTACTTGCGGTTCAGGTACTGGATCGGCGTCCAGTCGAGCTGCGAGAAGCGGCCGTTGATCCGGCCGGCCTCGCCTTCGAGCGTCTCGCGAATGCGCTGGTAGGTCTGCACGTCGGAGCGCGTCGGCGGCGCGATCTGCACGAGCGACACGCGCCCCTGCCAGCCCGGCTGGTTGGCGAGCATCCGCTCGAACGACTGGAAGCGCTCGACGAGCCCCTTCGAATAGTCGAGCCGGTCGACGCTCATCACGAGCTTGCGGCCCCCGAGCGCGTCGCGCAGCATCTTCACCGGCTTGCGCGAGCCATACTGGACGGCCGCCTCGGCGATCGCATCCGGATGCACGCCGATCGGATAGGCGGCGACCTTCACGACACGGCCGTGCGCATGCAGCATCCCGTCGTCGCTCGCCGCGCCGATGCCGCGCCGCTCGATGTAGTCGGTGAACGCCTGCTTGTCGGCATCGGTCTGGAAACCCGCGATGTCGTACGCGCACATGAACTTCACGAGCTCGTCGTGCGGCGGCACGACGCGCAGCATGTCGGGTGACGGAAACGGAATGTGCAGGAAGAAGCCGATCGGATTCCTCACGCCGAGCTCCCGCAGGCAATGCGCGAACGGCAGCAGGTGATAGTCGTGCACCCAGATCAGGTCGTCGGGCCGCAGCAGCGCGGCGAGCTGCTTCGCGAGCATCGCGTTCACGCGCAGATAGCCGGCGTACTCCTGCCGGTCGAAGCGCGCGAGATCGCTGCGGTAGTGAAACACCGGCCAGAGCGTCGCGTTCGAGAAGCCGCGGTAGTACTGATCGTAGTCGCGCCGGGTCAGCCCCACCGTCGCATAGGTGACGTTGCCGTCCCGCTGGATCGCCGGTTGCGTGTCGGGCGTACCGACGATCTCGCCGTTCCAGCCGAACCAGACGCCGCCGGTTTCCTTCAGCGCATCCATCACGCCGACCGCGAGACCGCCTGCGCTCGGGCGCGTGTCCTCGCCGACGGCGACACGGTTCGATACCACGATCAATCTGCCCATGCGGCTTCCCCTCCTCGATTCGATTGAATGACGCGCGGCGCGCGCCAAGGCGGACGCGACGGCCCGAAGGCAGTCGCGCGGCGATTCAGATGTGAGCGATGCAACCAGGCGCGCAATGAAATGCGGCAGCGGAATACAGCGGCGACGGGCTCAAGCGTCCTGCTCCTGGCCGAGGTCGCGTTGATAGTCGAGCCCTTCCGGGCGTGCGCCGCCCTGGTTGTGATCGCCGTCGGACGGCGTCTCGTCGGGCGCGCCGGCCGGCGCGTCGGTCTGTGGACGCGGGCGCTCGGCACCCGCATCGGGCGGCCGGGGAGAAAACCGTTTCGAACGGCGCATGGCTGGGTGTCTCATATGGCGCGCGGCTCGGAGCCGTCGTAGAAACATTCCATAACAAAACAGTCTAGGTCGCTTCCTCGCATGCCACGGTAACAATTACCTTCAATTTGTAACGTTTTGACCCCGGCTCAGCCATCTGTCCGACAATAGCGCCGCGCGTACGCGCGCGACCTGCCGCCCGGCCATTTGTCAAAGCTTTGCAGTTTTCCTATGACCATTGCGAAACAATGACGCAGCAAGGGGGCGCGCATGCGTCGCCGCTCACCCAAACAGGACTTGCACTCAGGGATGAACATGGGTTTCGAACCGCCGCGCCGGGCCATGCCGGCGCGCATCGTGCTGGCCGTGATCGCCACGGCCGCACTGCTGTCCGGCTGCAACTCGCTGTACAGCGAAGGCGCGACCGCCGGCGCCGGTATCGCGGGCGCCGCGATCGCTTCCAAGGTCACCAACAACGCCGCCGTCGCGACGGGCATCGGGCTCGGCGCCGTCGCCGGAGCGCGTGCTGGCGTCCAGTACACGCAGCGCGTCGCGCACCGCTACACGCAGGAACAGATCGCGAAGGCGGCCGGCCCGCTCGACGTCGGCGGCGTCGCGCCGTGGACGACGCACCATTCGTTTCCGATCGAGAATGACGAACAGGGCCGCGTGACGGTCAGCCGGATGATCAGCATCGGCCCGCTAGACTGCAAGGAAATCGTGTTCGCGGTCGACACGCCGGCGAAGGCCGACAAGGCCGCGCAGTCGGCGTTCTACGTCGCCACGATCTGCCGCGACGGTCCCGTGTGGAAATGGGCGTCGGCGGAACCGGCGACCGAACGCTGGGGCGCGCTGCAATGAGCGTCGCGATCCGAATCGCTGCGATCGGCGCACTGTGCGCGGCCAGCGCCGCGCTGTCGGGCTGCGGCTCGGTCGGCGCGGCGAGCGGCGCGCTCGCCGGTGCGGCGACGGGCCTCGTCACCGCGAACCCGGCCGTCGGCGTCGGTGTCGGGATCGCCGTGCAGGCGGCGACCGACGAGGCCGTCAACCGCACGATGAAACAGCTCCATCAGAACCAGCAGGACGCGATCGCGAAGGCGGCCGGCAGCCTGGCCGTCGGCGAAGTGAAGCCGTGGAACGTGAAGAACACGCTGCCGCTCGAAAACGGCGAAGGCGAGGTGCGCGTCACGCGCGCGTACTCGACGGCGCTTGCGCTGTGCAAGGAATTCGCGTTCTCGGTGAAGGACGGCGACAAGGCCGACTGGTATTTCGCGAATGCGTGCCAGCAAGGCACGCACTGGAAGTGGGCGTCGGCCGAACCGGCAGTCGACCGCTGGGGTAACCTGCAGTAACGATGCGATGCGCGGGGCCTGACTTCGAATGCCACGCATGCGGATGCCGGGCCAAACGGCCCGGCTCGGCGACTCAGGACTCGACGTCCTCGAGACTGAAGATTTCGGTCTGGTCGTTGTACGAGAAGATCTCGCCGTAACGACCCCAGTCGATCACCGCGTCGAGCGTTTCCTCGGCCGCGCCGTCCGACAGGAAATCCTCCAGCTCCTGCTCGAAACGCACGCGCGGCGCACGATGGCCCGGGCGCTCGTTCAGCACCTTCTTGATCCGCGCGGCGAGCGGCACGTGCTTCAGCAGGTGATCCGCGAACATCAGCTTGCGCTCCTGCGTGCCGAATTCCGCGAACACACGCCCGGGCGGCGTCAGGAACACGTCGCCTTCGCGCACGTCGGCGAAGCCGAGGTACTGCAGCACTTCGGCGATCGGGAACAGGTCGTCGACCTCCAGATGCAGCGTGCGCGCGATTTCCGGCATGTCGGCACGGCCGTGATACGGCGCCATCGCGAGCGTCTCGATCAGGCCGGCCATCAGGTTGGTCGACACCTGCGGCAGCCAGCTGCCGAGCTCGAGCCCCTTCTTCGTCGCCTCGCCGGTCTGGCGCGCCGTCATCTTCGCGTAGATATCGTCGACCAGCTTGCGGAACGCCGGGTCGAGCCGGTTGCGCGGATGCTTGAACGGCACCTTGATCTCGGCGATCACGCGGCCCGGGTTCGACGACAGCACGAGAATCCGGTCGCACATGAACACCGCTTCCTCGATGTTGTGCGTGACGATCAGCACCGACTTGATCGGCATGCGGCCTTGTGTCCACAGGTCGAGCAGGTC
The DNA here is from genome assembly GCF_024656005.1 of Burkholderia sp. SCN-KJ. NCBI lineage: Bacteria > Pseudomonadati > Pseudomonadota > Betaproteobacteria > Burkholderiales > Burkholderiaceae > Burkholderia > Burkholderia sp. SCN-KJ. The sequence goes on from NZ_JANKOG010000008.1 coordinate 172,426, forward strand.
GGTACGCAGCGTCTCGGCGGTCAGCACGTCGAGTGCCGAGAACGGCTCGTCCATCAGCAGGATCGTCGGGTCGACCACGAGCGCGCGCGCGAAGCCCACGCGCTGGCGCATGCCGCCCGACAGCTCGCGCGGATACGCGTTCTCGAAGCCGTCGAGACCGATCAGGTCGATCGCGGCGAGCGCGCGTTCGCGCCGCTCGCGTGCGCCGACGCCGAGTGCTTCCAGCCCGGCTTCCACGTTCTGCAGCACGGTCAGCCACGGAAACAGCGCGAAGGTCTGGAACACCATCGCGACGCCTTCGGCCGGGCCGCGCAGCGGCTTGCCGAGATAGGTCACGTCACCGCCGGTCGGCTCGATCAGCCCGGCGATGATCCGCAGCAGCGTCGACTTGCCCGAGCCCGAACGGCCGAGCAGCCCGACGATCTCGCCTTCGCGCAGCGACAGGTTCGCGTCGTCGAGCACGAGCAACTCGCCCTGCGTCTTGTTGAAGCCGCGGCAGACGTGATCGACGCGCAGGATTTCCTCACCGAGGCGCGGCGGCTGGGACGTCTGGACGGGGGCGTTTACAGCATTCGGATTGTGCATCGCGTTTCGCTCTCAATCGGTCTCAGTCGAGCCGCAGCTTCGCTTCGGCGAAGGCATACAGCGGGCGCCACAGCAGGCGGTTGAACAGGGTGACGAACAGGGACATCACGGCGATGCCCAGGATGATCTTCGGAAAGTCGCCGGCGGCGGTGGTCTGCGCGATATACGCGCCGAGGCCGTGCGCCTCGATCTTGGTCGTGCCCCACTGCACCGCTTCCGACACGATGCTCGCGTTCCACGCGCCGCCGGATGCGGTGATCGCGCCGGTCACGTAGTACGGGAAGATGCCGGGCAGGATCGCCTGGCGCCACCACTGCCAGCCGCGAATGCGGAAGTTCGTCGCGGCTTCGCGATAGTCGTTCGGATAGGACGTCGCACCGGCAATCACGTTGAACAGGATATACCACTGCGTGCCGAGCACGATCAGCGGCGACAGCCAGATGTCGGGGTTCAGGTGGAAGCGCGCGATCACGATCACGAACACCGGGAACAGCAGGTTCGCCGGGAACGCGGCGAGGAACTGCGCGAGCGGCTGCAGCTTCTCGGCCAGCTTCGGGCGCAGCCCGACCCACACGCCGATCGGCACCCAGATCACGGACGCGATCGAGATCAGCACGACCACACGCAGCAGCGTGATGAGCCCGAGCGCGACGACGTGCCCGACCTCGCCCATCGTTACGCCGGTCGCCACGAAGCTGACGACGCGCCACACGATATAGGCCGTGCCGAGCAGCACGAGCGCCGCCCATGCGATGTCGACCGTGCGCGACGCCTTCTTCTCGACCTTCGGCAGCGAGAAGCGCATCGCGCCCGACAGCGGCAGGCGCAGCGGAATCCGCGCCGCCTTCGCGAAGAACCAGCCGGCCGGCACGAGCAGCTGGTGAATCAGGCGCGTGCGGCGCACGAGGTCGAGCAGCCAGGATTGCGGCGCATCGCCCGACGCGGTGTTCTCCATCCGGAACTTGTCGGCCCATGCGATCAGCGGGCGGAACAGGAACTGGTCGTACGCGAGGATCACGACCGTCATCGTCAGGATCACCCAGCCGATCGCGCCGAGGTTCTTGTCCGAGATCGCCTGCGCGAGATACGCGCCGATGCCCGGCAGCGTGATGGTCTGGTTGCCGACGGTGATCGCCTCCGACGCGACGACGAAGAACCAGCCGCCCGACATCGACATCATCATGTTCCAGATCAGCCCCGGCATCGAGAACGGCACCTCGAGCTTCCAGAAGCGCTGCCACGACGTCAGGTGGAAGCCGCGCGACACTTCGTCCAGGTCGCGCGGCACCGTGCGCAGCGACTGGTAGAAGCTGAACGTCATGTTCCACGCCTGGCTCGTGAAGATCGCGAAGATCGCCGCGAGCTCGGCGCCGAGCACGCGGCTCGGGAACAGCGCGAGGAAGAACGTGACCGTAAACGAGATGAAGCCGAGCACCGGCACCGACTGCAGGATGTCGAGGATCGGGATCAGCACCATGCCGGCGCGGCGGCTTTTCGCGGCGAGCGTGCCGTAGACGAGCGTAAACACCAGCGACGCGACCATCGCGGCGAGCATCCGCAGCGTGGTGCGCAACGCGTATTCGGGCAGGTTCGACGGGTCGAGCGAGATCTTCTGGGTCTGAAGGGTCCCGATCGGCGCCATCGTTTCATGAAAGCCGACGACCGCCATCGCGATCAGGCAGATGATCAGCGGAAACGCGATGAAGTCCCACCGGTTCGGCAGGACGCGCCACGCGGACGCGTTGGCGGTCCGGTTCGGATTGAAGAATCCGACGTCCATCAGGCGCCCTCCCCGGTAAGGCCGAACGAAGCCGGCAGACGATGTTGATTCATGGCAAAGCGCACGGGCGCGGTAATTCGACGCGGTAATTCGATTGATTCACGATCTCACGCCGGCGCGGGGCGCCGTGCGTGCAAGCTGCGCCCCCGGGCGCGGCGAGTCGGGCCGCGACGGCACGACACTACACCAACCTGTATTTCAGGTTCAACCGTGCGGGGCCGGCGCGGCGCGCGGGCGGCGCACGGATCGTGCCCGGCACGCGGGCGAACGGCAGGCGTGCGGTGCGGAGCAGCCCGGCCGCGGTCGTGCGGCCGGCATGCAGGCCCCGAATTATGCCGTGATCCGGGCCGGCCGGGAACCCGCCAGCCGCACACGGACGCAAACCATGGCGGATGTCAGCGGACGATTGCGGCGAAGCAGGTATGATCGGGGCTAGCCCCTGGCGTCGCTAGCCCCATAGCCGCCAGGGATCGACCGACCAGCGGGAGGAAGCGAATGGCAGGAAACTTGGTGATCGTCTGCCGCGATCAGGACGCCGATGCGTTCTACGAGCTGATGCAGGAGTACGGGTCATTCCAGACCCGGCTGTCGTCGACGGCGTGGTACCTGAACATGAACGTCGTGCCGGAATCGCTGCAGGAGGAGATCCTGGAGCGCCTCGGCCGCTATACGACCGTCTATATCTTCGAGGCCACGAGCGTGACCTACAACACCATCGACAGCAACGCCGCCGAGACGCTCGGCACGCTGTTCGGCGAATGATGCCGCGCGGCGCCTGCCCGGCAGGCGCCGCATGCGCCGCTTACGCGGCCTGGGCGTGAAGTTCGTCCTTCGGCACCACGTCGAAGGGGAACGTCATCGCCACGCGCAGGCCGCCCTCGGGACGATTGCCGATCTCGCACGCCCCGCCCAGCCGCAGCACCAGCCGCTCGACGATCGCCAGCCCGAGCCCGCTGTGGCCGTTCCCGCCGCGCGCGGGGTCGAGCCGCACGAACGGCCGCGTCGCGGCCGCCAGGTCGCGCGGCGCAATCCCGCCGCCGCTGTCGCTGACCGACAGCACGTAACCCGCCGGCGTACGCGCCGTCTCGATGAGCACGGGCGGCGCGCCGTACGCATGCGCATTGTCCAGCAGGTTCGACAGGATCCGGTCGAGCGTCGCGGTCGGCAGGCGGAAGCCTTCGTCGGCGGCCAGATGCGTCTGGACCGCCGGCGCGTTCGGTGCGACCGCGCGATAGCTGCGAGCGATCCGCTCGCAGGTCTGGTCGACCGGCACGGGCTCGCTGCGGTCCGCCCCGCCGTGCGCGAACACGAGGAACTGGTCGACGATGTGCGACATCGAGTCGACATCGCGCACCACGCCGTCGCGCAGCCGTGCGTCGTCCATCATTTCCGCGCGCAGGCGCATCCGGGCGAGCGGCGTGCGCAGGTCGTGCGCGACGCCGGCCAGCATCACCGCGCGGTCGCTCTCGGCCTGCGACACCTGTTCCACCATCTGGTTGAAGCCGTGCGTGAGCTGGCGCAGCTCGCGCGGGCCGCGCTCGCGCAACGGCGGCACCGGCTGGCCGCGGCCGAAGCGCGCGACCGCGCGCGCCAGCGAGCGCAGCGGCTGCTGCAGCTGCCAGGCCGCGAACAGCGCGGCGATCACGCCGGCCGAGAAAATCGTGCCGAGCCACAGCAGCATCCGGTCGAGCGAGCGCGGCGGGCGCAGCGGCTGCACCGGCACCACGATCCAGTTGCGGTCGCTCGGCTCCTTGACCCACAGCACCGGTGGATGGCCGGGCGCGCCGATCTCGACCAGCGTGCCGGGCGGCATCCGCTCGCTCACGTCGTCGCGGAAACGCTTGAGCGGCGCCGCCAGGTTCGAATCGGCGTCTTTCGGCACATCGGGACTGTCCGGCGACACCAGCCGCACCCGCGACGGCAGCGGCTGGTCGGGCGTGCGCTCGACGTGCTGGCGCACGGCGTCGACGAGGAACGCGGCCTCCTCGACGGCATAACGCGTCTGCATCTGGTTGCGCTCGAGGCGCATCGCGAAGAACCACGCGAAGTGCGACAGGAGCAACACGCCGACGACCAGCAGCGCCAGCCGCCCGAACAGCGAATCAATGGGCTTGCGCATGGGCCTCGCCGTCGGGCACGAACACGTAGCCGCGCCCGCGCACCGTCTGGATGAAGCGCGGCGTCGACGGATCCGTTTCCAGGATGCGGCGCAGGCGCCATACCTGGACGTCGATGCCGCGGTCGGTGCCGTCGTACTCGGGCCCGTGCAGCAGCTCGAGCAGCCGTTCGCGCGTGAGCGTGCGCAGCGCGTGATTCACGAAGATCTTCAGCAGCGCGAATTCGCTGCTCGACAGCGTCGCCGGCTTGCCGTCGACCGACAGCGTGCGCGCCTGGAAGTCGAGCACGAAGCGACCGAACGCGAACGGCTCGCGCTGCTCGGGCGCCGCCGCCGACGGCGTCGCGCGGCGGCGGCGCAGCACGGCCTGCACGCGCGCGAGCAGCTCGCGCGGGTTGAACGGCTTGCCGAGGTAGTCGTCCGCGCCGAGCTCGAGCCCGACGATGCGATCGACGTCGTCCGCGCGCGCGGTCAGCATGATCACGGGGATGTCGTCGCCGGCCGCGCGCAGCTGGCGCAGCGCGGTGAGGCCGTCCACGCCCGGCATCATCAGGTCCAGCACGATCAGGTCGGGGCGCTCGCGCTCGAGGCGCTTCTCGAGCGTCGCCGCGTCGTGCAGCACGGACACTTCCATCCCCTGGCGCACGAGATAGTCGCGCAGCAGGTCTCGGAGTTCTTGGTCGTCGTCGACGATGAGGATCTGGGTAGTCATGCTCGAAGTTTAGCGCGCGAGTGCGGAGTCAAAGAACGAAACAAAGGGACGAAAGGGTTACTGCGGGTTACGGCGCAAGGGAACTGTAATGCGCCGTAACCCGGCAGCCATCCCGCGTAACACCCGCCGGAGCGCGCGCCGCTAACCTGCGTCTTACCGGATGCGGCACCCGGGTCACCCCGCGCCGCATCGCCGGACCCTTTCGATACAAGGAGTTTCTGAAATGTATAAGAACACTTCCCGCGTGGCCATTGCGGCCGCCGCCGTGCTCGCTCTCGCATTCGGCACCGCGCATGCCGCGCAGCCCAACGACATGCCGCCGCCGGGCGGCCCCGGCATGCACCAGATGCACGGCGGCCATGACGGCGGCCCGTTCGGCGTGATCATGAAGCTGCACGACCAGCTCAAGCTCAACGCGTCGCAGGAACAGCAGTGGCAGACGGCCGTCAACACGATGAAGCAGAACCATGAAGCGATGCGCAAGAGCCACGAGCAGATGCGCGAGCAGTTCAAGGCGCAGCAGAACCAGCCGATCCTCGACCTGAACGCGATGCACGCCGCCCGCCAGCAGGCCGAGCAGCAGAACGCGCAGCTGCGCGAGCAGAGCTCGGCCGCCTGGCTCGCGTTCTACAACGGGCTGAACGACCAGCAGAAGACGACGGTCAGCACCGCGCTGAAGCAGCAGTTCGCGCGGATGGAGCAGCGTCACGAGAAGATGAAGGAACGCTGGGAGCAGCACCGCGCGGCGAAGGGCGCGTCGGCACCGGCGCAGTAAACCGGCGGGCCGCCTCCCCAGGCGGCATCGCGGGGGACGCGGGCACCCGGCCCGCATCCCCCGTTTCATTTCAGGCGACGTCGAACAGCAGCACCTCGGCCGCCCGGCCGCGTGCGAACGCGACCGCGTCTACCCCGGCGATCCGCGCGCCGTCGCCCGCGGCCAGCGCGTGGCCGTTGACCTCCACGTCGCCGCGCACCACGTGCACATAGGTGCTGCGCCCGGCCGGCACGGCGAATGCCGCCGCCTCGTCGCCATCGATCAGCCCCGCGAAGATCCGCGCATCCGCACGGATCGACAGCGCACCGTCGTCGCCGTCCGGCGACGCGACGAGCCGCAGGCGGCCGCGCTTCTCGTCGTCGGCGAAATGCCGCTCCGTGTAGCCGGGCCGTCCGCCCCGCTCCGCCGGCTGCAGCCAGATCTGCAGCAGATGCAGCACCCGGTCGCGCGACGCATTGGTTTCGCTGTGCATCAGCCCCGTGCCGGCGCTCATCCGCTGGACGCCGCCGGCCCGCACGATGGCGCCGTTGCCGAGGCTGTCGCGATGTGCGAGCGCGCCGTCGAGCACGCAGGTGACGATTTCGAGGTCGCGGCGCGGCTGCATCCCGAAGCCGCGCGTCGGCGCGATCCGGTCCTCGCTCAGCGCGCGCAGCGCGCCGAACGGCGGATGCGCGGCCCCGGCGGCGCCGGCAAGCGCAAAGCTGTGGCTCGATTCGAGCCAGCCTTGGCGCGTGTGGCAGCGCTCGGCGGCGCGGCGGATCTGGAACATGGGGCGGGCACTCCGGCAGGCAGATATTCTTTCTTCGGGTTTACCTGCACTGTAGGGGCGCGCCGGGCGCGCCACAATCCGCCGCCCGCGCACCGCATCGTTGCACCCGCGAACCCAATCGGCGCACTGCTCGTTGCGAATACCACGATTGCCGCAACGCCCGAATCGAAGAATCGATCGGTCGCGCCGGATTGCCGTTTTCCGGGTTTCGCGTTCGGGTAAAATACCGCCCTTTTGGCGTTCGCCCGTCCGGCGAGCGCCGTTGCCTGCGCGCCGAAACACGAATTTTGGCCGTCTAGAATACGCCGCGGCGCCCGGCCCGACCGGCCGCGAGCGCCTCCCCGGAAGTGAGCGACAAAAGGATGGAAATGAAGAAGGCCGCCCTGTGCGCCGCCCTCGCCCTCGTGGCGGGCAGCGCCTTCGCGAAAGAGTGGAAGACCGTGCGGATCGGTGTCGATGCCAGCTACCCGCCGTTCGAGTCGACCGCGCCGAGCGGCGAGATCGTCGGTTTCGACGTCGATCTCACCAAGGAAATCTGCAAGCGGATCAACGTGAAGTGCGTGTGGGTCGCGCAGGATCTCGACGGAATCATCCCCGCACTGAAGGCGAAGAAGTACGACGTCATCGTGTCGTCGCTGACCGTCACGGACAAGCGTCGCGAGCAGATCGACTTCTCCGACAAGGTGTACGACGCGCCCGCGCGGATGATCGCGAAGGCCGGCTCGCCGCTGCTGCCGACGGTCGCGTCGCTCAAGGGCAAGCACGTCGGCGTCGAGCAGGGCTCGACGCAGGAATCCTACGCGAAGGCGTACTGGGAACCGCAGGGCGTGACGATCGTTCCTTACCAGAACCAGGACCAGGTCTACGCCGATCTCGGCACGGGCCGCCTCGACGCGACGCTGCAGGATGAACTGCAGGCCGACTACGGCTTCCTGCGCACGCCGCGCGGCAAGGGCTTCGCGTTCGCCGGCCCGGAAGTGAAGGATCCGAAGACGATCGGCGACGGCACCGCGATCGGCCTGCGCAAGGACGACACGGACCTGAAGCTCAAGATCAACAAGGCGCTGGCCGACATGCACAAGGACGGCACGTACGACCGGCTGTCGCACAAGTATTTCTCGTTCAGCGTCTACTCGGCGCGCTGAGCGCCGACAATAGCGGGAAGCGGATGCGGGGGCGGCCCCGCGTCCGGCACGACAGGCAGTCAACCACGCGCCGCCCGCCCCCTCGCCCGCCGCTCGCGCGACGGGCTGGCCCGGCACCGTTGCCGGGGCGGACGGTCATGATACATACGGGGCGTTCCGCGCAGCTTGGCGGGCGCGTCTTTCGCGGCGCACCGCGTGCGCCGTCCGGGACCACACCAGGGACCACATATGTTTCTACAAGGCTACGGCCCGCTGATCCTCGCCGGCACCTGGCAAACCGTCAAGCTGGCGGTGCTTTCGCTCGCGCTGTCGTTCCTGCTGGGCCTGCTCGGCGCGGGCGCGAAGCTGTCGCGCAACCGCTTCACGAACGGCGCCGGCACCGTCTACACGACGCTGATCCGCGGCGTGCCCGACCTCGTGCTGATGCTGCTGCTGTTCTACAGCCTGCAGATCTGGCTGAACATGGCGACCGACGCACTCGGCTGGGACCAGATCGACATCGACCCGTTCCTCGCCGGCGTGCTCGTGCTCGGCTTCATCTACGGCGCGTACTTCACCGAGACGTTCCGCGGCGCGTTCCTGTCGGTGCCGCGCGGCCAGCTCGAGGCCGGCAGCGCGTACGGGATGACCAACTGGCAGGTGTTCACGCGGATCATGTTCCCGCAGATGATGCGCTTCGCGCTGCCCGGCATCGGCAACAACTGGCAGGTGCTCGTGAAGTCCACCGCGCTGGTGTCGATCATCGGCCTCGCGGACGTCGTGAAGGCGTCGCAGGACGCCGGCAAGGGCACGCTGCGGTTCTTCTTCTTCACGCTGATCGCCGGTGCGGTCTACCTCGCCATCACGACGATCTCGAACTTCGTGCTGATGTGGCTCGAAAAGCGCTACTCGACCGGTGTCCGCAAGGCTGACCTATGATCGAACTCATCCAAGAATACTGGCGCAACTACCTCTACACCGACGGCTTCCGGATCACCGGCGTCGCGATCACGCTGTGGCTGCTGGTCGTGTCGATCGGCCTCGGCTTCTGCCTGTCGGTGCCGCTCGCGGTGGCCCGCGTGTCGAAGAGGAAGTGGCTGTCGAGCGCCGTGTGGCTCTATACGTACGTGTTCCGCGGCACGCCGCTCTACGTGCAGCTGCTGCTCTGCTACACCGGCCTCTACAGCCTGCAGGTCGTGCGCGGCACGCCGCTGCTCGACGCGTTCTTCCGCGACGGCATGCACTGCACGCTGCTCGCGTTCACGCTGAACACCTGCGCGTACACCACCGAGATCTTCGCGGGCGCGATCAAGGCGACGTCGTACGGCGAGATCGAGGCCGCGCGCGCGTACGGGATGTCCACCTTCACGATGTATCGCCGCGTGATCCTGCCGTCGGCGCTGCGCCGCGCGCTGCCGCTCTACAGCAACGAAGTGATCCTGATGCTGCACGCGACCACCGTCGCGTTCACCGCGACCGTGCCGGACATCCTGAAGATCGCGCGCGACGTAAACTCGGCGACCTACATGTCGTTCCACGCGTTCGGCATCGCCGCCCTGCTCTATCTCGTGATCTCGTTCGCGCTCGTGTGGCTGTTCCGCCAGGCCGAGCGTCGCTGGCTCGCGTATCTGCGCCCGCAAGGCAAGTAAGTTTCCGCAGGACTATTCATGAATTCCCAGACTCAGAAGCTTTTCGTCGACGATCTGCACAAGCGGTACGGCGACAACGAGGTGCTCAAGGGCGTATCGCTGAAGGCGAACTCGGGCGACGTGATCAGCGTGATCGGCTCGTCCGGTTCCGGCAAGAGCACGATGCTCCGCTGCATCAACTTCCTCGAACAGCCCAACTCCGGCCGCATCTTCGTCGACGGCGAGGAAGTGCGCACCGCGCTCGACAAGACGGGCGCGCTGCGCGCCGCGGATTCGAAGCAGCTGCAGCGCGTGCGCACCAAGCTGTCGATGGTGTTCCAGCACTTCAATCTCTGGTCGCACATGAACGTGATCGAGAACGTGATGGAAGCGCCCGTCAACGTGCTCGGCATCCCGAAGAAGGAAGCTGAAGACCGCGCGCGCGAGTATCTCGAGAAGGTCGGTCTCGCGCCGCGCGTCGAGAAGCAGTATCCGTCGCACCTGTCGGGCGGCCAGCAGCAACGTGTCGCGATCGCGCGGGCGCTGGCGATGCATCCGGACGTGATGCTGTTCGACGAGCCGACGTCGGCGCTCGACCCGGAACTGGTCGGCGAAGTGCTGAAGGTGATGCAGAAGCTCGCCGAGGAAGGCCGCACGATGATCGTCGTCACGCACGAGATGGGCTTCGCGCGCAACGTGTCGAACCACGTGATGTTCCTGCACCAGGGGCGCGTCGAGGAAGAAGGCGTGCCGTCCGAGGTGTTCGCGAACCCGAAGAGCGAACGCCTGCGCGGGTTCCTGTCGGGCAGCCTCAAGTAACGCGCGCTCCCGCGCGTCGCACTGCACGAACGGGCGCCATGCGGCGCCCGTCTTGCGTTTACGCGGCGTCCACCGGCGCGCCGTCGGCGAACGCGCGCAACGCGTCGCCCGCGAGCCGGTAGCGCACCCATTCACTCTGCGGCGCGGCGCCGACGCTTTCGTAGAAGCGGATCGCCGGCTCGTTCCAGTCGAGCACGCTCCATTCGAAACGCCCGCAGCCGGTATCCACCGCGACGCGCGCGAGCGCCTTCAGCAGCCGCAGCCCGGCGCCCGCGCCGCGAAAGCGCGGCGACACGTACAGATCCTCGAGATACAGGCCCTGGCGGCCGAGCCAGGTCGAATACGAGAAGAAATACACGGCGAAGCCGGCCGGCTCGCCGTCGACCTCGCAGATCAGCGCACGCGCGGGCGAACCTTCGCCGAACAGGCTGCGCTCGAGCGATGCAGGCGTCGCGACCACTTCATGCTCCGCCTTCTCGTAGATGGCCAGCTCGGTGATGAAACGCAGGATCTGCGGCACGTCGGCGACGGTGGCCGAACGGATGTCGATTTGCACGGTGGGGAGCCCTCCTTCGGCCCGGACTGAAAACGGAATGCGGCGGCGCGCGCGCAATCGCGCGTGACGCCGCCCGGATCGACATGCTACGTTCACGATACAACTGCAGGAAGTGCAGTTTTTTCATCCTGACATGAACATGATGCATCCAGAGCTGCGCCGTCTCGACCTGAACCTGCTGCTCGCATTCGACGCGCTGTACCGCCACCGCTCGGTCGCCGCAGCCGCGCACGAGCTGGCGATGAGCCCGTCCGCGCTCAGCCACGCGCTCGCCCGGCTGCGCGAAGCGATCGGCGATGCGTTGTTCGTGCGCCTCGGCAACGAGATGCAGCCGACCGTGCGCGCCGACGACATCGCCACCTGGGCCGGCGCTGCGCTCGACACGATGTCGAAGGGGCTCGCCCGCGCACGCCGCTTCGATCCCGCGCAAAGCGACCGCACGTTCGTGTTCGCCGCGAGCGACTACACGGCGTTCGCGGTGCTGCCGGCGTTGCTCGCGCGTATCGAGCAGGTCGCGCCGCGGCTGCGGATCCGCGTCGTCCACTCCGACCGGAAGATCTCGATCGACGAACTCGCGGCCGGCCGCATCGACTTCGCGCTCGGCTATCACGAGGAGTCGGCCGCCGACGCGCCGGGCATCGAGGATTGCGACTGGTTCTCGGACGACTACGTGGTGATCGCGAGCGCCACGCATCCGGACATCCGCCGCCGGCTGACGCTCGACCAGTACCTCGCGGCACGCCACGTGGTCGTCACGCCGTGGAACGAGCCGCGCGGCGTCGTCGACTACGTGCTCGACCGGCTCGGCCTCGCGCGGCAGGTCGCCGTGCAGTTGCCGAGCGTGCTGGCCGCACCGTTCGTGATCGCGGAATCGGCACTCCTGATGACGGTGCCGAACCGTGCCGCGCAGGCGCTGCGCCACGCGGCGCCGATCCGCATCTTCCCCGCGCCGTTCGAGATCCCGCGCTACACGGTGAAGGTCTACTCGCACGCGAAGCATGCGCGCACCGACGCGCACCGGTGGCTGCGCGCGCAACTGCTCGACGTCCGGCCGGCCGGCGGTTGAGTTCGACGCTCCGGTGCGGCGCGCGGGACGCCCCGCAGCACCCGCGTTTCCGGCACGCCCGGGCGGCGGTGGACCGCCGCCAATTCATTACGAAATACTTACCAATTCCGCGCGTCCGGCGCTTACGCTCGCGCCCCGGCAACGTCAATAGTGGCAATCCTTGACCCATCGGCGCCGAATCCGTGTCTCCCTTGTCTCACAAGGGTTTTCCGGAAATCGACGGCCCCTTGGGCACCCGCTGCGCACCGTGTTGCATGGCAAATTGGCGACACGTGTTAGTCAAACAACGATTTCCATCGCCACAAAATTGTATTTTTGCTAAATTAGTAACCAAAGTAGCAAAACGAAGTTCGTGAAATGTAGTTTAGCTTCACGACACAACAAGGAGACCCTGCAAGCCGACCCGGCTGCGCGGGACCGCTCAACGGTTTTCCGTCCGCTTGCCCGCGTGCCGCGCTTACCGGCCCTGCACGAGGTCTCCCTGGTTATCCCGCTTTTCGCTTTTGCCCGGCGCTCGCCGCTCCGGGCATCTCGTGCAGTCTGGGTTGACTTTTTGACAGGGTATGGAGGAGATGATGAAGAAAGCTTTGGTCGCGGCCGCGCTGATGGCTGCTGGGGTGGTTACGGCGCACGCGCAGAGCAGCGTCACGCTGTACGGTCGCCTGGATGCCGGCCTCGAGTACCTGAACGGCCTGCAGAACGGCCACCAAGTGCGCGCGGAAAGCGGCGACTGGGGCACGAGCCTGTGGGGCTTGAAGGGCAGCGAGGACATCGGCGGCGGCAACAAGGTCCTGTTCCACCTCGAAGGCGCGTTCAACACGATGAACGGCGGCCTCGGCACGAGCGGCTCGATCTGGGATCGTTTCGCGACCGTCGGCATCTCCAACGACCGCTACGGTACGCTGCTGCTGGGTCGCGAACTCGCGATCGCGAACGGCGTGTGGGACTTCGATCCGCTGGGCCAGTCGAGCTGGTCGTCGGCATCGCTCGTGCGCGGCCGCAACTGGAACAAGACCAGCAACAACGTGTCGTACCAGTCGCCGCAGTTCTACGGCCTCGACTTCTACGGCCAGTTCGCGTTCTCGAACTCGACCAGCTTCAACGGCAACACGACGGCCGGCCAGCCGGGCCGTGCAGCCGGCGCACAGGTCACGTACACGAACTCGCTGTTCCAGTTGCGCGGCATCTACGACGAAACGCGCGACAGCAACGGCCGCTTCTCGGACGTGTTCAACTACTCGCGTGAATACTTCGCGGGCCTGAACGTGTTCCTCGGCCAGTTCAAGCTGCAGGCGGCTTACCAGTCGTCGCATGCTGACGGCAGCGGCGGCCCGGCCGTCAACAACGGCATCACTGGCACCCAGCAGGTCTGGGGCGGCGTGACGTGGCAGGCCACGCCGGCGGCAGCGCTGATCGCGGCCGTGTACCACGTGAACGCCAACCACGGCGGCGGCAACGCGAACATCTACACGGTCGGCGGTTCGTACAACATCTCGAAGCGCACGCTGTTCGACGTGCAGGTCGCGACGGTGCGCAACAGCAAGACGGCCAACTTCGGCCTGAACGCGAACGGTGCAGGCACCGCCGTGTCGACGGGCAACCCGCATCCGGGCGGCAGCCAGACCGGCGTCTACGCCGGCATCCAGCACCTGTTCTGATCAGGCGCCGTCCAGAGAACGATTCGACAACACTTTCCACGCTGCTGCGAGAGGCGCGTATCGGTGCGGTACCCACCCGGGTATCCGCACCGTTTTTTATTGGCGGGCCGGGATCGTGCGATCCGCGGCCCGATCTGCCCGCTCTGCCGAACGGGCCGGATGCGGCGCTCAGACCGCCGCTTCGTTCTCTTCGCCGGTGCGGATGCGGATCACGCGCTCGACGTCCGACACGAAGATCTTGCCGTCGCCGATCTTGCCCGTGCGCGCCGCGCCGATCACCGCGTCGATCACCTGGTCGACCTGCGCTTCCGCGACGACCACCTCGATCTTCATCTTCGGCAGGAAGTCGACCACGTATTCGGCGCCGCGATACAGCTCGGTGTGCCCCTTCTGGCGGCCGAAGCCCTTCACTTCCGTCACGGTCAGGCCGGTGAGGCCCACTTCGGCGAGCGCTTCGCGGACTTCGTCCAGCTTGAACGGCTTGATGATGGCGGTGATGCGTTTCATGATGGTTGTCCCTCAATGCTCGTTTGGATGAAAAATCGCAATCCCGATTTTAAGCCGTAAGTGTAAGCCGTAAGCCGGCCGGCCGCGCACGGCGCGGCTCGGCTCAGTCGAGACGTTCGGTAAAGCGTGACGTGATCGGATAGCGCCAGTCGCGCCCGAACGCGCGATGCGTGACGCGAATGCCGATCGGCGCCTGGCGGCGCTTGTATTCGTTGATCTTGATGAGCCGCGTCACGCGCGCGACGTCGGCCTCCGCATAGCCGGCCGCGACGATCTCCGCGAGCGGCCGGTCCTCCTCCATGTACATCCGCATGATCGCGTCGAGCACGTCGTACGGCGGCAGGCTGTCCTGGTCCGTCTGGTTCTCGCGCAGCTCGGCCGACGGGGCGCGCGTCAGGATCCGCTCGGGGATCACGTCGCGCAGCCCGTAGTCTGCCGTGGCGTTGCGATAGCGGCACAGCCGGTAGACCAGCGTCTTCGCGATGTCCTTGATCACCGCGAAGCCGCCGGCCATGTCGCCGTACAGCGTGCAGTAGCCGACCGCCATCTCGCTCTTGTTGCCGGTCGTCAGCACGATCGAGCCGAACTTGTTCGACAGCGCCATCAGCAGCGTGCCGCGGATGCGCGCCTGGATGTTCTCTTCCGTCGCGTCCTCCGCGCGGCCCGCGAATTCGCCCGTGAGCGCCGTGCGGAACGCGTCGAACATCGGCGCGATCGCGATCTCGTCGTAGCGCACGCCGACGCGCCGCGCCATCTCCGCCGCATCGGTGGTCGAGATGTCGGCCGTGTAGCGCGACGGCATCATCACCGCGCGCACGCGCTCGGGCCCGAGCGCGTCGCAGGCGACCGCGAGCACCAGCGCCGAATCGACGCCGCCCGACAGCCCGATCAGCACGCCGGGGAAACCGTTCTTGCCGATGTAGTCGCGCACGCCGGTCACGAGCGCGCGATAGACCTGCGCGTCGACCGGCAGCTCGGGCGCAATCGCGCCGGGCAGCGGGCGCGCGCCGTCGAACTCGACGATCGCGTGCCCTTCGTCGAACTGCGGCATCTTCGCGACGAGCGCGCCCTCGCCGTCGAGCACGAACGAGCCGCCGTCGAACACGAGCTCGTCCTGGCCGCCGACGAGATTCACGTACACCATCGGCAGCCCGGTTTCGCGGATCCGCGCGCGCAGGATGTCGATGCGCAGCGCTTCCTTGTTCATGTGGTACGGCGAACCGTTCGGGATCAGCAGCACCTGCGCGCCGGCGGCCTTCGCGATCTGCGCGGCCGACGCATGCCATGCGTCCTCGCAGATGATCACGCCGTACCTGACGCCGTCGAGCTCGAACACGAGCGGCTCGGTGTCGGTCGCGAAGTAGCGCTTCTCGTCGAACACGTCGGCGTTCGGCAGATCCTGCTTGCGGTAGGTGCCGACGATCTCGCCGCCGACGATCAGCGACACCGCGTTGTAGGTGTCGGCCGGCGGCACGCCGCGCTCGATCGGGCGGTTTGCATTACCATCGACGGCTGACGCGTGCGCAGCGCCGCCCGACGGAGCGCCGCCCGCGCTGCGCAACGGATGGCCGACCAGCACCGCGAGCCCGTCGAACGCGCGCAGCGCATCGGCGAGCGCGTCGAGCGCGGCCGCCGCCGCCGTGTAGAACGCGGGCCGCAGCAGCAGGTCTTCCGGCGGATAGCCGGACAGCGCGAGTTCGGGCGCGATCATCAGGCGCGCACCATCGTTGTGCGCGGCGCGGGCGGCGGCAACGATCCGCGCGACGTTGCCGGCGAAATCGCCGACGGTGACGTTGATCTGGGCGAGAGCGAGTCGGATCTTCATGACGGGATCGGCGCAGCCCGGCGGCGCGCCCTGAACGGCTGACGAAAACGCCTCGGAAGCGGGCCACGGCGGCACGCATCCGGCGGCATCCAACAGTACGGATTCACGCTTGAAACACGAACGCATCGATTATCGCACGGGCATCCTGTCGTCCCCCGCGGAGGTGCCGGCCGACGAATGGAACGCGCTGCTCGAGCGCGACGCGCAGCCGACGCCGTTCCTGCGCCACGAATTCCTCGACGCGCTGCACGTCGCGCGCTGCGCGGTCGACGACACCGGCTGGTCGCCGCACTTCGTCACGCTGACCGACGCGCGCACCGGCCGGCTCGCGGCGGCCGCGCCCGTCTACGCGAAACAGCATTCGTACGGCGAATACGTGTTCGACTGGGCGTGGGCCGACGCGTACCAGCGCAACGGGCTGTCCTACTATCCGAAGCTGCTGTGCGCGGTGCCGTTCACGCCCGTGCAGGGCACGCGCCTGCTCGCGGCCGACGCCGACGCGCGCCGCCGGCTCGCGGCCACGCTGCTCGCGTTCGCCGAGCAGAGCGACGTGTCGTCGCTGCACGTGCTGTTCCCGACCGGCGACGAGGCGCGGCTGCTCGAGTCGATGGGGATGATGCTGCGCGAAGGCGTGCAGTTCCACTGGCTCAACGACGGCTACCGCGACTTCGACGACTTCCTCGGCACGCTCGAGCAGAAGAAGCGCAAGAACATCCGCGCGGAACGTCGCAAGGTGCGCGATGCCGGCGTCACGTTCCGGCGGCTCGCCGGCGAGCAGATCACCGACGCCGACTGGCGCTTCTTCTCGCGCTGCTACCGGCAGACCTATCGCGAGCACTATTCGAGCCCGTACCTGAATCTCGACTTCTTCCGCGCGATCGGCGCGACGATGCCGGAGAACCTGCTGCTCGTGATCGCCGAAGCCGACGGCAAACCGATCGCGAGCTCGCTCGCCGTCTACCGGCGCGGCGCGAACGGCCGCGGCGGCACGCTGTACGGCCGCTACTGGGGCGCGCTCGAACACGTGCCCTGCCTGCATTTCGAAACGGCCTACTACCAGTTGCTCGAATTCTGCATCGAGGCCGGGCTCGACACGTTCGAGGGCGGTGCGCAGGGCGAGCACAAGCTCGCGCGCGGCTTCCTGCCGACCGTCACGCATTCCGCGCACTGGCTCGCGCACCCGGCGTTCTCCGATGCGGTCGCGCGCTTTCTCGAACGCGAGACCGAGCATATCCACGCGTACGTCGACGAGTTGCGCGAGCACGACCCGTTCCGGCGGGGGCCGTGACGGCGGGCGCGAATCATGTCGCTTGCGGCGGCACGCGCCAATTCTGAGACACTGACGGCTTCGCATCCCGCCGCCTGCCCATGTCCTGGTTTCTGTATCTGATCGAGTGTGCCGACGACAGCGTCTACACCGGCATCACGACCGACGTCGCTGCGCGCTTCGACGAGCACGCAGCTGGCAAGGGCGCGCGCTATACGCGCTCGCGCAAGCCGCGCGCGGTGCTCGCGTCGTTCCCGCTGCCCGACCGGTCGATCGCGTCACGCGCCGAGTACTGGGTGAAGCGGCTGACCGCCGCGCAGAAACGCGAGCTGGCGGCAGGATTGCGGACGCTGGAGTCGGTGCTGCCGGCTGTGGTGACGGTCGACGGGGAAGTCGATACGGACGGTTTGAAGACCGGCACGCGGCGGCGGAAGAAAGTGAAGAAGGCGCCGCAGCCCGCCGAAATCGCGATGCAGGCGGCCGAAACGGAACGACCCGTCAAGGAAGCCGCGAAGGCCGGTAGTGACGGGAAAGCATCGCGGTCCGGCAAGACCTCGAAGTCCGGGCAAAGCGCTCAGGCTCGTGCGAAGACGAAGGCAGCTCCAGCCAGCAAGCGTGCGACGAACGGCGACGCTGCCGAAGCAAAAAAGGCCGCGTCGCGCAGCACGGCGGCAAAGCAGGACAAGCCTGCCGTCAACTCGACGCCGAAACGGAAAGCGCCGGCGGCCGGCGGCAAGTCCGTCGCGAAGGCACGCGCCGGCAGCGCTTCGACATCGCCGGCGCGCCGCGGTGCGTCGGCCGGAAAGGCCGGAACCGAAGCCGTCGAAGCCGCTGCTCCGGCCACCACCGAGCGCGGCGCAACGAGTGCGACGCGCTCAACCGGCTCAACGCGAGCGAAGCGTACGAAAACCTCGCCGAACGCCGCCGCGCTGCCCACGCCCGCCCGCACACGAAAGAACACCACCACGGGCGCCAAACCGCGCACAAAACAAAACCGCGCGGCCTCCTGAGGAGACACGCGCGGTTTGCATTCCGAACGAGCCGGCCGCGAGGCCGGCCAGCCGGCTTACTTCTTGTAGTTCGCGGCGCCGTCGGCGATTTCCTTGTGCGCGGCGTCGATGCCGGCCCAGCCTTCGACCTTCACCCACTTGCCCTTCTCGAGCGCCTTGTATTGCTCGAAGAAATGCTTGATCTGGTCCTTCAGGTACTCGGGCACGTCGTCGATCGACTTCAGGTTCGCCGTCATCGGGCAGACCTTGTCGTGCGGCACGGCGACGAGCTTCGCGTCGACGCCCGACTCGTCGGTCATCTGCAGCATGCCGAGCACGCGCGAACGCACGATCGAGCCGGCCAGCAGCGGGAACGGCGTGATCACCAGCACGTCGACCGGATCGCCGTCGCCCGACAGCGTCTGCGGGATGTAGCCGTAGTTCACCGGATAGCGCATGCCGGTACCGATGAAGCGGTCGACGACGAGGAGACCCAGCTCCTTGTCCGCCTCGTACTTCACCGGATCGCTTTGCGCGGGGATCTCGATGATCACGTTGAAATCGTGCGGCAGGTCCTTGCCGGCCGGAACATGATTGAAGCTCATAGCGCTCTCTGTTGGTCGATGGAATTCGGGACAGGGGCGCCGCGGCCGTTGCACCGCCGCGGGCGTCCCCGCAGGGAATGCGCCATTATAGCCAATCGACCGGTGGCGTCCGGATGACGATCGGCGCGATAATCGTTCCGGATGTCCGGCCATCGAACCACGGGTGATGTTGCATGGAAGCCGAGCACGGGCTGAAACGCCAACCCGGGTCGACCGCGAAGCATGGGACCCGAGTAGGCGCTGAAGCGCCAACCCGGGTCGACCGCGAAGCATGGGACCCGAGTAGGCGCTGAAGCGCCAACTCGGGTCGACCGCGAAGCATGGGACCCGAGTAGGCGCTGAAGCGCCAACTCGGGTCGACAGGAGCACGCATGGAAGAAGCGAAGCACTTCATCGCAGGCGAATGGACGTTGCCCGCGCAACTGGAGACGATTCCGGTCGTCGACCCGTCCGACGGCCAGCCGTTCGCGACGATCGCGCGCGGCACGGCGCCCGACATCGAACGCGCGGTCGCCGCCGCCCGCGACGCATTCGCGGGCCCGTGGGGCGCGGCGAGCGCCGCCGAGCGCGGCCGCGTGCTGATGCGGCTGTCCGCGCGCGTCGCCGACCATCTCGAGGAACTGGCCGCGATCGAGGCGCGCGACACCGGCAAGCCGCTGAAGCAGGCGCGTGCCGACGCCGCCGCGCTCGCGCGCTACTTCGAGTTCTACGCGGGCGCCGCCGACAAGCTGCACGGCGAGACCCTCCCCTATCAGGCCGGCTACACGGTACTGACGGTGCGCGAGCCGCACGGCGTCACCGGCCACATCGTGCCGTGGAACTACCCGATGCAGATCTTCGGGCGCAGCGTCGGCGCGGCGCTCGCGGCCGGCAACGCATGCGTCGTGAAACCGGCCGAGGATGCGTGCCTGTCGGTGCTGCGCGTGGCTGAGCTCGCCGCCGAAGCCGGGCTGCCGGCCGGTGCGCTGAACGTGGTCACCGGCTACGGCCATGAAGCGGGCGCGGCACTCGCGCGCCATCCCGGCATCGATCACATCTCGTTCACCGGCTCGCCCGCGACCGGCAAGCTGGTCACGCAGATGGCCGCCGAAAACCACGTGCCCGTCACGCTCGAGCTCGGCGGCAAGTCGCCGCAGATCGTGTTCGCCGACGCCGATCTCGAAGCGGCGCTGCCCGTGCTCGTGTCGGCGATCGTACAGAACGGCGGGCAGACCTGCTCGGCCGGCAGCCGCGTGCTGATCGAGCGCGCGGTCTACGAGCCGCTCATCGAACGGCTCGCCACCGCGTTCAACGGGCTGCGGGTCGGCCCGAGCCGCGCCGATCTCGACTGTGGCCCGCTGATCAACGCGAAGCAGCAGCAGCGCGTGTGGGATTTCCTGTCCGACGCGCAGCACGACGGCATTCCGATGGCCGGGCACGGCCAGGTCGTCGCCGACGCGCCCGAAAGCGGCTTCTACCAGGCGCCCGCGCTGCTGCGCGACGTGCCGGCGTCGCACCGGCTCGCGCAGGAGGAAGTATTCGGCCCGGTGCTCGCCGCGATGCGCTTCGTCGACGAAGACGAAGCGGTCGCACTCGCGAACGGCACGCCGTACGGCCTCGTCGCGGGCATCTGGACCCGCGACGGTGCACGCCAGCTGCGTCTCGCGCGCCGCCTGCACGCCGGCCAGGTGTTCATCAACAACTACGGCGCGGGCGGCGGCGTCGAGTTGCCATTCGGCGGCGTCGGCCACTCGGGCCACGGCCGCGAGAAAGGCTTCGAGGCGCTGTACGGTTTCACGACGCTGAAGACGATCGCGATCCGGCACGGCTGAACCAGACGAACGCGGCCGGCAACGGACCGGCCGTGTCCCGCGGCACCCTGCACGCATCCAGCACAGGAGACACACCATGCGGTTGAGCGGCAAGACGGCCCTCGTCACGGGCGGCGGTTCGGGCTTCGGCGAAGGCATCGCGAAGACCTATGCGCGCGAAGGCGCGAACGTCGTCGTCAACGACCTGAACGGTGCGGCGGCCGAGCGCGTCGCGAGCGAGATCGCGCTGGCCGGCGGCAAGGCGATCGCGGTCGCGGGCGACGTGTCGAAGGACGCCGACTGGCGCGCGCTGCTGCAGGCCGCGCTCGACGACTTCCACTCGGTGCAGATCGTCGTGAACAACGCCGGCACCACCCATCGCAACAAGCCGGTGCTCGACGTGACGGAGGCCGAGTTCGACCGCGTGTACGCCGTCAACATGAAGAGCCTGTTCTGGAGCGTGCAGACCTTCGTTCCGTATTTCCGCACGCAGGGCGGCGGCGTGTTCGTGAACGTCGCGTCGACGGCCGGCGTGCGGCCGCGCCCGGGCCTCGTCTGGTACAACAGCACGAAGGGCGCGATGATCACCGCGAGCAAGTCGCTCGCGGCCGAGCTCGGCGCCGATCGCATCCGCGTGAACTGCATCAACCCGGTGCTCGGCGAGACGGGCCTGATGACCGAGTTCATGGGCTGCGAGGACACGCCCGAGAATCGCCGCCGGTTCCTCGCGACGATCCCGCTCGGCCGCTTCTCGACGCCGCAGGACATCGCGAACGCGGCCCTGTACCTCGCATCCGACGAAGCCGAGTTCATCACCGGCGTCTGTCTCGAAGTCGACGGCGGGCGCTGCATCTAGCCGCACGGCCGTGATGGCGCCGCGCCGGCAGCGCCGGCCGGTGCCGCCTCCACGCATCGTCATTGCTTCGCACGACACCGGATCGGGCGCCGCCGCGCCGGCTCCGGCCACCACAAGAAAGGACAGGAGACAACATGGCAACATCGACGCAGTCGCTGCCGGGCTCGTCCGGCGCATTCGAGGAAGCAACCTACCGCAAGGTGTCCTGGCGGCTCACGCCGCTCCTGCTGCTGTGCTACGTGGTCGCGTATCTCGACCGCGTGAACGTCGGCTTCGCGAAGCTGCAGATGGCGAGCGACCTGAATCTCAGCGACACGGTTTATGGGCTCGGCGCCGGGATCTTCTTCTTCGGCTACTTCCTGTTCGAAGTGCCGAGCAACATCATCCTGCACAAGGTCGGCGCGCGCGTCTGGATCGCGCGCATCATGGCGACGTGGGGCGTGATCTCGATCCTGACGATGTTCGTCACGACGCCCGCGATGTTCTACGTGATGCGCTTCCTGCTCGGCGTCGCCGAGGCCGGCTTCTTCCCCGGCGTGATCCTGTACCTCACCTACTGGTATCCCGCGCACCGGCGCGGCCGGATGACGACGTTCTTCATGACGGCAGTCGCCTTGTCCGGGGTGATCGGCGGGCCGATCTCCGGCTTCATCCTGAAGGCGTTCAACGGCGTGAGCGGCTGGCACGGCTGGCAATGGCTGTTCCTGCTCGAAGGGATCCCGTCGGTGCTGGCCGGCGTGCTGGTGTTCTTCGCGCTCGACGACCGGATCGCGAAGGCCAAATGGCTCACCGACGACGAAAAGGCGCTGCTCGCGCGCAACGTCGACGCGGAAGAAGCGACCAAGGAAGACCTGCCGCTCGGCGCGGTGATGGCGAGCCCGCGCGTGTGGCTGATGGCGCTCATCTACTTCTCGTTCGTGATGGGGCTGTACGGCGTCGGCTTCTGGCTGCCGACGATCATCAAGGCGACCGGCGTGACCGACACGTTCATGATCGGCCTGCTGTCGGCGGTTCCGTATGCGGCGGCGGTGGTCGCGATGATCCTGATCGCGCGCAGCGCGGACAAGCGCCGCGAACGACGCTGGCACCTGGCGATTCCGGCCGCATTCGGTGCGCTGGGGCTCGTGCTGTCGGTGATCTGGGCGCACCAGACGGCGCTCGCGATGCTCGGCCTCACGCTCGCGACGATGGGCATCCTGACGACGCTGCCGCTGTTCTGGAGCCTGCCGACCGCGTTCCTCGGCGGCGCGGCAGCTGCGGCGGGCATCGCGATGATCAACTCGATCGGCAACCTCGCGGGCTTCCTGAGCCCGTACATGATGGGCTGGCTCAAGCAGGCGACGGGCGCCAACGACGCGGGCATGTACATGCTCGCCGGGTTCCTCGTGCTCGGCGGGCTGCTCGCGCTGTCGGTGCCGAAGCGGCTCGTCGACAAGTGACGTGACGTGACGCGGCGCGCCGCGATGCGGTTCGTCGCGAGCGACGACGACTTGCCGCGCCGGCACCGCGCGTAGCGCGTCCGATCCGGCGAGGCGAGAGCGCATAAGAAAAGCCCCGAAGGCCATCCGGCGTTCGGGGCTTTTTTACGTGCGGCGGGCGAGCGCCGCCGCGTCAGACCACGGTGATCGCGAGCGCGCTTTCGCGGTAGTGCTTCGCCGCCTTGTCGGTTTCGCCGAGATGCTCGAACAGGCGTGCGAGCGCACGGTGCGCGCGCACCTTCAGCGCCTCGTTGTCGGCCTGCTTCAGCGCGGCTTCGAGGAACGACTGCGCCTTGCCCCACAGCTGCTGCTGCTGGCAGAGACGGCCGAGCGCGAACAGCAGGTCGGCATCGTCCGGGTGATCCTTCTTCCAGCCTTCGGCCTTCTGGATCAGCGGCAGCGCATCGCCGCCGGCCGTGTCCGGATAGCGGCGCAGCAGGCGCGCATCCCAGTTGTGCGCGAGCGCGTCCTCGACGATGCGGCGCGCTTCGGTGCGGCGCTCGAGCGTCACCAGCAGGTCGGCCGCGAGATCGGCCAGGCGCGGCGACTGGCGCTCGAGCGGCGACAGCGACTGCCACACCTCGAGCAGCGCGTCCGGGTCGTGCCGGCGTTCGCGCAGCAGATTCTCCGCCGCCTGCTGGCGCAGCCGCACGGCCGCGGCCGGATGCAGCGCCTCGCGTTTCTCGAGCGCCTTTGCGAGCTTCAGCACCTCGGCCCAGTTCTTCAACTGCTGCTGCGCGCGCAGCGCGACCTGCTGCGCATGGATGCGCTTGCCGCCCGCCTGCAGGTCGGCCAGCGCGGCGAGCGCGCCGTCGGCATCGCGCGCATCCGCGCGCATGTCGGCCGCGGCGAGCAGCCGTGCGTCCTGCCATTCCGGCGCGTCGACCTTCGACAGCCAGTCGTCGCGGCGCGTGTACTCGTGCATCCGGTGCGCGGCGGTGGCCCCGACGAGACTCGCGGCGCCCTGGTTCGCATCGACCGCGAGCGCGTCGCGCGCGGCCTTTTCGGCGCGCGAGAAGCGACCCGCGTACAGGTTCGCGATCGCGTCGCGCAGCGACGCCTGTGCCTTCTCGTTGCGCGAACGCGCACGATACGCGGCGACCCGCTGCGGCATGCGCCAGATGTTGCGCACGATGCGCAGCAGCGCGTACACGACGATGAACAGCACGACGATGGAGATCACGAACAGGTTCAGCGACACGTCGACCCGGTACGGCGGATAGACGAGCAGCACCTGCCCCGCGTCGAAATGGCCGACGGTGGCGAGTGCCGCGGCGATCGCGAACAGGATCGCGAGCCAGACGATTCCTCGAAGCGTCATCGTTACCCCCGGCTCTTGAACTGCTGAACGGCGTTCAGGCTCGTGTTCAGGTTCGGCACCGCGACCGTCAGCGATGCACCGTCGACCTGCTTGAGCAGATCCTCGACGGTCTGCGTGTCCTTCGATGCCTGGTCGAAATACTTGCCGAGCGACGCCTGCGCGGCGTGCAGGTCGGCCTTCATCGCGCCATCGTTGCGCGCGAGCAGCGACAGCCGCGCGGTGAGCAGGCGCAGCTTCACGTTCTCGCGCACGAAGTAGCCCTGATCGGGCGACGCGAGCATCGCGTCGGCATTGTCGATCCGGCGCACCTGCACGAGGCCCTTCAGCTGCTCGCCAAGCCCGGCCGAGAAGTCATGCCACCACACCTTCCAGCGCGGCGTGTCGGCTGCCACCGGCGACGCGGCCTCGGCCGGCGCGGCCTTCGGCGACGCGTGCGGGACCATCGCCTCGCCCGACAGCGGCAGCGCGTCGATCTTCGCGATCGCGTCGTCGAGCTTGATCGCGAGGCCCGTGAGGTCGGCCGACGGCGCGGCCTTCAGCTTCTCGATGTCCTGCGCGAGCGCCTTGCGCACCGTGACGGCCTGCGCGCTCTGCGACGTCGCGAGGCGCGCGTCGGCATTCTGCAGCGCGATCAGCGCGAGCTGCGTGTTGCCGGTCAGCTGCAGCTGCTGGCTCGCGCTCGACAGCATCTGGTCGACTTCCTCGAGCATCCACGCGTCGCGGTTGCGCGACAGGTCCTGGTATTGCTGCTGCAGCGCCTGCTGCGCGCTCTGCGCGTCGGCGAGCTTGCCGTCGAGCTGCGCGAGCTGCGTGTCGACCTGGTGCGTGCCCGCGAGCGCCTGCTCGGTCTTCATGCGGATCTCGGCCGTCTGCGCATCGAGCGCCTTCTGGCGTGCGACGAACGAATCGTCGAGCCGGTCGACCTTGCGGTTCAGCGCATAGCCGCCGGCGCCCGCCGCGCAGCCGAGCACGACGACGACGAACCACAACACCGCGCTGCCGCCGCGGCGCGCAGGCGGTTCGGACGCCATATAGGCGGGACGGGACGGCGGTGCGGAAGCAGCGGCCGGCTGGGAAGCGACGCTTTTGGAATCGTTGGTATCTGTCATGCGTTTAGTCACCGGTGCGGCTGTCGCCGGTTGGACGGCCTCGTCGGCCATCGTTCGAAACGCGCGGACGATGCGCTCATCGCCCGCGCCGGTCAGCGTAATCCTATCAAAACCCAGTGCGCGCGCGCTCTGCTCGATGCGCGGGTGCGGCGTCACGAGCGGCGCGTGCTTCAGCGCCTCGATCTCGGCGTCGTTCAGGTGCGTGCGCGCCAGTTCGTGCAGGTTGCGCACGCCCTCCGAGCTCGTGACGAGCCACCCGTGCGGTGCGCCGGCGAGCAGCGCATGCACGCGCTCCCACGCGCCGACGCGCGGCTCGGGCACGACGCGCCGGTACGCGGCCACCAGCGTGACGTCCGCGCCGGCTTCGCGCAGCCGCTCGGCGAGCCATTCGCGCCCGCCGTCGCCGCGCACGATCAGCACGCGCTTGCCCGCCAGCGCCTGCGCGCCGCCGAACGCGGCCTCGATGCTCGCGAACAGGCTTTCCGAATCGTAATGCGGGACGCCGCCGTCGGCGGGCGCCTGCGGCGCGATCACGCGATGCGCGGGCGCCGCGATGCCGTGGCGCTCGAGCGCCGCGACGCTGCCGGGCCCGACGACGCCGACCGGCAGTGCATTCGGCCAGATCGCGCCGTACTGCGCGAGTGCGCGGTCGATCGCGTTCGGCGATACGAAGATCACGAGCGCGTAGTCGGCGAGCGCCGCGAACGCGGCGTCGAGCGGCGCCGGATCGTCGACCGGCGCGATGTCGATCAGCGGGAATTCGAGCACGTCGCAACCGGCCTCCGCCAGTTGGGCCGCGAGCGCGGCCGACTGGCCGTCGGGGCGCGTCAGGACGGCGGTGAACGCGCGCGCGCCGCCCGCCATCAGGCGTCGCCCTTGCCGGCCTGCGAGCCGGCGAGCAGTGCGTTGACGATGTCGAGCGCGCCCTGCGCCTCGAGTTCGTCGGACACCGCGCGGCCGAGCGCGAGCGCATCGGCGACGGTCATCACGGCGCCGCACTCCTCGGCGGTCAGCACGCGCCGGCCGTCGGTCGTCGACACGCGGCCCGTCAGGTACAGCTCGCCCGCGCGCCACACCGCGTGCGCGGCAAGCGGCACCTCGCAGCTGCCGCCGAGCGCGCGCGACACCATCCGCTCGGCCTCGACCGCGAGCGCGGTCTGCGGGTCGTGCAGCGGCGCGAGCCATCCGGCGACATCGGTGCGGTGCGCGGCGATTTCGATGCCGAGCGCGCCCTGGCCGGCGGCCGGCGGGCTGTCCTCGACGTCGATCAGCGCGCGGATCCGCGCTTCGAGGCCGAGACGCTTCAGGCCCGCGGCCGCGAGGATGATCGCCGCGTAATCGCCGCGATCGAGCTTCGACAGGCGCGTGTCGAGGTTGCCGCGCAGCGGCAGCACGTCGAGGTGCGGATAGCGCGCGCGCAGCATCGCCTCGCGGCGCAGGCTCGACGTGCCGACGACGGCGCCGGCCGGCAGCGCGTCGAGCGACGCGTAGTCGTTCGACACGAACGCGTCGCGCGGATCCTCGCGCTCCATGATCGCGGTCAGCGCGAAACCGTCGGGCAGTGCCATCGGCACGTCCTTCAGCGAATGCACGGCGAGGTCGGCACGGCCGTCGGCGAGCGCATTCTCCAGCTCCTTCACGAACAGGCCCTTGCCGCCGACCTTCGACAGCGTGCGATCGAGAATCTGATCGCCACGGGTCGTCATCCCGAGGATTTTCACGTCACAAGCTGGATATAATTTGCGCAGCGCATCACGCACATGTTCGGCTTGCCACATCGCGAGGCGGCTCTCGCGCGAAGCGATCGTCAGCGTCGCGGGAGCTTGTGCCGCAAGAGTCTCGGAATTCATTGCTGGAACATCGAAGGACGGGATTGAAGATCGAACAATGGTAGCACGCACGCCCCGGCCCGCCCGGGCCCGGAGCCTGCGCCCGCCGCGCTTCGGCGCAGGCGGCGACACCGATGCGCGGATGTGCCGCACGTAGCTGGTTGCTTGACCGCAGTTCCCGTAGTTTCCGCAGTCCCCGCAGTCCCTTTTGACTCGAGCTTTCCCAAGGAAACCCATCGTGAAGTCTTCCGGATCGGCGCGTACGGCGCGCCGCAATGCTGCCCTGCCCTCCTCCGATGCCCCGACGGGCACCATCGCCACCGCCGCGAACGGCCGTGCGAAAACGGCAACGAAACCGAAAGACCCGATACGTCAGACAAAACGCGCGATCAAATCCGCCGCCCCGGCTGCCCGCAAGGCCGGCGCGGCGAAGCCCGGCGCCCGCACGCGCGAGGACAAGGACGGTCCGCTGTTCGAGGACATCCGCTACCTCGGCCGCCTGCTCGGCGACGTGGTGCGTGAACAGGAAGGCGACACCGTGTTCGACGTCGTCGAGACCATTCGCCAGACGGCGGTGAAGTTTCGCCGCGAGGACGACAGCGAGGCCGCGCAAACGCTGGAGAAGAAGCTGCGCAAGCTGACGCCCGAGCAGACGGTGAGCGTCGTGCGCGCATTCAGCTATTTCTCGCACCTCGCGAACATCGCGGAAGACCGCCACCACAACCGCCGCCGCCGCATCCACGCGCTGGCCGGCTCCGCGCCGCAGCCCGGCACCGTCGCATACGCGCTCGAGCAGCTGAAGACGACCGGCAACGCGTCGAAGCGCCTGCTGCAGCGCTTCTTCGACGATGCGCTGATCGTGCCGGTGCTGACCGCGCACCCGACCGAAGTGCAGCGCAAGAGCATCCTCGACGCGCAGCACGACATCGCGCGCCTGCTCGCCGAGCGCGACCAGGAGCTGACCGCGCGCGAGCGCCAGTACAACGAATCGATGCTGCGCGCGCGCGTGACCGCGCTGTGGCAGACCCGCATGCTGCGCGACGCGCGCCTGACGGTCGGCGACGAGATCGAGAACGCGCTGTCGTACTACCGCGCGACGTTCCTCGACGAACTGCCCGCGCTGTACGGCGACATCGAGGCCGCGCTCGCCGAGCACGGCCTGTCCGCGCGCGTGCCGGCGTTCTTCCAGATGGGCAGCTGGATCGGCGGCGATCGCGACGGCAACCCGAACGTGACCGCCCCGACCCTCGAAGAAGCGATCAACCGCCAATCCGCGGTGATCCTCGAACACTATCTGGAACAGGTGCACAAGCTCGGCGCCGAGCTGTCGGTATCGAACCTGCTGGTCGGCGCGAACGACGCGGTGAAGGCGCTCGCGGCCGCGTCGCCCGACCAGTCGCCGCATCGCGTCGACGAGCCGTATCGCCGTGCGCTGATCGGCATCTACACGCGGCTCGCCGCAAGCGCGCGCGTGCGGCTCGGCGAAGGCACGGTGCCGGTACGCAGCGCCGGCCGCGGCGCGCCGCCGGTGCGCGCGGTGCCGTACGCCGATTCCGAAGCCTTCGTCGCCGACCTGAAGGTGCTGACCGCCTCGCTCGACGAACATCACGGCGCGTCGCTCGCCGCACCGCGCCTTGCGCCGCTCGTGCGCGCGGCCGAAGTGTTCGGCTTCCATCTCGCGAGCATCGACCTGCGCCAGAGCTCCGACATCCACGAAGCCGTGGTCGCCGAGCTGTTCGCACGCGCCGGCGTCGAAGCCGACTACGCGGCGCTCGCCGAGGAAGACAAGCTGCGCGTGCTGCTGGCCGCGCTTGCCGATCCCCGCCCGCTGCGCTCGCAGTACCTCGAATACTCGGCGCTCGCGCAGAGCGAGCTCGGCGTGTTCGAGAAAGCCCGCGAGGTCCGCGCGCAATTCGGCGCGCGTGCGGTGCGCAACTACATCATCTCGCACACGGAAACCGTCAGCGACCTCGTCGAGGTGCTGCTGCTGCAGAAGGAAACGGGCCTGCTCGAAGGCACGCTCGGCCACCATGCGAAGAACGGCCTGATGGTGATTCCGCTGTTCGAGACGATTCCCGACCTGCGCGACGCCGCGCGCATCATGCGCGAATACTTCGCACTGCCGGGCATCGACGCGCTGATCGCGCACCAGGGCGCCGAGCAGGAAGTGATGCTCGGCTACTCGGACAGCAACAAGGACGGCGGCTTCCTGACGTCGAACTGGGAGCTGTATCGCGCGGAACTCGCGCTCGTCGACCTGTTCCGCGAACGCAAGATCACGCTGCGCCTGTTCCACGGCCGCGGCGGCACGGTCGGCCGCGGGGGC
Source organism: Burkholderia sp. SCN-KJ (assembly GCF_024656005.1). NCBI lineage: Bacteria > Pseudomonadati > Pseudomonadota > Betaproteobacteria > Burkholderiales > Burkholderiaceae > Burkholderia > Burkholderia sp. SCN-KJ. Next base: position 201,916 of record NZ_JANKOG010000008.1, read on the forward strand.
GGCCCGACCTACCAGGCGATCCTGTCGCAGCCGCCGGGCACCGTGAACGGCCAGATTCGCCTGACCGAACAGGGCGAGGTGATCGCGAGCAAGTTCGCGAACCCCGAGATCGGCCGGCGCAACCTCGAGACGGTGGTCGCCGCGACGCTCGAGGCGTCGCTGCTGCCGCAATCGAACGCGCCCGCGCAACTGCCCGCGTTCGAAGCCGCGATGCAGACGCTGTCGGACGCCGCGATGGCGTCGTATCGCGCGCTCGTCTATGAAACGCCCGGCTTCACCGACTACTTCTTCTCGTCGACGCCGATCACCGAGATCGCCGAGCTGAACATCGGCAGCCGCCCGGCCTCGCGCAAGCTGCAGGATCCGAAGAACCGCAGGATCGAGGATCTCCGCGCGATTCCGTGGGGCTTCTCGTGGGGCCAGTGCCGGCTGCTGCTGACGGGCTGGTACGGCTTCGGCAGCGCGGTGAGCGCGTATCTCGACGGCGCGCAGGACGCGGCCGAGCGCACGAAGCGCGTCGCGCTGCTCAGGAAGATGAACAAGACCTGGCCGTTCTTCGCGAACCTGCTGTCGAACATGGACATGGTGCTCGCGAAGACCGATCTCGCGGTCGCGTCGCGCTACGCGCAGCTGGTCGCCGACCGCAAGCTGCGCAAGCACGTGTTCGAGCGGATCGTCGCGGAATGGGAGCGCACGTCGCAGGCGCTCGCGGAAATCACCGGGCACGAAGGCCGCCTCGCGACCAACCCGCTGCTCGCGCGCTCGATCAAGAACCGCTTCCCGTATCTCGATCCGCTGAACCACCTGCAGGTCGAACTGATCAAGCGTCACCGCGCGGGCGACTCGAACGCGCGGCTGCGCCGCGGGATTCACCTGACCATCAACGGGATCGCGGCCGGCCTGCGCAATACGGGCTGATCCGCGCGCGGTGCGGGCCTGCCCCGCGCCGCGCCGTCATCGCGAAACGAAAGCCGCAAAACGAAAGCCGCGATACGCGACCACGCGTATCGCGGCTTTTTTCATCGAACGGCGCGACGGCACCGGCCGCCGTGCCGTCCGTCGCGCTCATTGCGCGTCGATCAGCAACGCGTCGTGCTCGAACGAGCCGTCCGGCTGCACCGCGTAGTAGCCGTGCACCTCGTCGGGCGCATGCGCCCACAGCGCACGAATGCCCGCGACGCTGTCGGCCGGCGTGCGGATCCGCTCGACCCACGTCGCGAAATCGATCGGCAGGCGCCAGCGGCTCTGCACGTGCGCGTCGAACCCGGCGTCGCGGAACATCGCGAGCCATTCGTCGGCTCGGTAGTCGCGCACGTGCGACGCATCGCGCAGCACTTCCGCGGCCTGCAGATATGTGTCGAGCAGCGGATGGTCGTTGCCCGCTATGTCGATCATCAGCACGCGGCCGCCCGGCTTCAGCACGCGGCGCATCTCGGCAAGCGCCGCGCGCACGTCGTGCCAGTGGTGCGCGCTCATCCGGCTGACCACCCAGTCGAAGGTGCCCGCGTCGAACGGCAGCTGCTCGGCCGGGCCCTGCTGCGTGCGGATGTTCGCGAGCCCGCGCGCGCGCGCGGCGGCATCGACGGTCGCGAGCATCGGCGCGGCGAGATCGTACGCGACCACGTCGCGCACGTGCGGAGCGACCGCGAAGCTCGCATGGCCGGCGCCGCAGCCGAGATCGAGCACCGCGGCTTCGGGCGTCGCGCGCGCGGCGTCGGCCAGCGCCTGCAGATCGGCACCCGTCGCGTGGACCGTGCTCGTCAGGTAGGCGGCGGCCGTCGTGCCGAATGCGTCGGCGACCTGGTCGTGGTGTTTCATCGTTCGCTCCTTCCTTGGGTGGGGTGCTCGCTGCCTGTCAGCGCGCGAATCGCTACAATAGGGCCGAGCTTGTACCAGTACAAGTTAAGCAGTTATTCTGGTATTTGTTACACCTGCCTGATCTCTGCCCCGATCTTCGTCGCGCCCCGGCGCCCCTTTTTCCTCGATTCAGTCAATTCAGTCGCGTCAGCCGTTTCCGCATGAACCAGCCGTCCTCCGCCCCCACCCCGCCCCTCGATGCGACACCCGCCCGCGCGCTCGGCGAATTCATCCGCGCACACCGCGAGCGGCTGTCGCCGCAGGCCGTCGGCCTGCCGCCCGGCCCGCGCCGCCGCACGCCGGGGCTGCGGCGCGAGGAAGTCGCGCAGCTGTGCGGCGTCAGCCCGACCTGGTACACGTGGATCGAGCAGGGCCGCCCGGTGTCGGCGTCGGCCGACGCGCTCGCGCGGATCGCCGTCGCGCTGCAGCTGTCGAAGGCCGAACGCGCGTACCTGTTCGAACTGGCCGCGCAGCGCGATCCGGCCGAGCCCGACGTCGCGGCCGGCGACCTGCCGCCGACGCTCGCCGCCACCGTCGCCGCGATCGCCACGCCCGCGTACGTGCTCGACCGGCAATGGAACGCGCTCGCATGGAACGCGCCGGCTGCCGCGCTGTTCACGGGCTGGCTCGACGGCGAGCACGACCGCAACCTGCTGCGCTTCACGTTCATGGCGCCGGCCGCGCGCACGCTGATCGTCGATTGGGAAACCCGCGCGCGCCGGCTCGCGGCCGAATTCCGCGCCGACTCGATCCGCCACCTCGCCGATGCGCCGACCCGCGCGCTGATCGACGCGCTGATGGCCGGCAGCGATGCCTTCGCGCAGTACTGGGCGTCGCAGGACGTGTTCGAGCGCGAAGGCGGCCTGCGCGAATTCGACCATCCGGCCGACGGCCGCCTCGTGTACCAGCAGATCACGCTGAAGCCCGCGCACCGCGAGGACCTGAAGCTGGTCGTGCTCGTGCGCGATTGAACGGCCGGCCCACGCCCGCGAAGGCCGGCCGCCCGCCCCACGAATGCTAGAATTGCGGGATTCCCTCGGCGGCGCACGCCGCCCAACTCCCCTTCGAAGAATCGCCATGACGTCCCAACTGCACAAAAAGGGCGAGGCCTGGTCGGCCCGCTTCTCGGAACCGATGTCGGAGCTGGTCAAGCGCTACACGTCGTCGGTGTTTTTCGACAAGCGCCTCGCGCTCGTCGACATCGCCGGCTCGCTCGCGCACGCGAGCATGCTCGCGGCGCAGAAGATCATCAGCGCCGACGACCTCGCCGCGATCGAACGCGGGATGACGCAGATCAAGGGCGAGATCGAGCGCGGCGAATTCGAGTGGCAGCTGGATCTCGAGGACGTCCACCTGAACATCGAGGCGCGCCTCACCGCGCTGATCGGCGACGCCGGCAAGCGCCTGCACACGGGCCGCTCGCGCAACGACCAGGTCGCGACCGACATCCGTCTGTGGCTGCGTGGCGAGATCGACCGCATCGGCGGCCTCCTGAACGACCTGCGCGGCGCGCTGATCGACCTCGCGGAGCAGAACGCGGACACGATCATGCCGGGCTTCACGCACCTGCAGGTCGCGCAGCCGGTCACGTTCGGCCACCACCTGCTCGCGTACGTCGAGATGTTCACGCGCGACGCCGAGCGCATGCGCGACTGCCGCACCCGCGTGAACCGCCTGCCGCTCGGCGCGGCCGCGCTCGCCGGCACCAGCTATCCGATCGACCGCCACGCGGTCGCGAAGACGCTCGGCTTCGACGGCATCTGCGCGAACTCGCTCGACGCGGTGTCGGATCGCGACTTCGCGATCGAATTCACGGCGGCATCGGCGCTCGTGATGACGCACGTGTCGCGCTTCTCAGAGGAACTCGTGCTGTGGATGAGCCCGCGCGTCGGCTTCATCGACATCGCCGACCGCTTCTGCACCGGCAGCTCGATCATGCCGCAGAAGAAGAACCCGGACGTGCCCGAGCTCGCGCGCGGCAAGACCGGCCGCGTGAACGGCCACCTGATGGCGCTCCTCACGCTGATGAAGGGCCAGCCGCTCGCGTACAACAAGGACAACCAGGAAGACAAGGAACCGCTGTTCGACACGGTCGACACCGTCGCCGACACGCTGCGGATCTTCGCCGAGATGGTCGCGGGCATCACCGTGAAGCCGGACGCGATGCGCGCGGCCGCGCTGCAGGGCTTCTCGACCGCCACCGACCTCGCCGACTACCTGGTGAAGCGCGGCCTGCCGTTCCGCGATGCGCACGAAGCCGTCGCGCATGCGGTGAAGATCTGCGACGACCGCGGGATCGACCTCGCCGACCTGACGCTCGACGAAATGAAGCAGGAACTGCCGAACGTCGCGCACCTGATCGGCGACGACGTGTTCGGCTACCTGACGCTCGAAGGCTCGGTCGCCAGCCGCAACCACCCGGGCGGCACGGCCCCCGATCAGGTGCGTGCGGCGGTCAAGGCCGCGCGCGCCGCGCTCGGCAAGTAAGCCTGCCGTCGCGGACGGACGCCTTCGGCGTCCGTTCTTCATTCGGGCGGCCGTCGCGCCGCCCGACGCCTTCCCCGCTGTTCCGTTTTTCCCGTTTCCGGACACCGCCGATGACCTTCTCCGCCGCGCTCTTCGACATGGACGGCCTGCTCGTCGATTCCGAGCGGACCATCATGAACACGTGGATCGACGTGTCGAACGCGCACGGCGTCGTGCTGACCGAGATCGACTACCTGCAGATCGTCGGCCGCTCGTTCGCCGAAGGCCAGGTGATACTCGCGCGGCTGATCGGCCATCCCGACACGTTCGACGCCGTGCGCATCCGCGTGCGCGAGCAACTCGCCGCGCCCGAACCCCATCCGAAGTTTCCGCTGAAGTCCGGCGCGCTGGCGTTGCTCGAGACGCTCGCGCAGGCCGGCATTCCGTGCGCGGTCGCGTCGTCGTCCGCGCGCGACGTGATCCGTGCGCGGCTCGACGCGGTCGGCGTGCTGCCGTTCTTCCGCGCGATCGCGGGTGGCGACGAAGTCGCGCGCGGCAAGCCCGACCCGGCCGTGTACCAGCTCGCGGCCGAACGCCTCGGCGTGCCGGCGCACGCGTGCGTCGCGTTCGAGGACAGCGACTTCGGCGCGCAATCGGCCGCCGGCGCCGGCGCATCGGTCGTCACCGTGCCCGACCTGAAGGCGCCGACGCCCGAGATCGTCGCGCTGAGCCTGCACGTGCTCGCGTCGCTCGACGATGCGGTCGCGCTCGTGCCGTCGTGGTTCGGCCGTCTGGACACGCAGCAGCCCGCGTAAGCGCCACGCGGCGCGCCACATGCAAACGGGCACCCGCGGGTGCCCGTTTTGCGTTGCCGCGCCGGATGACCGGCATCGCGGCGATCCTCAGTCGTTGCCGGCCGTCTCCGACAGCCGCTTCATCGTCGCGATGCGCGCGCCGATCAGGTCGACGCGGCCGTCCTCGCCGACGAGCGGCGCAGTCGAATCGCGGAACGCTTCCCACGCGCGTTGCGCGCGCACGAGCGTCGCGGCCGAATGCGCAGGCATCTTGCGACGCAGCTTCTGGTAATAGCGGTTCAAGTCGAACAGCGCGTGCTCGCATGCGGCATCCTGCACGCACGGCCGCACGCGGCGGATCGCCGGATCGCGCGGCGCGTTCGCCGGCTTGCCGCCGGCTGCCGGGGCGGCGCTTGGCGCCGCGACCGCACCGCCGCGGGTGCCGCCCTGCGCACCGCTCGTGGCCGCCACCGGCACGGCGGCAGGCGGCGGTGCATAACGGTCGGCCGCCGCGCGCAGCGCCAACGCGCGATCGCGCACCGGCTGCAGCTGCATGTCGGCGCTCGACATCGCGTACGACGTGCCGCGCGTCGTGTCGTACACGGCCGTCAGCAGATGAATTTCATCCTTGCGCCACGTGACCCAGCGGCGCTGGCTGTCCTGCCAGCCGCGCTTCGCGTCGGGCGGCGCGTCGTTCGACAGGCGCTGGTACGCGCCGTCCATCACCGTCTGCCACTGCTGCTGCGCTTCGCCCATGCACTGGATCTGGCCGGCCGTCGACGACCGGTCGCGCCGCGCGAGACACTGCCGCATCGCGACGTCGATCGGGTCGGCCGCCGCCACTTCCGCATGCGCGACGTTCAGCCCCGCCGGCCCTGCCGACCAGCTCGCCCAGGCGACGAGCGCGGCCAGCGCCGCGCGCATCGTCCGGATTCGTCCCTGCGTCGCCATCAGTCGCGCACGCAGTCGACGAAGTACTCGACGCGCCCGTTCACCTCTTCCGCGACGAGGCCGTGGATGTCGGTGTGGAAGCCCGGGAAGCGCTCGTTGAAGTCGCGCGCGAACCGCAGGTAGTTCACGATCGTCTTGTTGAAGCGCTCGCCCGGGATCAGCAGCGGAATGCCCGGCGGGTACGGCGTCAGCAGGATGCTCGTCACGCGGCCTTCGAGCTCGTCGAGCGGCACGCGGTCGATCTTGCGGTGCGCGAGCTTCGCGAACGCGTCCGACGGCTTCATCGCCGGCTCCATGTCCGACAGGTACATCTCCGTCGTCAGGCGCGCGATGTCGTTCGCACGGTACACGTCGTGGATCTGCGTGCACAGGTCGCGCAGGCCGACGCGCTCGTAGCGCGGATGCTGCGCGACGAATTCCGGCAGCACGCGCCACAGCGGCTGGTTGTTGTCGTAGTCGTCCTTGAACTGCTGCAGCTCGGTCACCATCGAGTTCCAGCGGCCCTTCGTGATGCCGATCGTGAACATGATGAAGAACGAGTACAGGCCCGTCTTCTCGACGATGATGCCGTGCTCGGCCAGGTACTTCGTGACGATCGCGGCCGGAATGCCCGTCTCGCCGAACTCGCCGTCGACGTCGAGCCCCGGCGTGATGATCGTCGCCTTGATCGGGTCGAGCATGTTGAAGCCTTCCGCCAGCGGGCCGAAGCCGTGCCAGTGGTCGTTCGGCTTCAGCATCCAGTCGTCGCGCGAGCCGATGCCTTCTTCCGACAGGTCGTCCGGGCCCCACACGCTGAAGAACCAGTCGTCGCCGTATTCGGCATCGACCTTGCGCATCGCGCGGCGGAAGTCGATCGCCTCGGCGATCGATTCCTCGACGAGCGCGGTGCCGCCCGGCGGCTCCATCATCGCGGCCGCGACGTCGCACGATGCGATGATCGCGTACTGCGGGCTCGTCGACGTGTGCATCAGGTACGCCTCGTTGAAGCGGTGCTTGTCGAACGTGCGATTCTCGGAATCCTGCACGACGATCTGCGACGCCTGCGAGATGCCGGCGAGCAGCTTGTGCGTCGAGTGCGTCGCGAACACGAGCGCGCCCGTGCGCGGGCGGCCGTCGCCGATCGCGTGCATGTCGCGGTAGAAGTCGTGGAACGTCGCGTGCGGCAGCCACGCTTCGTCGAAGTGCAGCGTGTCGAGCAGGTCGCCGAGCAGGTCCTTGATCATCTCGACGTTGTAGACGACGCCGTCGTACGTGCTCTGCGTGATCGTCAGGATGCGCGGCTTCATGTCCGGGTTCTGGCGCATCGCCTCGCGCGCGAACGGGTTCGCCTCGATCTTCCGGCGGATGTTCTCCGGCTTGAATTCGTCGCGCGGGATCGGCCCGATGATGCCGAAGTGGTTGCGCGTCGGCGTGAGGAACACGGGAATCGCGCCCGTCATCGTGATCGCGTGCAGGATCGACTTGTGGCAGTTGCGGTCGACCAGCACGATGTCGCCGGGTGCGACCGTCGCGTGCCAGACGATCTTGTTCGACGTCGACGTGCCGTTGGTCACGAAGAACAGGTGGTCCGCGCTGAAGATGCGCGCCGCATTGCGCTCGGACGCCGCGACCGGGCCCGTGTGATCGAGCAGCTGGCCGAGTTCGTCGACCGCGTTGCAGACGTCGGCACGCAGCATGTTCTCGCCGAAGAACTGGTGGAACATCTGGCCGAGCGGGTTCTTCAGGAACGCGACGCCGCCCGAGTGACCCGGGCAGTGCCACGAGTACGAGCCTTCGTCCGCGTACTTCACCAGTTCCTTGAAGAACGGCGGCGCGAGCGAGTCGAGATAGACCTTCGCCTCGCGGATGATGTGGCGCGCGACGAACTCCGGCGTGTCCTCGAACATGTGGATGAAGCCGTGCAGCTCGCGCAGGATGTCGTTCGGCAGATGCCGCGACGTGCGCGTCTCGCCGTACAGGAAGATCGGGATGTCCGCGTTGCGGCGGCGCACTTCGGTGACGAACGCGCGCAGCTCGATGATCGCGGTCGCGAGCTCGGGCAGCTCGCCGTCCGGGCCGGTTTCGCCGAGCATGAGTTCGTCGTCGTCGATCGACAGGATGAAGCACGACGCGCGGCTCGATTGCTGCGCGAACGACGTCAGATCGCCGTAGCTCGTGAGGCCGAGGACTTCGACGCCCTCCTTCTCGATCGCTTCGGCCAACGCCCGGATGCCGGAGCCCGAGATGTTCTCGGAGCGGAAATCTTCGTCGATGATGACGACGGGGAAACGAAACTTCATGGGCGATTCTCCAAAAAGAACGACCGCGGCGCGTCACGCGCAGCGGTCACCCGGAAACTGGTGAGACGTTATGCAACCAGATCAGGTTTTCGGCAGCGTGACACCGCGCTGACCCTGATACTTGCCGCCGCGATCGGCGTACGACACGTCGCACACTTCGTCGCTTTCGAAGAACAGCACCTGCGCGACACCTTCGTTCGCGTAGATCTTCGCGGGCAGCGGCGTGGTATTCGAGAATTCCAGCGTGACGTAGCCTTCCCACTCGGGTTCGAACGGCGTCACGTTGACGATGATCCCGCAGCGCGCGTAGGTCGACTTGCCGAGGCAGACGGTGAGCACGGTGCGCGGGATGCGGAAATATTCGACGGTGCGGGCCAGCGCGAACGAGTTCGGCGGGATGATGCACACGTCGCCCTTGAAATCGACAAACGAACCCTCGTCGAAGTTCTTCGGATCGACGATCGTCGAGTTGATGTTCGTGAAGATCTTGAATTCGTCCGCGCAGCGGATGTCGTAGCCGTAGCTCGACGTGCCGTAGCTGACGATCCGGCGGCCGTCCTCGGACGCGCGGACCTGATCGGGCACGAACGGCTCGATCATCTTGTGTTCTTCGGCCATGCGCCGAATCCACTTGTCGGACTTGATGCTCATGCCAGCCTCCGCCGGGCCGTCCCAAGAAGGCTGGCCGTCCCCGCGGGGGACAGCGAACGAAGTGAGCGTTGGGGTCGTTTCATATCGGGGCGCCAGGAAACGCTGCGTGACAGTCAGGAAGGGTCGCTCGCGACGCGGCGACCCGGAAAGGCGCACATTTTACGCGATCATCGGCTCGCGTACGCGGCGGCCGTCAACGGATCACGCCGCAGGCGAGCGCGGGCCCCGCGCCATGCTGCGGAAACGCCGGATCGCTCGGGTCGCGGTGCACCAGCGCCGCGCGGTTCAGCGCGGAGCGCACGCCGTCGAGGGCCAGATCGGGCGCGACGATGAAACCGGCCGCGACGCCGTTCGCATCCGCGTGGATGTTGCCGAGATCGCCGGCGACGCGCGCGCCCGCGCGCAGCCGGTCGGCGGCCGGCGCGAACACCTGGCCGGCGCTCGAGCCGTCGCCCGCGTTGCAGTCGCCGCGCTCGTGCACCTGCAGCGCGTGATCGCTGTTCGGCGGCAGGCCGGCCAGGTTGTACGTGACCTGGACGCCGTCCGGGCGTTCGACGAACGTCACCGCGCCGCGCGCCTGCGAGCCGACGGTCGGCTGCAACTGCGCATCGGCACGCTTTTCGTGCGACGAGGAAAAAGAGGTACAGCCGGCCAGCAGGCCCAGCGCGGCGGCGGCCAGCAGCGCGCGCCGCGCGCGGCCGGCGCGCACGCCGTGATGTCGTTGGTTCATTCGATCCTCATGCCGGCTGGCGGCCGTTCGACACGGCGGCCATGCCGGGCGGGTAAAGGGACCCGGGAAAAGTCGCCATGATACCGCGCCTCGCGGCGCCGTAAACAGCGTGAGGCCCCGCCCCGCAAGGGTTTTACGTATTTTGAACAACGATCGACGGGAACTTCGACGTCATGTCGCGTGCGCGCTCGGCGATCGCCAGCGCGACCCCGCGCGCGATGTCGCGATAGCGCCGCGCCAGCGCGCCGTCCGGTTCGGCCGCGACCGTCGGCGTGCCGCTGTCGGCGCGCTCGCGGATCGCGATGTCGAGCGGCAGGCTGCCGAGCACGGTCACGCCGTAGTCCTGCGCCATCCGCTCGGCACCGCCCGCGCCGAAGATGTGCTCTTCGTGGCCGCAGTTCGAGCACACGTGGATGCTCATGTTCTCGACGATACCGAGGATCGGAATCCCGACCTTCTCGAACATCTTCAGGCCCTTCTTCGCGTCGAGCAATGCGATGTCCTGCGGGGTCGTGACGATCACGGCGCCGGTCACCGGCACGCGCTGCGCGAGCGTGAGCTGGATGTCGCCCGTGCCCGGCGGCATGTCGACGATCAGGTAGTCGAGCTCGCGCCAGTTGGTCTGTCGCAGCAGCTGCTCGAGCGCCGACGTCGCCATCGGGCCGCGCCACACCATCGGGTTGTCTTCCTCGATCAGGAAGCCGATCGAGTTCGCCTGCAGCCCGTGGCCGACCAGCGGGTTCATCGACTGGTTGTCGGGCGACTCGGGCCGCTGGCCGTGAATGCCGAGCATGGTCGGCAGCGACGGACCGTAGATGTCGGCGTCGAGAATGCCGACCGACGCGCCTTCCGCGGCGAGCGCGAGCGCGAGGTTGACGGCCGTCGTGCTCTTGCCGACACCGCCCTTGCCCGACGCGACCGCGACGATGTTCTTCACGTTGGGCAGCAGCTTCACGCCGCGCTGCACCGTGTGCGCGACGATCTCCTGCGACACGGCGACGCGTGCGTCGCGCACGCCCGACACGGCCTTCAGCGCATCGGCGATGCGTGCGCGCACGTCGTCGTGCTGGCTGCGCGCGGGATAGCCGAGCACCACGTCGACCGCCACGGCGTCGCCGTCGATCGCGACGTTGCGCACGCCCTTGTTCGCCGCGTAAGGACGGCCCGTATTGGGGTCGACGACAGCCGCGAGTGCGGCGTCGACTTGTGCCCGGTCAATGCTCATCGAAACTCCGTGAAAACGTTTTTCTCTCGCGCAAACGTCAAGAAATATCAAATAACGCTGCGAAAATCGGGAAAAGTGAAAGAATCTGTTGCACGCCATTGCGCGAACGCGCGCGGCGGAGCAATCTTCGCGTGCGGCATGCTATGGGGCCAAATCGGCCACGAACCGCCTATATTGTAGAGGCTGACGCATCACCTGTCCGGAACAGCCACGCTGGCGAACAGGGCATGCAGCCGCCTCGGCGGCTGCCGCGGGCACGGGCCTGCCCACCTTTTTCGGGCGTCCGTGCCGGGAGCCGTAACTGTTGTTTGTCGTCGTTGTCGACTCGTTCAACCAAGAGAGGAATTCAAGATGAACATGAAAATCGCGACTCGCCTGTCCGTCTTCGCCTTGGCCGGCGCACTGCTGGCAGGCTGCGCCACGCAGCAAGGCAACAACACGGCCGTCGGGACCGGTACGGGCGCGGCCCTCGGCGCAGGCATCGGCGCGCTGGCCGGCGGCGGCAAGGGCGCGGCGATCGGCGCGGGCGTCGGCGCACTGGTCGGCGGCGTGACGGGCTACAACTGGCAGGCGATCAAGAACAAGCTCGCGCCGTCGGCAGCCAAGACGGGCACGCAGGTGACCGAGCAGCCGGACGGCTCGCTGAAGCTGAACGTGCCGAGCTCGGTGACGTTCGCGACCAACCAGTACGCGATCACGCCGGCCTTCACGCCGCTGCTGAACGACCTGGCGACGACGCTGAACCAGAACCCGCAAGTGACGGCATCGGTCGTCGGCTACACGGACAGCACGGGTTCGCAGCAGCTGAACCAGACGCTGTCGCAGAACCGTGCGCAGAGCGTCGTCAACGCGCTGGTGCAGCGTGGCGTCGCCGGCGGCCGCCTGGCGGCACAGGGCATGGGCCCGTCGAACCCGATCGCGGACAACGCGACCGAAGCCGGCCGCGCACAAAACCGCCGCGTCGAGATCTACCTGCGCGCAGCCCAGCAGTAAGCATCGTCGCGAGAGGAAACGGGGTCGCGCGCCGGGCGCGCGCCCCCGCCGCACAAGGCTTTCAGCGGGCTCCGTAACAAATCGAAAAAAATTTCGAACTTCTGTCGCGACCCGCGGTCTGTCTTTACGGTACGCGGCTGGCGCTGCCGGCGCGTCACCATTCTCCTCTTGTCGTTGTTGCTCCGGGGCCGAATTCGCCCCGGTTTTTTTTGCCCGGAATTCGCCTGCTGCATCGCAGCATCGCACCGCCGGGCACGCCGCCGCCGCGGCCCCGCCCCTTCCGGCGCCCGATCCACGGCGCCCGCGCCGGCTGACCTGCCCGCGCCCCTGCTAGAATCGCAGTTTCCGTCGTTTCCGCCGTTCTTCTACAGACCCTATGTCCGCATCCGACCTCACTTCCGTGCAGGCTGCGGCGCCGCAAGGCAGCCGCCAGATCCTCGTTACGTCCGCACTGCCCTATGCCAACGGCCAGATCCACATCGGCCACCTGGTCGAGTACATCCAGACCGACATCTGGGTGCGGACGCTGCGAATGCACGGTCACGAGGTCTACTACATCGGCGCCGACGACACGCACGGCACGCCGGTCATGCTGCGCGCGGAGAAGGAAGGCCTGACGCCGAAGCAGCTGATCGAGCGCGTGTGGACCGAGCACAAGCGCGACTTCGACAGCTTCGGCGTGTCGTTCGACAACTTCTACTCGACCGACTCGGACGAGAACCGCGTGCTGAGCGAGAAGATCTACCTCGCGCTGAAGGAAAACGACCTGATCGCCGAGCGCGAGATCGAGCAGGCGTACGACCCGGTCAAGGAAATGTTCCTGCCGGACCGCTTCATCAAGGGCGAATGCCCGAAGTGCCACGCGAAGGACCAGTACGGCGACAACTGCGAAGTGTGCGGTTCGACCTACCTGCCGACCGAACTGCTGAACCCGTACTCGGTCGTGTCGGGTGCGACGCCGGTGCGCAAGACGTCGAAGCACTACTTCTTCCGCCTGTCGGACCCGCGCTGCGAGTCGTTCCTGCGCGAATGGGTCAGCGGCCTCGCGCAGCCCGAAGCCACCAACAAGATGCGCGAATGGCTCGGCGACGCCGGCGAGGCCAGGCTCGCCGACTGGGACATCTCGCGCGACGCGCCGTACTTCGGCTTCGAGATCCCGGGCGCGCCCGGCAAGTACTTCTACGTGTGGCTCGACGCGCCGGTCGGCTACTACGCGAGCTTCAAGAACCTGTGCGACCGCAACGGCATCGACTTCGATGCGTGGATCCGCCCGGGCACGAAGGCCGAGCAGTACCACTTCATCGGCAAGGACATCCTGTATTTCCACACGCTGTTCTGGCCCGCGATGCTCGAGTTCTCGGGTCATCGCACGCCGACCAACGTGTTCGCGCACGGCTTCCTGACGGTCGACGGCGCGAAGATGTCGAAGTCGCGCGGCACGTTCATCACCGCGCAGAGCTACATCGACACGGGCCTGAACCCGGAATGGCTGCGCTACTACTTCGCCGCGAAGCTGAACGCGACGATGGAAGACATCGACCTGAATCTCGACGATTTCCAGGCGCGCGTGAACAGCGACCTCGTCGGCAAGTACGTGAACATCGCGAGCCGCGCGGCCGGCTTCCTGCTCAAGCGTTTCGACGGCCGCGTGCAGGACAGCGCGATGAACCATCCGCTCGTCGCGACGCTGCGCGATGCGATTCCGGCGATCGCCGCGCACTATGAAGCGCGCGAATACAGCCGCGCGCTGCGCCAGACGATGGAGCTCGCGGACGAAGTGAACGCGTACGTCGACGGCGCGAAGCCGTGGGAACTCGCGAAGGATCCGGCCAACGCGGTCGCGCTGCACGAAACCTGCAGCGTGAGCCTCGAGGCGTTCCGCCTGCTGTCGCTCGCGCTGAAGCCGGTGATGCCGCGCGTGGCCGAAGCCGTCGAGGCCTTCTTCGGGATCGCGCCGCTCACTTGGGCCGACGCCGCGAAGCCGCTGTCGTCCGCGCAGCCGATCAAGGCGTACCAGCACCTGATGACGCGGGTCGATCCGAAGCAGATCGACGCGCTGCTCGCCGCGAACCGCGATTCGCTGCAGGCCGAGGCCGCCGGCGCCGCTGCCGCGGGGGCAACCGCCGCCAACGCCGCGAAGGACGCGAAAAACGCCAAGGCGAACGCGAAGGTGGCCGCGAATGGTGCCGACGACGGTCCGATCTCGATCGACGATTTCGCGAAGATCGACCTGCGCATCGCGAAGATCGTCGCGTGCCAGGCCGTCGAGGGCTCCGACAAGCTGCTGCAGCTCACGCTCGACGTCGGCGAGGAAAAGACCCGCAACGTGTTCTCGGGCATCAAGTCCGCGTACCAGCCCGAACAGCTCGTCGGCAAGCTGACGGTGATGGTCGCGAACCTCGCGCCGCGCAAGATGAAGTTCGGGCTGTCCGAAGGGATGGTGCTCGCCGCGTCGGCCGCCGATGAGAAGGCCGAGCCGGGCCTCTACATCCTCGAGCCGCACAGCGGCGCGAAGCCCGGCATGCGCGTGAAGTAAGCCGCACGCGCCGCTGCTTGCACAAGAAGCCCCGCACCATGTGCGGGGCTTTTTCATGGGCGGCAGCGAGCGGCGCCGCGGCCGGTGGTTGCAGGTCGACGTGACGCTCGCCGCTGCGTGGGCAGGATGCGGCGCGTGCGCACGCGCGAACCGGGGCGCCGGCGCGCGCGGCCGACCGGCCAGGCGCCCGCTTCGTCACCGCTGGCCGAACCAGCGATCGAAACGCCGCGTGTAGTTCAGGTCGACGCCCTGGAACGTGCCGCCGTACGCGGACACCGACCAGAAGCGCGTCAGGTTGATCGTCGCCTTGAACGCGTTGCTCGCCGATTGCAGCCCTTGCTCGTAACCGAGCACGAAGCGCTCGTTGATCGCCTTCGAGATCTGCACGACCTGCGCATCGGTCAGGCCGACGTCGCTGCGGCCGATCGAGAATTCGTCGAGACCGATGCTCTGCGCGACGCGCTTGCCGGTCGCGCTGCCAAGCAGCCCGAGCGCGGCGGTCATCGCGTTCTGCTGGCCGACGTTGTTGCCCTGGTCGGTGCCGTGCCCGAACAGCAGCCACGACAGCTTTTCGTTGTCGGTGACGTTCGGCTCGGACACGAGCTTGACCGTCGGCGACTGGATCGTGCCGGTGACCTGCACGCCGGCCTCGACCTCCTGGTTGCGCCGCATCGCGAGGATGTTCACGCCCGGATTCGACACCGGACCGTTGAACGTGAAGAAGCCGTTCTCGACCGCGAGCTTGCGGCCGAACGACGTATACGTCGAGCCTTCCGTCACGCGCACGTTGCCGACCGCGCGCAACGGCACGCCCGGCGCGCTCATCACGGTGATCGTGCCGCGCAGGCCGAGATCCGCGCCGTGGCCCTTGAAGCGGAAGTTGTTGCCGAGGCCGATGTCGATGTTCGCGCGCGGCGCGAGCGACGGCGCCGGCTTGTCCTCGACCTTCTGCGGCTTCGCGACCGCCGTACCGGTCTGCACGTCGCCGCGCACCGTGCCGTCCGGGCGCACGATCACGACGTCGTCGGACAGGTGCGGCGCCGACTCCTCCGGCAGGTCGAACAGCGCGCGCTCGACGACGAACTTGCCGTCGATCGACAGTGCGCCGCGCGGCCCGTCGTTCGCGACGGTCGCCTTGCCCGACAGCGACAGCTTGCGATCCGGCGCCGCGAACAGCTCGAGCTTGTCCGCGACGATGCTCGCGGTCAGGTCGGGCGCCTCGCCGTCGAGACGCACGCGGCCGATCGCGCGCAGCGTGCCGTCGCCGCCATGGAACTCGACCTGCTGGAATTCGACGAGGTTCTCCGCGAGCTTCACGCGCACGATACCGTCCTTCAACTGCACGCCCTGATCGACCAGCGTCGCGGACAGGTCGTCGCCCGTCAGCATCCCCGACACGTTCGGCTTCACCGGCGTGCCCGCGACCGTCAGCTTCAACGCCGCGCGCCCGCCGAGCAGGTAGCTCGGCCCGAACAGGTTGCCGGTCGCCTTCAGCGACGGAATGTCGGCGTCGATGCGGCCCGACAGCGGGCCGTCGTCGACGACGCCGAACACGCCGTCGCGCAGCGCGAACGGCACGGTGACGTTCGCGTCGAGCGTGCCGACCCGGTTCGCCTTCGCGAGCGCCACCACGTTGAGCCGGTTGCCGGGTGCAAAGCTCGCGCGCGCGGACAGGTCGGTCAGCCCGAGCGATGCGATACCGCGCCCGGTCTCGACCGTCACGTCGCCGCCGCGCCGCTTCACCTGCACGTAGCCCGTCGCGTTCGCGCCGAGCGAGAAATCCCAGTCGGCATCGAGCACGACGTCGGTGCGCACCGGCGGCCGCTGGCCCGTCAGTTCCTGGCGGATCTCGAGGAAACGGGCGACCGATGCATCGCGCACGGCGCCTGCCGAGCGGATCTGGCCGTGATCGAACACGAACGACTTCAGGTCGATCGCCGCGCCTTCGAGCGTGAGCCGCGTCGCGCCGAGCGTCACGCGGCCGGCGCCGGCCGACACCGCAAGCGGCGCCTGCAGCGCCACCGCCGGCGTGCCGCGATTCGCGAGGCGCGTGACGGTGCCGTCCCAGCGCGTGCCATCGCGGCTCTCGACCACGCCGCCGTTCGCCGCGAGCGTCAGGTCGATCACGCGGCCGCCGGCCGTCCCCATCGCCGACGCGTCGAGCGTGTGCTTCGCGCGCGTGCCGTCGAGGTTCGCGCGCAGCGATTTCAGTTGCAGCGAGCCGAGTGCGATGTCGGTCGCGTCGGCCGTGAATACGAGCGCGCCGTGCGCGCCGTCGCGGATGTCGGCGCGCCCCTGCGCGGCACCGATCCGGTTCGAGCCGACCACGACGTGCTGGGCCTTGTACGTGGCCGTCACGTTCGGATGCGCGAAGCTGCCGGTCAGCTCGCCCTGCGCCTGCACGAGCCCCTGCACGCCGAAGCCGAGCCGGTCGAGTTCCGGCGCGTCGACGACGAAGCGCAACCGGTCGCCCGGCGCGCCGAAACTGCCGCGCAGGTCGACGTGGTTGCCCGCGATCGACAGCGTCGCATTGCTCGGCAGGATCCGCGAGCCGGCGAACTGCACGACGCCCGCGCCGGTCAGCGGCACGCCGTCGTACAGGCTGTCGCCAAGCTTGAAGGTCGCCTTCGTCGACACCTGCGGCGCGAACGCGCCGGATGCCGTCAGCGTGCCCGATACGCGCGTCTCGCCGCGCCTGGCCGGCGCCTTGGCCGCGGCGGCGGTTTTCGTCGCTGTTCTGTCCGCCGTCTTGGCCACTTTTGCCGCCGGCTTGCCGCTACCGGCCTTCGGCGCGCCCATCGCCGCGAGCAGCAGCGGATCGAACGCGGTCAGCGTCGCCTTCGCGTCGTAGCTCGAATGCGCATCGTGACGGAACACGCCGGTCAGGTCGATGCGGCCCTTGCCCGCCGTCACGCGCGCATCGGTCAGCACCGTCTGCTGCGGCGTCAGCGCGACCTTCGCACGCGCGCCGAGTGCGAGCTTCGGATCGTTCAGGTCGAAATCGACGGTCGTCACGTCGCCGGCGAGCGTCACGCCGAGCGGCCCGCCCAGGCGCATCGGCCGCAACTCGGCAACGAAGGCGTTCAGGTCGAGATTCGCAACCTTCAGGTCGAAGCGGCCCTTGCCGCCCGTCAGCGTGCCGTTGCCGGTCACGCTGCCGTCGCGGATCAGTTTCAGCGCGAGGCCGTCGATTCGCTGCGCGTGCGCGTCGAGATGGACGGTCGCATGCGCGTCGACGACCGGCAGCAGGTGCTCGCCGAGCGTGCCGGGCTTCGCGTTGACGATCGACACGGGGCCGGTCACCGCGAACCCCTTCGCCGGCGCAGTGCCGGGCGGTGCGGTCACGGGCGCCAGCTCCGCGCGCACCGCGAGATCGGCGGCCGGCGCGCCCGGCGCGATCGCCTGCGGGTTCACGTGATCGAACACGAGCGACGCGCGCGTGAGCGGCACCGCGCCGAACGGCGCGGCCTCGACGTGCGCGCGCCCGTTCAGCTTCATCCCGCTCGCGGTGACGTCGGCGACGAGCGCTTCGAGCGAACCCGATACGTTCGCGCTCGCGTTGACCGCTTCGTTGGCGAGCTTGCCCACGTAGGTCGCGTTGCCCGTCAGGGCGAACGGCTTCACGCCGTCGAGCTTCGCACGCGCGGTCAGCGCGCCGTACGGCGTGTCGACGCCGTCGAGTGCGAGTTCATGGTGACGGCCGTCGCTGCGGCCGTTCAGCGCGAGATGGTCGAGCTGCGTCGTCGAGGCGCCTTCGTGGATCGCCAGGTGGTCGACACGCAGGTCGTCGATCCGCAACTGCAGCGGCAGGCTCAGGTCCTGCGGCGTCGCGGCCGGCTTCGACGGCCCCGGCACGATCCGCACGTCGACCGTGCCCGCGCGCAGGTAAGCGACCGACAGCCGCCACGGCGCGCGGGTCAGCGCCCAGCGGCCGTCGAGCCGGTCGATCCGCACTTCGGTGCTGGTGCCGCCGGGGCTCGTCCACGCGAAGCCGCGCAGCCGCACGCCGGTCGCGAGCGCGCCGCCGTCCAGCGTGCCCGCCAGCCGGCCGCCGAGTACGCGCACGGCCGTCTGCCACGCGAGCCGCGTGCCGCGCTCGGTCGTCGCCGCGGCCAGCACGAGCCCGGCCGCCAGCACGACGAGCAGCACGGCCGTCACGAGCGTCCACGCGACGATCCGGCCCGCATGCCCGCGCCGCGGCGCGCGCGGCGGCGCGTCGAGCGCGCGCTCGGGCGAGTCCGGATCGTTCGGCGGCGGCGTGTCGTTCGGGTCCTTCGTCATGCGGTTCGTCGTGGCTCGTGCAACAAGGTCAGAAGGCGATGCCGAGCGTCAGGTACGGGCGCACGCTGTGGTTGCGCAGTCCGTACGCGACGTCGACGTTGATCGGGCCGACGGGGCTGCGCCAGCGCGCGCCGACGCCGACGCCCGGGTAGAACACGCGCTCGCCCCACGCATCGGTCGCGGTGCCGATGTCGAAGAAGGTCGCGGCGCCCCAGTCGCGGTTGAACCAGTGCTGGTATTCGGCGGTGCCCGTCATCAGGTACTTGGTCGGCAGCACCGAGCCGGCGACGCTGTTGCCGATGCTCTGGTAACCGTAGCCGCGCACCGAGTTCGAGCCGCCCGCGCGGAACAGCAGCGACGCCGGCACGCCGGTCGAGCTGCCGCTCGTGAATACGCCGCCGAGCTCCGCGCGGAACACGAACAGGTCGCGCTTGCCGACCGGCACGTACTGCTGGCCGCGCGCGTAACCGCGGATGAAAGTCTGGTCGGTCAACACGCCCTTGATCGCGAAGCCGGCCTCCGCGTGGATCAGGTTGCCCGAGCGCGGGAACAGCGGATCGTCGACGTTGCGGCGCGTCCAGGCCCACTGCGGCACCAGCGCGCGGCTCGTGGTCGGGCCGGCGCCGTTCTGGTCGAGCCGGTCCTGGTAGAACATCAGCGAGTACGCGTAGTCGATGAACTGGCCGGTGCGCGTGCGCTGCACGCCGACCCGCGCGCTGTAGATGCGCGTATCCGACACGTTGGTGTTCGTGTACGACGCGAGCACGCTGTTGGTCCACCCTTTCGCGCCGGGCGGCATCGACAGCTGGACCTGGCCGTACTGCTGGATCTGGTCGAGCCGGCCCGACACGGTGAACGGCCACGCGGCGCCGAACGTGTCGAGATACGTGTAGGAGCCCTGCACGTGCGGGCCCGTATCGGTCGCGTAGCCGACGCCGCCGCGAATGTTGTTGTACGGGAACTCGCTGACCTTCACGTGCACGGGCGTGCGCTCGGGCTTCGACGTATCGTCGCCGACGTCGATCGCGACGCTCGCGTAGTACGGCGTGTTCTGCAGTTGCCGCTGCAGCTCGGTGATCCGCTGCACGTCGTAGATCTCGCCTTCCGACAGCGGATTGACGTTCGTGACGATCTTCTCCGGGTAGCGGCGCACGCCATCGACATCGACCTTGCCGATCGTGAATGTCGGGCCGCTGTCGAACGTGACGGCCAGCGTCGCGCGCTGCGTGCGCGGGTCGATGCGCGCCTCCGACGACGCGATCTTCGCGCCCAGGTAGCGGCGTGCCTGCAATTGCCTGAGCGCCGCGCCCTTCGCGACGTCCCAGTCCGATTGCGTGAACGGGTCGCCCGGCTTCAGCGAAAACGCAAAGCGGGTCGCGGCCTCCTGCTTCGGATCCTCGGTGTCGACCGGGCCCTTGAACGTCAGGTCGACCGTCGACACGACGGTCTGCGGCCCCGGGTCGACGGCGACGCGCACGTCACGCTTGCCGTCGCGCGTGCGCACGTCGGTGCGCACGACCGGCGAAAAATAGCCGGCCGTCGCGGTCAGGTCGCGCACCTGCTGCGGTGTCGCGGTCACGAGGAAGTCGAACTGGTCGTCGCTGATGTCGTCGCGCTTCGCGAAGCGCGCGATGTCGAGATGGGCCTTGAGGAGCTTGCGGATCGAGCGCGGCGCGTCGATGTCGACGTCGTACTTCGCGTAGGCCGGCAGGACGACGAACGCGGCGAGACAGCCCGCGAGGGCTGCCCGGGCCGCCGCACCGGCGCCGCGCCGTGCGCGACGACCGGGGTGTCGGGCCGCGCGCGGGCTCGCCTCATGCGTCGTGTGTGCTTGCTGGTTCGCGTGACCCGCCAAATATGACCTCACCCTCGGTTGTCGTGATTCCGTGGAAAACCCTGTATTTGACCACAGGGCGGCGGCCCTGCCCGCGCGGGCCCCGCTTTGACGCTTGCGCGCAACGACGCGCGCACGGGCCCGGCCGGTCGCGCCGCGGGCACCGGCCAGCGGATTCGACGCGCGATTGCCGCCGGCTGTTCCCCGCGATGCGGTAAAATCCCGCCATCGCGAATCCGGCGCATCGTGCGCCGCCCGAAACGGAAAGCCAAGCCATGCCGTACCAGTCCGACGTCACGCAATTCCTGAACCAGCTCAAGCAACAGAAGCCGACGCTCGAAGAAGAGCAGCGCAAGGGCCGCTCCCTGCTGTGGGACAAGCAGCCGATCGACCTCGACGAGCGTGCCGAGCAGCAGGAATCGCGCGTGAAGCAAACGTCCTACGTCTACTACCAGAACTTCTGACGACGTGAGCACCGCCGACGAGGCCAGCGCCGCCCGGCAGGACGACGCGATCGCAGCGCCCGCGGGCGCCGATTCGACGCCCGACACGGTCGACGGTGTCGCGGCGTTCGCACGCCTGTACGGCGAGCCGCTCTTCAAGCTGCCGCAGGACCTCTACATCCCGCCGGATGCGCTCGAGGTGTTCCTCGAGACGTTCGAAGGCCCGCTCGACCTGCTGCTGTACCTGATCCGCAAGCAGAACTTCAACGTGCTCGACATCCCGATGGCGCAGGTCACCGCGCAATATCTGGGTTACGTCGACCAGATCCGCACGTCGAACCTCGAGCTGGCCGCCGAATACCTGCTGATGGCCGCGATGCTGATCGAGATCAAGTCGCGGATGCTGTTGCCGGTCAAGAAGGCCGACACCGGCGAGGAAGCCGAGGATCCGCGCGCGGAACTCGTGCGCCGCCTGCTCGAATACGAGCAGATGAAGCTCGCCGCGCAACGTCTCGACCAGTTGCCGCAACTCGGCCGCGACTTCCTGCGCGCCGAGGTCTACATCGAGCAGAGCATCACGCCGCGCTTTCCCGACGTGAACTCGGACGACCTGCGCGCCGCGTGGGCCGACGTGCTCAAGCGCGCGAAGCTCGTCCAGCACCACAAGATCTCCCGCGAGGAGCTGTCGGTGCGCGAACACATGAGCCTGATCCTGCGCAAGCTGCAGAACGCACGCTTCATGGAGTTCGCCGACCTGTTCGACACGTCGCGCGGCGTGCCGGTCGTGGTCGTGAACTTCATCGCGATGCTCGAACTCGCGCGCGAATCGCTCGTCGAGATCACGCAGCCCGAACCGTTCGCGCCGATCTACGTGCGCCTCGCGTACCTGCCCGCGTAGCGCGCCGCCACGGTGCCGCTGCCGCGGCGCCCTCCGCCTCCTTCCCGCATACATAGCGCAACCCCGCATCCCGGCGCCGGCCCCGCCCGCGCGGGTCGCCCGCAGCGCGCCCGATTAAAAAGTGAACGATCGTTCTTTTATCGATGCGTCCGGCGGCCAAATCCTCTACAATCCGCCGACGCCCGATGCGCCGCCCGCGCGCCGGCGTTCTCCGCTTCGACCCCGACGCCGCTGTTGCGGCGCCAACGCGCGCCTGCGCGAGGAACCCGCTACCCGATCATGAAAGTCATCAGCTCGATCCAGGAACTGCGCGACCAGTTGCGCGGACAGAACCGCACGGCGTTCGTGCCGACGATGGGCAACCTGCACGAAGGTCACCTGTCGCTGATGCGCCTCGCGCGCCAGCACGGCGACCCGGTCGTGGCGAGCATCTTCGTCAACCGGCTGCAGTTCGGCCCGAACGAGGATTTCGACAAATATCCGCGCACGCTGCAGGACGACATCGAGAAGCTGCAGAAGGAAAACGTCTACGTGCTGTTCGCGCCGACCGAGCGCGACATGTATCCGGAGCCGCAGGAGTACCGCGTGCTGCCGCCCGACGACCTCGGCGGGATTCTCGAGGGCGAGTTCCGCCCCGGCTTCTTCGCCGGCGTGTGCACGGTCGTCACCAAGCTGATGTCCTGCGTACAGCCGCGCGTCGCCGTGTTCGGCAAGAAGGATTACCAGCAGCTGATGATCGTGCGCCGCATGTGCCAGCAGCTCGCGCTGCCGGTCGAGATCGTCGCGGCCGAGACCGTGCGCGACGAGGACGGCCTCGCGCTGTCGTCGCGCAACCGCTACCTGACGGCCGACGAGCGCAAGGAAGCGCCCGAGCTCGCGAAGACGCTGCAACGCGTGCGCGACAGCGTGCTCGGCGGCGAGCGCGACCTCGGCACGCTCGAGCAGCACGCGCACACGCACCTGGCCGAGCGCGGCTGGGCGCCCGACTACATCGCGATCCGCCGCCGCGCGAACCTGATCGCGCCGAGCGCCGCCGAACTCGAGGCCGGCGAGCCGCTCGTCGTGCTCGCGGCCGCGAAGCTCGGCGCGACGCGCCTGATCGACAACCTGGAAATCTGACGGGCCGCCCGCCCTCGCCTCACACGCATCACGGAGATACCATGCAGCGCCACATGCTCAAATCGAAGATCCACCGCGCGGCCGTCACGCACTGCGAGCTGCATTACGAAGGCTCGTGCGCGATCGACGAAGACCTGCTCGAAGCGGCGGGCCTGATCGAAAACGAACGGATCGACATCTGGAACATCAACAACGGCGAGCGCTTCTCGACCTACGCGATCAAGGGCGAGCGCGGCAGCGGGATGATTTCGCTGAACGGCTCGGCCGCGCGCCGCGCGCAACTCGGCGACCTCGTGATCATCGCGGCGTTCGCGATGGTCGACGAAGCCGAGCTGCAGGCCGGCTGGAAGCCGAAGCTCGTGTTCATCGACGAAGGCAACAAGATCAAGGGCCACCGCGACCACGTGCCGACGCAGAACTGGACCTGATTCACGCGGCCGCCGGCGTGTCGCGATGCGCCGGGCGCCGGGGCGGCCGAAGCCGCGCAGCCGCATACGTACGAAGGGCCTGATCCGGCACGCTGCCGCATCAGGCCCTTCTTCATTGGAGCGGGAACCGACCGAATTCGACCGGCTGCGCCGCGCGGGTTCGCCTCGCGCATCCGCCTCGCGCGCTCAGGACGCCTTCGCGACCTTCTCCGCTTTCGGTGCACGGCGCTCGGCCCATTCGACGATCGGCCGCCACTGCTCGAGGTCCTTCTCGACGCGGCTCTTCGCGACGTCCCACAGCGTCAGGCCGTGCGCGGCGATCTGCACGTAGTTCTGCGTGTCGCGCACGTAGCCGAGCACCGGCAGCCCGAGCCCTTCGACGAAACGGTGCAGCTGGTCGGACGAGCGCGTGCGCGCGTCGACCCGCATCCCGACGATCCCGACCTCGACGCTGCCCTTGCGCACGGCCTTCTCGCCGGCGAGGCGCTCCAGAAACTGCTGGGTCGCGAGAATATCGAACATCGACGGCTGCAGCGGCACGATCACCTTGTCGGCGAGCTGCAGCGCGACGTTGAGCCGGTTGCCGTGCAGCCCGGCCGGCGTGTCGATCACCGCATATTCGAGGCCGCGCGGCGGCTTCGACGGCGCATCCGGGTCGAGCTCCCACGCCTCGATCGGCGGCAGGCCGGCCGGCCGCAGGTCGAGCCACGCATGCGCGGACTGCTGCCGGTCCAGATCGGCGAGCGCGACCCATGCGCCCTGCGCCGCGAAATAGCCGGCAAGATTGGTGGACAGCGTGCTCTTCCCCACGCCGCCCTTCGGATTCGCCACCACGATGACCGTCATGAATTCCCCCGAAAAAGCCGTGCGGCGCCTGCCGCCCTGGCAGGCGCCGCTCGATTGCGGATACAGGGAGCGATGATATCGGCAAACGGGGTGTCACCGGAACGGGTTGCGCCGAAGCCCGCCCCGTTTATGCGGTCCGCGTCGCGGCGCGCGATGCGCCGAGCGCGAACGCACCGCCGCCCAGCAACGCCTGCACGGCCAGCGTGACGGCCCAGAACGCCGGGTATTCCCAGCCGCCGTTCGGCGACGCGAAGCTCCAGCCGTTCGGCAGATGCGCGGACACCGCGCCGAGCATGAACGGCAGCAGCACGAGCGCGGCGATCCGCACGCGGAAGCCCGCGAGCAGCGCGAGGCCGCCGGCCAGTTCGACGACGGTGGTGACATACGCGAGCCAGCCCGGCAGGCCGATCGACGCGAAGAACTGCGCGGCGCCGGGCAGCGTGAAGACGAACACCTTCTGCGCGACGTGCGCGAGGTACAGCACGCCGAGTGCGACACGCAGCAGCGTCGCGCCGAGATCGTTCAGGCGATTGGGGTTCATGGCGAATTCCTTCGTGAGTGGATGAGAATGGATCGCACTCTATTCGAATCGATTCGGCCAATAAACATGCATTCCGGCTTTAACTGATTCCTGAATGGAACGAATCGGATCATGAAAAAGGGCATGACCGATCATGCCCCGATGCCAGCACCCCGCCGCGAACCTCAGCCGCCGCTCTTGCCCTGGGCGGCGTCGCCCGAGCCGGCCGGCCCGCCGCCCGGTGCGTACGAATCGCACGCGTGCGCAAGCGCCGACGCGCCCAGCAGCACCGCGAGCAGCACACTCAACCACCATCGAGCCTTCATCGTCGCGCTCCTTCGGGCGGACCTCCGCCCATCTGAGTTGTACGCGATCCGCCGCAAAATGCCAGGCCGGCACGCCGTGCGTCAGCGGAACTCGGCGTACAGCGCGCGCAGGTCGAGATGCTCGGCGAACGAATCGGCCAGCCGCTCCAGCGACGCCTCGCGCAGCGCCGGATAGTCGATGCGTTCCGCGCCGTCGAGCCCCGCCCATGCGAGCAGAGCCGCGCACGCGTCGGGCGCGTCGAACAAACCGTGCACGTAGGTCGCGAGGATCTGCCCGTCGGCCGAGCGTGCGCCGTCCGGGCGCACGCCGCCCGGTGCGTCGCCCGCCGCCAGTTCCAGCGCGGGCGCCGCGAGCGCGGGCCCGCGCGTGTCGCCCATGTGGATCTCGTAGCCGTGCACCGAGGCCGCGCCCGGCAGCGCGAGATGCCCGGTCACGTTCTTCAGCGTCTTGTCCGGCTGCAGCGTCGTGTCGAAATCGAGCAACCCGAGCCCCGCCACGCTGCCGGGCGCGCCTTCGAGGCCGAGCGGATCGTCCAGCGTGCGGCCGAGCATCTGCATCCCGCCGCAGATGCCGATCACCTTGCCGCCATAGCGCAGGTGCCGGCGGATCACCGCGTCCCAGCCCGCGTCGCGCAGCCACGCGAGATCGCGCTGCACGCTCTTCGAGCCGGGCAGGATCAGCAGGTCGGCGTCCGGCACCGGGCCGCTCTTCCAGTACGTGAACTCGACCTGCGGATGCGCACGCAGCGGATCGAAATCGGTATGGTTGCTGATCCGCGGCAAGGCGGGCACCACCACGCGCAGCACGCCGGCATCGCCGCGCGCGGCGGCGCTGCGCGCCTGCGACGGCAGCATGTCCTCGGCATCGAGCATCAGCCCGTGCAGGTACGGCAGCACGCCGAATACCGGCTTGCCCGTCTGCGCGCGCAGCCAGTCGAGGCCCGGTTCGAGCAGCCTGATGTCGCCGCGAAAGCGGTTGATGACGAAGCCGCGCACGCGCGCGCGCTCGCTGTCCGACAGGCACGCGAGCGTGCCGACCAGGTGCGCGAACACGCCGCCGCGGTCGATGTCGGCCACCAGCACGACCGGGCAGTCCACGCGCTCGGCGAAGCCCATGTTCGCGATGTCGCCTTCGCGCAGGTTGATTTCGGCCGGGCTGCCCGCGCCTTCGACGAGCACCGTGTCGTAGCCGGCGCGCAGCCGCGCGTAGGACTCGAGCACCGCGTCGAACGCGACCGGCTTGTAGTCGTGGTAAGCACGCGCATCGAGGTTCATGCGCGCCTTGCCGTGAATGATCACCTGCGCGCCGCGGTCGCTCGTCGGCTTCAGCAGCACCGGATTGAAATCGGTATGCGGCGCGACGCCGGCGGCCAGCGCCTGCAGCGCCTGCGCGCGGCCGATCTCGCCGCCGTCGGCCGTCACCGCGCTGTTCAGTGCCATGTTCTGCGGCTTGAACGGCGCGACGCGCGCGCCCGCGCGGCGCGCGAGGCGGCACAGGCCCGCGACGAGCGTGCTCTTGCCCGCGTCGGACGTCGTGCCCTGGATCATCAACGTGCCGTGCGGCTGCGGTTCGGGTGCGTTCATCGTGTGCAAAGTCGTGGCGAAGCAAACGCGCATTATCGCCCGCGTGCGGTCGCCCGCGCCGTTACAATCACGCGATGATTCCGCACGACCTCACCTTCGTCCTCGGCGGCGCGCGCTCGGGCAAGAGCGCGCACGCCGAGCGGCTCGCCGCCGACAGCGGCCGCCCCGTCACCTACATCGCGACCGCGGCCGCGACGGCCGCCGACGCCGAATTCGAACGGCGCATCGCGCATCACCGCGCGCGCCGGCCGGCCGACTGGGGTTTCGCCGACGCGCCCGTCGACCTCGCCGGCACGCTCGCGCGGCTCGACGATCCGCACGCGTGCCTGCTCGTCGACTGCCTGACGCTATGGCTCACGAACCTGCTGTGCCCGCTCGACGGCGAACCGCTCGACGATGCGCAGTACGCGGCGCAGGTCGAGCGGCTCGAGCACGCATTGCGCGGCGCGCGTGCGAAGGTGATCGTCGTCAGCAACGAAATCGGGCTCGGCGTCGTGCCGCTCGGGTCGGTCACGCGCCGCTACGTCGACGAACTCGGGCGCCTGAACCAGCGCGTCGCCGCGCTCGCGACGCGCGTGACGCTGCTGGTCGCCGGGCTGCCGCTCGAACTCAAGGCCGGAGCGTCGTCATGCTGATGCTGTCGCTGCCGCTCGTCGCGATGCTCGCGGTCGCGGCCGCGATCGTCGATCGTGTGATCGGCGAACCGACCGGCTGGCATCCGCTCGTCGCGTTCGGCCGGCTTGCCGCGCGCATCGAAGGCGCGCTGAACACGGGCCGGCGCGGCCGCGCGGTCGGCGTCGCCGCATGGGTCGCGGCCGTCGTGCCGCCGGTGGCCGTCGCCGCGTGGCTCGCGGCCGTGCTGCCCTGGCCGCTCGCGGCCGCGCTGCACGTCGCACTGCTGTGGTTCGCGCTCGGCGCGAAGAGCCTCGCCGACCATGTCGCGCCGATCGCGGCCGCGCTGCTGCGGCACGACCTCGACGCCGCGCGCGCGCTGACCGCGCGGATCGTGTCGCGCGACACGAGCGCAGCCGACGAAGGCGCGCTGTCGCGCGCGGCCGTCGAATCGGCCCTCGAGAACGGCAACGACGCGATCTTCGGCGCGCTTTTCTGGTTCGTCGTCGCGGGCGGCCCCGGCGCGCTGCTGTTCCGGCTCGCGAACACGCTCGACGCGATGTGGGGCTATCGCACGCCGCGTTTCCTGACCTTCGGCTGGGCCGCCGCGCGCCTCGACGACGCGCTCAACTGGATTCCCGCACGCCTCACCGCCGCGAGCTACGCGCTGCTCGGCGACACGGCCGCCGCGTGGCGCTGCTGGCGCACGCAGGCGCGCCACTGGGACAGCCCGAACGCGGGCCCCGTGATGGCCGCGGGCGCCGGCAGCCTGAACGTGCAGCTCGGCGGCCCGGCCGTCTATCACGGCGAAATCGAAGACCGCCCCGCGCTCGGCACCGGCGCACCGGCGACGGCCGCGCACGTCGTCGCCGCGCTGTCGCTCGTCACGCGCACGCTCGCGCTGTGGCTCGCGCTGCTCGTCGCGAGCGGCGCACTCATCCTCGCTACCCATCATGTCTGACGCACGCATCCCGCACGGCGGCAACCTGCACGAAGCCGCGCGCCGCCACGGCATTCCGTACGACGCCTGGCTCGACCTGTCGACCGGCATCAATCCGGTCGGCTATCCGGTGCCGCCCGTCCCGGCCGACGCATGGCGCCGGCTCCCCGACGACGGCGACACGCTCGCCGCATGCGCGGCCCGCTACTACGGCGCACCCGATGCCGCGCACGTGCTGCCGGTCGCCGGCAGCCAGGCCGCGATCCGCGCGTTGCCCGCGCTGCTGCCGGCCGGCGACGCCGGCGTCGCGCCGCTCGCGTACGGCGAATACGCGCCCGCCTTCGCGCGTCACGGCCATCGTATCGTCCCGCTCGACATCGCCTCGGACGCGTTGCCTGCGACGCTGCGTCACGTCATCGTCGGGAATCCGAACAATCCGACTGCCGAGTTCGTTCCGACCGAACGGCTGCTCGGCTGGCATGCGCAACTGTCGGCACGCGGCGGCACGCTAATCGTCGACGAGGCCTTCGCGGATACGGGCACCACGCCATCGCTCCCGCAGTGCACCGATCGTCCGGGCCTCGTCGTGCTGCGCTCGGTCGGCAAGTTCTTCGGGCTCGCCGGCATTCGCGCGGGCTTCGTGCTCGCGCGTCCCGAGCTGATCGCCGCGCTGCGCGACATGCTCGGCGCGTGGACCGTCAGCGGCCCCGCGCGTCACGCGGTCGCCGCCGCGTTCGCCGACCGCGCATGGCAGGCCGCCGCGCGCGAGCGGCTCGCGGCCGACGGCGCACGCCTCGCCGCGCTGCTGCGCGCATACGGCTTCGCGGTGCGCGCGACGCCGCTGTTCAGCTGGACCGACGACCCGCGCGCCGCCGCGCTGCATACGGCACTCGCCACGCACGGGATCTGGACGCGGCACTTCGCGCAACCGTCGAGCGTGCGCGTCGGCCTGCCGGGCAGCGAAGCCGAATGGCGGCGCGTCGCCGACGCGCTCGCGCAGTGCGTTCCGACGCTGCAACGGGCATCCGCATGAACGCTCGCCCGTTGCGCCGGCTGCCGGCGCTCGCGATGCTGGTCGCGCTCGCGCCCTTCGCTCACGCCGACATCACGACCCGCGACGATGCCGGCAATGCCGTCACGCTGCCCGCACCGGCGCAACGCGTGATCAGCCTCGCGCCGCATGCGACCGAACTCGTCTACGCGGCCGGCGGCGGCGCGAAGCTGGTCGGCACGGTCACGTACAGCGACTATCCGGCCGCCGCGCAGGCCGTGCCGCGCGTCGGCGACAACAAGGCGCTCGACCTCGAGCGGATCGCCGAACTGAAGCCCGACCTGATCGTCGTCTGGCGGCACGGCAATGCCGAGCGGCAGACCGACGCGCTGCGCGCGCTGCACATTCCGCTGTACTTCAGCGAGCCGAAGCATCTCGACGACGTCGCGACGTCGCTGCGCCGTCTCGGCACGCTGCTCGGCACGGAACCGGTCGCCGACGCGGCCGCGGCATCGTTTTCGCGCGACATCGCGGCGCTGCACGCGCGTTACGCGGCACGCCCGCCCGTCGCGATGTTCTTCCAGGTATGGGACCGGCCGCTGACGACGCTCAACGGCGCGCATCTGTTCAACGACGTCGTCACGCTGTGCGGCGGCCGTAACGTGTTCGCGGCGCTGAAGCCGCTCGCGCCGACCGTCACCGACGAGGCCGTGCTTGCGGCGAATCCGGAAGCGATCGTGACGACGAGCGCCGGCGCGACACGCTCGGACGCGCCGCTGCCGAGCCTCGCGCGCTGGCGTGCATGGCCCGCGCTGACGGCCGTGGCGCGCAACAACCTGTTCGCGATCGACGGCGATCTGCTGACGCGGCCGTCGCCGCGGATCGCGCGAGGCGCGGCCGCGCTGTGCGAGGATCTCGACGCCGCGCGGGCGCGGCGGCCGGCGCGCTGATTTCGGGCGTCGATGCCCTTGCGCGCGTCAGACGAGCACGCAACTGCCTACGCGTCCCAGTGGACGACTTCCCACGTGCGGGCGGCATCCTCCATGCGCAACCAGACGACGCCGCCCGTCGGCACCGGTCGTGACAGCAGCGTATCGAGCGGCACGCGCAGCGCATGCGACGCGAAGGCGCGAATCACGCCTGCATGCGTGATCGCCCATTGCGGCGCGTCGGCCTGCGCGACCTCGCCGGCCACGCGCGCCACGCGCTCGACGAACCGCGCGACGCTTTCGCCGCCATGCGCGCACGCATGCATCAGGTCGGCCGCCCACGCATCGAGCGCCGCGCGGTCGATGTCGTCCCAGCGCTGCAGCTCCCATGCGCCGAAGTCCATTTCCTGCCAGCCCGCGTCGCGCCGCAGCGGCACGTCGAACGCGTGCGCGAGCCGCTCGGCGACCGACGCGCAACGCGTGAGCGGACTCGTCCAGACCTGCGCGGGCAACGGCGCCCCGAGCGCCGCCAGATGCTCGCGCATGGTCCGCGCCCCCGCCTCGGCCGGTGCGGCGAGCGGCACGTCGCTGCGTCCGTAGCACACGCCCGGCTCGACCGCGACGGCCGGATGGCGAATCAGGACGAGATCCATCCGAGCACCACGAGATAGATCGCCAGCTCGCTCAACTGCTGCGCGAAACCGAGGCAGTCGCCCGTATAACCGCCGATCCGCTTCACGAAATAGCGGGCCGCCCATGCGCGCACGAGCACGAGCGCGACGACGGCCGCGACGCCCGCGCGCCAGTCCGGCCAGAACAGCCACGGCAACCCGAATGCGGCCACGACGCAGGCCGCGCGCGCGCCCATGCGCTGCGCGACCGGTTTCGCCTTGCCTTCCGGCCGGACGTAGTCGAGCGACATCAGCAGGCTCACGGCCCCCGCGCGGCTCGCCGCATGCGCGGCGATCATCGTCCACGCGGCGCGCAGCGGCGGCATGGCCGCGAGCGCCTGCCACTTCAGGCCGAGCGCGATCACGAGCGCGGCCGCGCCGAACGTGCCGATGCGCGAATCGTGCATGATGCGCAGCACGTCGTCGCGCGCGTAGCCGCCGCCGAACGCATCGCAGCTGTCGGCCAGGCCATCCTCGTGGAATGCGCCGGTCGCGAGCAGCGTCGCGGCCATCGACAGCCCGACCGCGATCGACGCCGGCAGCACGCGCAGCGCCGCGAGATAGACGAGCGCGCCCCATGCGCCGACGCACGCGCCGACCAGCGGGAAGTAGCGTGCGGCCTGATCGAGATCGCCGGCCGCGTAGCCGATCGCGCGCGGCACCGGCACGCGCGTGAAATAGCCGAGCGCGACGAAGAAGTAGCGCAGTTCGGCGCGTACGCCCTGCGCGCGTTCAGGCGTCACGATTGTCGACGCCCGCGGATTCGAAGCTGGCCATCTCGGTGAGGAACGCGGCCGCCGCGCGCACCAGCGGCAGCGCGAGCGCGGCGCCCGTGCCTTCGCCGAGCCGCAGGTCGAGCGCGAGCAGCGGCTTCGCGCCGAAATGCTCGAGCATGCGCCGGTGCCCGGCCTCGTGCGACGCATGCGAGAACACGCAGTAGTCGCGCACGCCGGGCGCGATGCGCTCGGCGACGAGCAACGCGGCCGTCGCGATGAAGCCGTCGACAAGGATCGTCATCCGCTCGCTCGCGGCCGCGAGATACGCGCCCGTCATCATCGCGATCTCGAAGCCGCCGAACGTCGCGAGCACGTCGAGCGGCGCGATCGCATGCGAATGCCGGACGAGCGCGCGGCCGAGCACCGCGCGCTTGTGCGCGAGCCCCTGGTCGTCGAGACCCGTGCCGCGCCCGACGCTCGCGTCGATCGGCACGTCGAGCAGACGGCTCATCAGGCACGCGGCCGACGACGTGTTCGCGATCCCCATTTCGCCGAAGCCGATCACATTCGTGCCGAGCGACGCGTGCACGCGCACGCGCGCGGCACCCGCGGCGAGCGCCGTTTTCGCCTCGTCGTGCGTCATCGCGGGTTCGACCGCGAAGTTGCGCGTGCCGCGCGCGACCGGCAGCGACACGAGCCGGTCGGACACCGGCAGCGGCGACGCGACGCCCGCATCGACGATCTCGAGCACGCTCTGCGCGACGCCCGAGAACGCATTGATCGCCGCGCCGCCGGCCAGGAAGTTCGCGACCATCTGCGCGGTGACCGCCTGCGGATACGGGCTCACGCCCTCGGCCGCGATCCCGTGGTCGCCGGCGAACACGATCGTCACGGGACGCTGCACGTGCGGCCGCTCGGTGCGCTGGATCAGGCCGACCTGCAGCGCGATCGCCTCGAGCTGGCCGAGGCTGCCGGGCGGCTTGGTCTTGTGATCGATCACATGCTGCAGACGCTTGCGCAGCGTGTCGTCGAGCGGCGCGATCGCGGGCGGGAAGTCGGTCGGGTTCGTCATCGGAAGGTTGCCTCGTTGGTGCGGCCGATGCCGCGCATCGAAAGAAGGAAGTTCATCGTCGCTCGGGCCACGCGGGCAGCAGCGCATCGCGGCCGTTCTCGCGGATCAGCACGAGCGGATAGCCGAACGCGTCGCTCGCGCGCGCCGGCGTCAGCACGTCGAGCACCGGGCCCGCCCACGCATGGCCGCGGCCGTCGAGCAACAGCGCGTGCGTCGCGAAACGCCGCGCAAGATTCAGGTCGTGACACGAGAACAGCACCGTGCGCGGGCCCGCGTCGAGCCACGCGGCCAACGCGGTCAGGCCGTCGATCTGGTGATGCAGGTCGAGATGGGCGAGCGGTTCGTCGAGCAGCATCAGCGGCGCGTCCTGGCACAGCGTCGCGGCCAGCGCGACACGCTGCCGCTCGCCGCCCGACAGCGACAGCACGTCGCGCGACGCGAGCGCGCTCAGCCCGAACGTCGCGAGCGCGTCGCGCGCGGCCGCGCGGTCTGCCTCGCGCTCCCAGCCCCAGCCGCCGAGATACGGAAAGCGGTTGAGCAGCACCGTGTCGAATACCGTCGCGCTGAAAGCGTCGTGCAGTTGCTGCGGCATCAGCGCGCGGCGCCGCGCGAGCTGTTCGGGCGGCCAGGCGGCGAGCGGCCGGCCGTCGATCTCGACCTGCCCGCCGGCCGGCCGCTGCAGGCCCGCGAGCGTCGCGAGCAGCGTCGTCTTGCCGGCGCCGTTCGGCCCCGCGACGCACCAGATCTCGCCGGGCCGGAACACCTGCGTGAAGCCGTCGAGCAGGGTCCGTGCGCCGGCCCTCAGCGTGAGGTCGACCGCCGCATAGGTCATGTCGCCGGCGGTGTGCGTTGCGGCATGCGTCATCGCATCGGTCTCCTCAACAACATCCACAGGAACACCGGCACACCGATCAACGCGGTCATCACGCCGACCGGCAATTGCGCGGGCGCGATGGCGGTGCGCGCGAGCAGGTCGGCCGCCATCACGCCGCCGCCGCCCGCGAGCATCGCGGCGGGCAGCAGCATGCGCTGGTCGTTGCCGAATGCGAGCCGCAGCGCGTGCGGCACGACGAGGCCGACGAAACCGATCGTACCGGCCGTCGTCACCGCGGCCGCGGCGGCCAGCGACGCGACGAGGTAGATCCGCATGCGCAGCCGCGCGACCGGCACGCCGAGCGCGAGCGCGGTCGCGTCGCCACGCAGCAGCACGTTGAGCTGCGGCGCGGCCGGCAGCGCGACGCAGGCGGCCAGCAGCAGCGCGCCCCATGCGAACCAGGGCGCCGTCACGCCGTTCAGATCGCCCGTCAGCCAGAAGATGATGCCGCGCAGCCGCGCATCGGGCGCGAGCGACAGCAGCAGCGTGACGAGTGCGCCCCACCCGGCCGCGATCACGACCCCCGTGAGCAGCAGCCGCGGCGACGCGTCGCGCGCATCGCCGCGCCACAGTTCGCGGCGCGCAAGCCCGAGCACGAGCGCGACCGACACGAGCGCGCCGGCGAACGCGGCCGCATCGACGAGCCACCACGCGGCGCCCGCGATCATCGCGACGAGCGCGAAGCCGGCCGCGCCGCCCGACACGCCGAGCACGTACGGCTCCGCGAGCGGATTGCGCAACAGCACTTGCAGCAGCGCACCGGCCAGCGCGAGCAGCGCGCCGCACGCGAAGCCCGCGAGCGCACGCGGCAGCCGCAACGTGCGCACGATGTCGGCGAACAGTGCGTCGCCGCCGTGCGGCACGAGCGACGCGAGCGCCTGCCACGGCGACATCGGCACGCTGCCGATCGACAGCGACGCGACGAACAGCAACGCGACCAGGGCCGCGAGCGCGGCCCAGATCGCGGCGGCACGCGCGGCGCTCATGCGCCGCACGGCATCGCGCATGACGCGTGACGCTTTCGCTGACCGTCATGGCCGGCCGGCCGCGGCACCGGCGTCGCGCTCCGGCGTGTCGTAGGCATACGCAAGCTCGTCATCCTCGTCGAACAGGTGGTTGATGCGTGCACGGACGAACCGTGCCCCGGTGATGTCATCGCACGCACGGCCAGGATGCCATGCGCGGCATGACGCATGATTCACGGCCGGCGACGCCCCATACCGCGCGCGACGATCGGCACCCGGATTCCGGATTTCGTCGCCCGGGACCCGCGATGCGGCGGCCGGCCGCGTGCCGGTCGCACCGACGTGAAACGCGCGCGATCCGTCGAGCCGCATCCTGGCGCGGCCCACGTTCTGCGCAATATAGTGGAAGCCGCCGCATCGGGTCGATCGGCATCGCGCTTGCGTCACCGTCAGGCACGCTCGGTGCGGCAACCACGGCGTCCGGCAGCAAGGAGGCAGGATCGCGCCACGCGACCGGGCGCGGTGCCGCGACGACCTGCGTCGTCGCCGATCCGGACGAATCGGCGTGCGCCGCGCTCCGCGCGATGGCGGCAGGCGATATTCCGCGGCGTGCGCCGCACGCCGTGCGGACGATT
The DNA here is from genome assembly GCF_024656005.1 of Burkholderia sp. SCN-KJ. Classification (NCBI taxonomy): domain Bacteria; kingdom Pseudomonadati; phylum Pseudomonadota; class Betaproteobacteria; order Burkholderiales; family Burkholderiaceae; genus Burkholderia; species Burkholderia sp. SCN-KJ. Next base: position 237,082 of record NZ_JANKOG010000008.1, read on the forward strand.
GGGGTCAGCATCGAAGACAAGTCCCGTGAAGCACTGCGCGCCCCGCTTCCCCGCAGGCCGCGCGTCATGAAGCCGTGCAGGCTCCTCGCCTCGGCCGGTATCCGGGCTGGCGGCGTACCGGCTCGCCTTCCCGCGCGTATCACGCGCAGTGGCCCGCGCCAGCGTGCGACCTGCACGCGAAACGCGCCCGAGCCGGCCTGCGTCATGCGACGCGGCCGCTTACCGTTGCGGGGGCAGCGCAGGTTGGCGAATTCCGGGCGGAGCACGCGCCCTGCTTCCCGTTTAACCGCGCGACGCACGCGCGAGCACCGAGGCGGCGCCAGTTTAGGAGCGGGCCGCGCGAGCGTCAAGGAAGCGTCCGGACGCATGCGGAACACGTGCCGGACCCGTGTATTCGCGGCAAGAAGCGGGGGTGTTACGACTGGAAACGTTACAGATGTCGGAATGCGCGTTATTCCGCGCTAAAATGCTGGGTCTTTAGAGGACGCAGCAAATGCTCAACGAACTCGAAACTTTATCTCAAAATATTGGCCGTCTGATCTCGCTGAACAAGCGCTATCACTCGGAACGGCTCGCGCTCGAGGAGCAGGTCGCGCAATTGCGCGCGGAAGCGGACACGGTCCGCGCGGAACTCGCGCAGCTGCGCGACGAACGCAATGCGCTCGCGGCCGAGCGCGACACGCTGTCGGCAAAGATCGACGACGCCCAGGTCAAACTGAATGCGATTCTCGAAAAGCTGCCGCGCACGAAGAGCGCGGAGCAAACCGACAACCAGCTCGACCTGCTGGATGCGCAGGCGCGCACGGATAGCGACGACGCGGCCAGCCACGGAGAACATGCATGAGCACCAAGCAGATCGAAGTCTCGATTCTCGGTCAGCCCTATCGGCTCGCCTGTTCGGCCGAGACCGAAGCGGCGCTGCTCGAGGCCGTCGCGCGCGTCGACGCCGAAATGTCGAAGATTCGCGCGAACAGCTCGGTGCGCGGCACCGACCGCATCGCGGTCATGGCCGCGCTGTCGCTCGCGTCCGAATTGCTGCGGCTGCAAACGAGCGTGCGTCACGGTGAAGCATTTCCGGCGGAAGAAATCCGTCGTACAATGCACCAGATGAACGAACAGCTCGGCGCGGTGCTCGCACAGCACGAGACGCAGTAACGTTTGATCGATGCGTCGATTCCCCTTGATCTCGGCGATCAACGGTGGTCAAATTGGCGCAACGAAACACAGTTCAGTCAGCTTCCCTGCCTGGTTCGCCAAGGTCATATATTCCTTGAACCAATGCCATGTGCACGGTTGCGGAAATTTGTAGCACGGGCGCGCGCGTCACTCTGTCTGATGTACCCGAAGTGCTGCTAACTGCGACCAATTCTGAACCCCAGGTTCAGGATGCCGGCCTAGCGGCCAAGGCGGGGGCCTATTCAACGGCATCGGGACGTCCCGATGCCGTTTCCTTTTGTAGCAGCCCTTTCTGCGTCGATCACGATCCATGCAATACTGGCTGATGAAGTCCGAACCGGACGAAGCAAGCATCGACGATCTCGCGCACGCGCCGCAGCACTCGCTGCCGTGGACCGGCGTGCGCAACTATCAGGCGCGCAATTTCATGCGCGACACGATGAAGATCGGCGACGGCGTGCTGTTCTATCATTCGAGCTGCCCGGAACCGGGCATCGCGGGCCTCGCCGAAGTCTCGTCGACGCCCTACCCCGACCCCACCCAGTTCGATCCGACAAGCCCGTATTACGATCCGAAGTCGACGCAGGAAGCACCGCGCTGGCTGCTCGTCGACGTGCGCTTCGTGAAGAAGTCGCCGCTCGTGCCGCTCGCCGCGCTGCGCGAACACGACGAACTCGCCGACATGCGCGTGCTCGCGCGCGGCAACCGGCTGTCGATCACGCCCGTCACGCGTGCCGAGTGGCGCTTCATCACCGAAAAGCTGATGAAGTAGGCGTGCGCAGCAAGCGCGCGCGGCAAGCACACGCCAAAGGTCAAATCCGGTCAACACACGCCACCGCCACGGAACTCGCGGCGCGTTCGCGCAGCCTAAGCAAGCGCTGTCGCCGCGATCGGGCGGCGGCCGTTTTTCGTCGCGCGGTACGCCCGCGTCGCGCACGCGTGATCCGCCTGCGCGCCCTCGCTCAAGGAATCCAACAATGACCAAGAAATCCGCACTCGCGCTGTCGCTCGCCCTCGCCGCCGCCGTGCCCGTCGCGCTGACGCTCGCGTCGCCCGCCGCGCACGCGCAGACCGCGAACCCGCACTTCCCGGAGCCGGCAGGCGTGCTGTCGCTGTCGTCGCAGGCCAGCGCCGACGTGCCGCAGGACATCATCCACATCACGCTGTTCTACGAACAGCAGGCGAAAGACCCGGGCAGCCTGACGTCGGCGCTGAACCAGCGCGCCGACGCGGCGCTCGCGCAGGCGAAGGGCGTGTCGGGCGTCACCGCGCACACCGGCGCGTTCTCCGTCTATCCGAGCACCGATCGCGACGGAAAGATCTCCGCATGGCGCGGTCGCACCGAAGTCGTGCTCGAATCGCGCGATTTCGCGGCGGCGTCGAAGCTCGCGGGCCAGTTGTCGAACCAGATGCAGATCGCGAACGTCGAGTTCTCGTTGTCACCCGAAGCGCAGCGCGCGGCCGAGCAGAAGCTCACGACCGAAGCGATCAAGTCGTTCCGCGCACGCGCGGACGAAGCCGCGAAGGCGTTCGGCTACAACAGCTACTCGATTCGCGACGTGAACGTCGGCGGCAGCCGCAACGTGCAGCCGTACCCGCGCATGATGGCGATGGCCGCCGCACCGATGGACAGCGCGAAGATGAGCGCGCCGATTTCGGTCGAAGGCGGCAAGGCGACCGTGTCGGTCACGGTCAACGGCTCGGTGCAGATGAAGTAACGCGCATTGCGCAACACGCGGCAGATGTGAAAACGCCGGCCCTCGGGCCGGCGTTTTTCGTTTGCGATCCTGCGATCGACGCGCACGCCGATCGTGCGCGTCCGCATCGCATCAGGCATCAAGCATCACGTGCCACGCGTCACACCGCTCGCGCGTGACGCAACCGCATCACGCCGCGACATCACGCGACCGCATTCGCCGCGCGACGGCGATACGCCCACACCAGCAACGCGACGCCCGCGAGGATCATCGGCAGCGACAGCCACTGCCCCATCGACAGGCCGAGCGCGAGCAGGCCGAGGAAGTCGTCCGGTTCGCGCGCGAATTCGACCGTGAAACGCGCGAGCCCGTAGCCGATCAGGAACAGCGCGGAGATCGCACCCATCGGCCGCGGCTTGCGCGAGAAGAAGAACAGCACGAAGAACAGCGCAATGCCTTCGAGCGCGATTTCGTAGAGCTGCGAAGGATGGCGCGGCAGCATCTGGTACTGCATGAACACGTCGGCCAGATGCCACTTCTCGACGAGCGCCGGATGCTTCGGCAGCCATGCCGCATCGTCGCGCATCGCGCCCGGGAACAGCATCGCCCACGGCGCGTTCGGATCGGTCACGCGGCCCCACAGCTCGCCGTTGATGAAGTTGCCGAGCCGCCCGGCCGCGAGCCCGGTCGGCACCATCGGCGCGACGAAGTCGGTGACCTGCAGCCAGTGGCGCTTGCGCTGCCACGCGAACAGCGCCATCGCGAGCGTCACGCCGAGAAAGCCGCCGTGGAACGACATCCCGCCTTCCCACACCTTGAACACGTCGAGCGGATGCGAGAAGTAGAAGTCGGCCTTGTAGAACAGCACGTAGCCGAGCCGGCCGCCGAGCACGGTGCCGAGCACGCCGTAGAACATCATGTCGTCGATGTCCTTCGCGGTCCAGCCCTGCGCCGCGACGTGCGGCAGCTTCAGGCGGATCCGGCCGACGACGATCGCCGCGATGAAGCCGACGAGATACATGAGGCCGTACCAGCGCACGGCCAGCGGCCCGAGGTGGATCGCTACGGGGTCGAAATTCGGGTGAATGATCATGGGTTAGCGATGAAGTTTTCGAATGCGGTACGGCGCTCGCACCGGCGCCGCACCGCGCATTGGACGGCGCCGGCGCGCCATCGTTCGCGTCACGTGGCGAGCCCCTGCGCGCGCACGACGTCGATGAAGCCGGCGAGCACCGGGCTGACGTCGCCCGTGCGCCACACGAGGCCGGTTTCGACGACCGGCGCGTCGCCGGCGAGCGGCCGGTAGACCACGCCGGTGCGCCGCAGGTTACGCAGCGACTGCGGCACCAGTGCGACACCCATGCCGGCCGACACGAGGCTGACGATCGTCTGCATCTGGATCGCCTCCTGGCCGATGCGCGGGGTTTCCCCCGCCGCGCCGTAGCAGCCCGTAATGATGTCATAAAAGCCGGGCGCCAAACGACGCGGGAAGATCACGAGCGGCAGCGCGGCCAGGTCGGCCAGATGCACGGGTTCGTCTTCCGACACGCCGTGCGCCGCGGCCGCCGGCATCGCGACCACCAGCGGCTCGCGCACGACCGGCAGGTACGACAGCCCGGCCGCGTGGCGCGGCGGCACCGGCGGAATCACGAGCCCCGCGTCGATGCGGCCCGCGACGAGTTCGTCGATCTGCACGTCGCTCGTCGCCTCCGCGAGCTGCAGCCGCACTTGCGGATAACGCGCGCCGAACGCGCGCAGCAGCGACGGCAGCAGCCCGTAATCGGCGGTCGACACGAACGCGAGCGACAGCGAACCGGCTTCGCCGCGCGCGAGGCGCCGTGCGAGCGGCGGCAGCGCGTCGGCCGACGCGAGCAGCCGGCGCACGTCCGGCAACAGCGCCGCACCGACCGCCGTCAGCGCGACCGAGCGCTTGGTGCGCGCGAACAGCGCGACGCCGAGCGTGTCCTCCAGCGCCCGGATCGCCTGCGACAGCGGCGGCTGCGTCATCGACAGGCGCTCGGCCGCGCGGCCGAAGTGGCGCTCGTCGGCCACGGTCACGAAATAGCGCCACTGGCGCAGGTCCGGCGTCGGTTCGGCCATCTCTCACTCATTTGTAAAACGACTTAATAAGCGACAAATAATATATTGGACATCCCAAACCGGAAACTCCATGCTTGATTGATCCGAACCGGTGCGCCGATCGCGGGCGTCGCCAATACAACGATGGAGTCCCCCATGCCGTACAACCGTCGCTCGAAGCACATCACGCAAGGCGTGGCCCGTTCGCCGAACCGCTCGATGTATTACGCCCTCGGCTACCAGAAGGACGATTTCGACAAGCCGATGATCGGCATCGCAAACGGCCACTCGACGATCACGCCGTGCAACTCGGGCCTGCAGCGGCTGTCGGATGCGGCCGTCGCGGCGGTGAAGGCGGCCGATGCCAACCCGCAGATCTTCGGCACGCCGACGATCTCGGACGGCATGTCGATGGGCACCGAGGGGATGAAGTACTCGCTGGTGTCGCGCGAGGTGATCGCCGACTGCATCGAGACCTGCGTACAGGGCCAGTGGATGGACGGCGTGGTGGTGGTCGGCGGCTGCGACAAGAACATGCCGGGCGGGATGATCGCGCTCGCGCGCCTGAACGTGCCGGGCATCTACGTGTACGGCGGCACGATCCGCCCCGGCCACTGGAAGGGCCGCGACCTGACGATCGTGTCGTCGTTCGAGGCGGTCGGCGAGTTCACCGCGGGCCGGATGTCGCAGGAAGATTTCGAAGGGGTCGAGAAGAACGCGTGCCCGACGTCGGGCTCGTGCGGCGGGATGTACACCGCGAACACGATGAGCTCGTCGTTCGAGGCGCTCGGCATGTCGCTGATGTACTCGTCGACGATGGCGAACCCCGATCAGGAAAAGGTCGATTCGGCCGCCGAGTCGGCGCGCGTGCTGGTCGAGGCCGTGAAGCGCGACCTGAAGCCGCGCGACATCATCACCAGGGAGTCGATCGAGAACGCGGTATCGCTGATCATGGCGACCGGCGGCTCGACCAATGCGGTGCTGCACTATCTCGCGATCGCGCACGCGGCCGAGGTCGACTGGACGATCGACGACTTCGAGCGCATCCGCAAGCGCGTGCCGGTGATCTGCGACCTGAAGCCGTCGGGCCAGTACGTCGCGACCGACCTGCACCAGGCCGGCGGCATCCCGCAGGTGCTGCGGATCCTGCTCGATGCGGGGTTGCTGCACGGCGGCTGCATGACGATCACCGGCCGCACGCTCGCCGAGGAGCTGAAGGACGTGCCGGGCGTGCCGCGCGCGGACCAGAAGGTGATCTTCCCGATCGATCGCGCACTGTACCAGGAAGGCCATCTCGCGATCCTGAAGGGCAACCTCGCGGAAGACGGCGCGGTGGCGAAGATCACCGGCCTGAAGAACCCGGTGATCACCGGCCCGGCGCGCGTGTTCGACGACGAGCAAAGCGCGATGGACGCGATCCTCGGCGACCGGATCCGCGCGGGCGACGTGCTGGTGCTGCGCTATCTCGGCCCGCAGGGCGGCCCCGGCATGCCGGAAATGCTCGCGCCGACGTCAGCGATCATCGGCAAGGGGCTCGGCGAATCGGTCGGCTTCATCACCGACGGCCGCTTCTCGGGCGGCACCTGGGGGATGGTGGTCGGGCACGTCGCGCCCGAAGCGTTCGTCGGCGGCACGATCGCGCTCGTGCAGGAAGGCGACTCGATCACGATCGATGCGCACCGGCTGGTGCTGCAGCTGAATGTCGACGACGCGGAGCTCGCGCGCCGGCGCGCCGCGTGGAAGCAGCCGGCGCCGCGCTACACGCGCGGCGTGCTCGCCAAGTTCGCGGCGCTCGCGCGTCCGGCGAACCAGGGCGCCGTCACCGGCTGATGCGGCGCGCGGGGCATGCGACCCCATTGCGACCGCCGGGGAAACGCGCAAAACGCGCTTTCCCTTTGCTTTTATAATGCGCGGACCTGAAGCCGGCCGTCCCCGCCGGCGGAGAACCGCATGAAACAGACGATATTGCGCGCGCTGCTCGTGGCGCTGCTGACCGGCAGCGCGGCGGCGGCACACGCCGACCCGGCCGGCGACGGGTTCGCGCTCGCGCAGCGCAAGAACTGCATGGCCTGCCATGCGGTCGGCAAGCCGCTGATGGGCCCGTCGTTCCACGACATCGCCGGCAAGTACGTGGCGCGCACCGACGCCGTCGATTACCTCGCGCAATCGATCGTGAAAGGCAGCGTCGGGGTGTGGGGTGGCGTGCCGATGCCCGCCAATACGCAGTTGACGAGCGCAGAAGCGCACACGCTCTCGCAATGGGTGCTGTCGCTGCGCTGAACCGGATGACCAGGTGCGTGCATCGCGTGCCGCGCCCTGCGCCCGGCAGCGTTCCGCGCTTGTCGTTGCAACCGGCCGGCAATCGTCAGCGACGATGACTGGAGCCGCGCCCGCGGCTGCCGCGCACGAAATGTGCGGCGGGCTCAGCCTGAATGACCGGTCCGGCGGCGGGCGATCTCCGCATCGACCGCGTCGCGAACCCACTCCATCACTTCGGTTTCGAGCGCTAGCGCCACTTCGCGCGTGATCTGGCCGACGAGCCAGGCCGTATGGTCGTGCAACGCGTCGCGACAGCGGGCCTCGATGGCCTCGCGCCCTTCCCCGGTCAGATAATTCGTCAGCCGATTGCGCAGACGCTCGGCGATATGCTGCGTGTCCTCCGCCGTCAGCGCGGCGGCTACATGCGCGTCCGGATGCGACGCGCCGGTGAGTTGAGCGGTAGCCAGCCCGCCGGCAGCCGGTGCAATCGCGTGGGGCAGCATCGCTTCGCCAGCATCGCGCGGCATCGCGGCAACGCCGGCCTGCTGCGCATCTTCGTCTTCGGCGGCCAGTGCGGAGCGCAGCGGCGCCTGCGCCGCAGCCGACTCTTCGGCGACGACGCGCCCCGCGGCACCGGGTTGCGCCGGCGCATCGCTGTCGCCCGGCAACTCGACGGTCGGGACGGCCGGCGTCGGCACCGGCTCGACCACCACGAATTCGGGGTCCGTGCCCGGCTGCTCCGGCGCGGCGGACGCCCGAGCCGGATGGCCTGATACCAGCACGTCAGTCAGCACCGGCACTGCGCCAACGTCGTGCGGCGGCGCATCGGCCGCGGACGAACGCGCCGGCACCGGCTTGCCCGGCACCAGCACGTCGGTCAGTGTCGGGATCGAAGAGGATTCGGCTTGTGTCACGGGAACGCTCCGTCGACGGTTTCGGCTAACTGCCCTGCTTGTAGTTGTTCAGCGCGTAGCCGCGATCGCGATAGAAGCGGTAGCGGTCGCGGCCCGCGGCCAGCTCGTCCGGCGCATTGCCGACCACTTCGAGCAGGCGCTCGAAGCGGGCGAACTGTGCAGGTACGGCCGCGCCGAGGTTCAGCAGCACATGATGATGCGGCGCCTGGTCGAGATCGGCGGCCAGCACGATCGGCGTGCCGGCCGCGTGCGCGCTGTCGACGCCGCAGTGCGGAATGAAATCGAGCGGCGAGAACGTCCAGAGCCGCTCGTCGAGCGCGCGCAGGCGCGCGGGCTCCGCGAGCACGACGACCGGCTGCCCGGCCTGGTAGGCCTTGCGCAGCAGCCGGCAGGCGTATGCGAGCGAATCGCCGACGTTCGAATGGAAATCGATTCGCGTCATTGCCCGCGTACCCGCATCGTCGTGAGACCTGCCATCACTGGCCGGCGCGGTCGATCAGGAACTGCGCGAGCAGCGGCACCGGACGGCCGGTCGCGCCCTTCGCCGCGCCGCCCTTCCACGCGGTGCCGGCGATGTCCAGGTGCGCCCACGGATAGCTGTCGGTGAAGCGCGACAGGAAGCACGCCGCCGTCACGGCACCTGCCGGACGCCCGCCGATGTTCGCGATGTCCGCGAAATTCGACTTCAGCTGATCCTGGTACTCGTCGTCGAGCGGCATGCGCCATGCCGGATCGTTCGCTTCGCGCGATGCGTCGAGCAGTTCGCCCGCGAGTGCGTCGTCCTTCGAGAACAGGCCGCTGTTGTGGGCACCGAGCGCGATCACGCAGGCGCCCGTGAGCGTCGCCACGTCGATCACCGCGGCCGGCTTGAAGCGCTCCGCATAAGTGAGCGCGTCGCACAGGATCAGGCGGCCCTCGGCGTCGGTGTTGAGCACCTCGATCGTCAGCCCCTTCATGCTGGTGACGATGTCGCCCGGCTTGGTCGCGTTGCCGCCCGGCATGTTCTCGCAGGTCGGCACGATCGCGACGACGTTGATCTTCAGGCCCATTTCGGCGACCGCACGCATCGTGCCGAGCACCGAACCCGCGCCGCACATGTCGTACTTCATCTCGTCCATGCCCTCGCCCGGCTTCAGCGAGATGCCGCCCGTGTCGAACGTGATGCCCTTGCCGACCAGCACGACCGGCGCGGCCTTCGCGGCGGCGCCCTGGTAGTGCAGCACGATGAATTGCGGCGGCTCGACCGACGCACGCGCGACCGACAGGAACGAGCCCATCTTGAGCGCCTGGATCTGCTTCAGGCCGAGCACCTCGACCTTCAGACCCCAATCCTTCGCGATCTTCTTCGCAGTGTTGCCGAGATAGGTCGGCGTGCACACGTTGCCCGGCAGGTTGCCGAGGTCGCGCGTGAGGTCCATCCCGTTCGCCAGCGCGACGGCCTGCTTGACCGCCAGCTTCGCGGCCTTCTCATCGGCCGGATCGACGCTGAACACGACGCGCTTGAGCGTGTGCGACGCCGGTTCCGGCTTGCTCTTCATCTGCGTGAAGCGGTAGGTCTCGTTGCGCAGCGCGAGAATCGCCGCACGCACACCCCAGTCGGAGCCGCGCTCGTCGACCGGCAGCTGCGCGAGCGAGAACGTGACCTGGCCGACCTTGGTCGCGAGCAGCGCGCGCCATGCGGCCGTCACTGCGTCGTTGTAGGCTTTCTGATTGAAAGCATCCTGCTTGCCGAGGCCGACGAGCAGCACGCGCGATGCGCCGATGCCCGACACTTCGTGCAGGAACAGCGTCTTGCCGCGCTTGCCGTCCATGTCGCCGGCCTTCACCACGCGCGAGATCAGCCCCTTGGTGGCCGTGTCGATGTCGAGCGCCGCGCCCGAGAGAGTCTGCGCCTCGAAGATGCCGAGCACGATGCAGTCGGACTTCCCGGTCAGGAACCCCTTGGCCTCGCCTTTGCTCCAATCACAGCCTTTTATGCTAAAGTCCATCGCGCTTGTCCTCGGATAAAATCTGGGCTAAGGATGAAAGCCGCAATTATCCGCTATTTTTCCCGTGGCGGCGCGAGCGCTCCACCACGCGTGCGCAGCCTCCCGCCCTCTTCTCATCAAGAATGATCTTCGAACGCTCCCTCCAGCGCGAGCTTGCGTATACGGCTGGCGCCGTGTTCATGGTGCTGCTCACGATCATGCTCACGACGATGATGATCCGCATCGTCGGCTATGCCGCGTCCGGCGAAATCGATCCGCGCGACGTGCTCGTGCTGATCGGCCTGACCGTGATCGGCTACCTCGCCGTGATGCTCGTCGTCACGCTGTTCGTGTCGATCCTGTTCGTGCTGACCCGGTGGTACCGGGACTCTGAAATGGTGGTCTGGCTTGCATCCGGCGTGAGCCTCACGCGCCTGATCAAGCCGATCGGCGTGTTCGCCACGCCGATCGTCCTGCTGATCGCGTTCTTCGCGTTCGTCGGCTGGCCGTGGTCGAACCAGCAGAGCAAGCTGATCAAGGCGCGCTTCCAGCAGCGCGACGAGATCTCGCTGCTCGCGCCGGGCCAGTTCCGCGAATCGGCGTCGAACCATCGCGTGTTCTTCATCGAGAAGATGTCGCCGGACCAGAGCAAGGTGCAGAACGTGTTCGTCACGTCGACCGAGAACGGCAAGGTCAACGTCGTCGTGTCGCACACCGGCCACACGGAAACGAAGGACGGCGATCGCTTCGTCGTACTGGAAGACGGCCGCCGCTACGACGGCACGCCCGGCCAGCCGAACTTCAAGATCATGGAGTTCCAGCGCTACGGCGTGAAGATCACGAGCGCCCCGGTCACCAACGTGCCGACCACCAACAGCACGCCGACACCGGACCTGCTGCGCAACCCGACGCGCGACAACCTCGCCGAATTCGCGTGGCGCGCGGGCCTGCCGCTGATCGCGATCAACCTGATGGTGCTCGGCATTCCGCTGTCGTACCAGAACCCGCGCCGCAGCCGCACGATCAACCTCGTGATGGCCGTGCTGATCTACCTGACGTACTCGAACCTGCTGAACGTCGTGCAGGCACAGATCGAGCAGGGCAAGATGTCGTTCGGCGTCGGCCTCGTCGGCCTGCACCTGGTCGTCGCGGCGATCGTCGCGTTCATCTTCTGGTTGCGCGTGCGCAATCGTCCGCTGTTTACACGCGCGCTGTTCGGCCGCTCGGGAGCATGATCGATGCGGCTCTATGAAAAATACTTCGCGCGGCAGATCTACGTCACGTTCATCTTCATCCTGTTCGCGTTCTCGGGCCTGTTCTTCTTCTTCGACCTGATCAGCGAACTGAACTCGGTCGGGCACGGCAACTACAAGTTCGGCTACGCGGTGCTGCGCGTCGCGCTGCAGACCCCGTCGCGCTTCTACGAGATCATCCCGGTCGCCGCGCTCATCAGCGCGATCTACGTGTTCGCGCAGATGGCCGCGAACTCGGAATTCACGATCTTCCGCGTGTCGGGCCTCGCGACCAACCAGGCGCTGCGCTCGCTGCTGAAGATCGGCGTGCCGCTCGTCATCATCACCTACCTGATCGGCGAATTCGTCGGCCCGTACGCCGACCAGCTGTCCGAACGCGTGCGGCTGCAGGCGCTCGGCGCGTCGGTGTCGTCGAACTTCCAGTCGGGCGTATGGGTGAAGGACACGCTCGCGGCCCGCGAGAACGGCGAGCAGGTCACGCGCTTCGTGAACGTCGGCAGCCTGTCGCCCGACTCGACGATCAGCAACGTGCGCATCTACGAGTTCGACTCGAAGTTCCAGCTGCAGAACGTGCGGATCGCGCAGACGGGCCGCTACGAGCCGCCCGGCCACTGGCTGCTCAAGGGCGTCACGGAAACCGAACTGACGCCGATCAAGCCGATCGGCGGCGCACCGGCAGACGCGCTGAACCCCGTGTACCGGTCGCAGCAGGTGACGCTGCCCGAATACCGGCTGCGCTCGGACCTGACGCCGCAGATCCTGTCGGTGCTGCTCGTGTCGCCGGAACGGATGTCGCTCATCAACCTGTTCCGCTACATCCAGCACTTGCGCGAAAACCAGCAGGACACGCAGCGCTACGACATCGCGCTGTGGCGCAAGCTGCTCTACCCGTTCGCGGTGTTCGTGATGCTCGTGCTGTCGCTGCCGTTCGCGTACCTGCACACGCGTGCCGGCGTGGTCGGCGTGAAGGTGTTCGGCGGCATCATGCTCGGCATGAGCTTCCAGCTGCTCAACACGCTGTTCTCGCACATCGGCACGCTGAACACGTGGCCCGCACCGCTGACCGCGGCGACGCCGGGCCTCATCTATCTCGCGCTCGGCCTGTTCGCGCTCAAGTGGGTCGACCGGCACTGAGCGCCGTCACGACGGAGGCTTCGACATGAGTTCGCACGGCATCGTCCTGTTCGGCCACGGCGCACGCGATCCGCGCTGGGCCGAGCCGTTCGAGCGGCTCGCCGCGCGGCTGCGCGGGGCCGGCTCCCCTGCTCCGCACGTGTCGCTCGCGTTTCTCGAACTGATGACGCCGTCGCTCGATACGGCCGTCGCCGCGCAAGTCGCGGCCGGCTGCACGCGCATCACCGTGGTACCCGTGTTCTTCGGTCAGGGCGGGCATGTGCGCCGCGACCTGCCGCAGCTCGTCGACGCATGCCGGGCCACGCATCCGGGCGTCGAGATCCGTTGCGCGACGGCCGTCGGGGAAGACGACGGCGTGCTCGATGCGATCGCGCGCTACTGCATCGACCAGCTCGGCCGCGACGCGTAAGCAAATCGCTGGCCGAAACGGCGAGCCCAAACGAAAAAGCGCCGGCTTCGGAAGCCGGCGCTTTTTTTGCCTGCGGATCGCATGTTCGACTCAGGCCGCATCCTGCAACGTATCGCCCTCTTTCACGTGCCGCACGCGTTCGGCGAACGCATCGCCGATCATCAGCAGGCTCGGTTCCGCCGGGTCGAGCCACGCCTGCGCGCCGCCCGCCGCCATCTGCCCGAGCGTCAGCGTCAGCGTGCGCTCGCGCGCGGTGCTGCAAGCCTCGACGATCGCCACCGGCGTCGCGCTCGCACGGCCCGCGTCGATCAGTTCCTGCGCGATGCCCGGCGCACTGTCGCGGCCCATGTAGTAGACGATCGAATCGGCGCGCGCGGCCTCGCGAATCTCGTCGCTGCCCGGTGCGCGGCTGTGCGTCGCGAACGCGACGCTGCGCGACACGCCGCGCAACGTCAGCGAGCGCTTCAGCGTCGCCGCGCCGGCCAGCGCCGCGGTGATGCCCGGTACGACCTCGAAATCGATGCCCGCCGCTTCGAGCGCGCGCATTTCCTCTTCGGCGCGACCGAACAGCATCGGGTCGCCGCCCTTCAGGCGCACCACGCACGCGTGCTCGCGCGCCGCGTCGACGATCTGCTTGTTGATGAAATGCTGCGCGGTCGAACGCTGCCCGCAACGCTTGCCGACCGCGATCTTGCGCGCGTTCGGTGCGTAGTCGAGCATCGCCGGCTCGACGAGCGCGTCGTGCAGCACGACGTCGGCTTGCTCGAGCAGCCGCATGCCGCGCACCGTGATGAGGTCCGCGGCGCCCGGCCCTGCTCCGATCAGATATACCTTGCCCATGTTTGTCGCTTCGCTTGGGGTCCCGCTCGTGCGGACGGCGGCCGGCCCGCGCCGCCGCGAGGGCGGCGCTGACCGCCGGTTAAGCCCGTTACGCCGAGAACGCCCGAATCATGCCGGCGGCGACCGTGTGGTGCGTCGCCTCGTCGATCAGCACGAACGCGCCCGTGCCCGGGTGCGCATCGTAGGTGTCGCAGACGATCGGCTTCTGCAGCGTCAGCGCGACGCGGCCGATGTCGTTCATCTTCAGTTCCTGGCGGTCGGTCGCGTGCGACAGCGTATGCACGTCGAGCACTTCCTTGACCGCGCCGATCTTCGCGAACACCGTGCTCGTGGTCTGCTTGAGCAGGTACTTGCGCTGCGGCGACAGCGGCGTCTCGTCGAACCAGCACAGGTCCGCCTCGAGCTTCTTCGCCGGCGCGACCGTCTCGGCGGTCGTGACGAACATGTCGCCGCGCGACACGTCGACGTCCTGTTCGAGGCGAATCGTCACCGTCTGGCCCGCGAACGCGTGCGCAACCGCCGCCGTGCCGCCCGGCACCGGCGCGATGATCTCGGCGACCGTCGCGGTGCGGTTCGACGGCAGCACGACGATTTCGTCACCGACCTTCACCTCGCCCGATTCGATCCGGCCCATGTAGCCGCGGAAATCGTCGGCCGAGCTGCCGTCCTGGCGTGCGACCCACTGCACCGGGAAGCGCAGCGCGTCGTGCGCTTGCGTCTCGACCGGCAGCGATTCGAGCAGGTCGAGCAGCGGCTCGCCCGCGTACCACGGCATGCGCTCGCTCGCGCCGACGATGTTGTCGCCCTTCAGCGCCGACACCGGCACGAAACGCACGTCCTTCAGGCCGAGCTGCTTCGCGAGCGCGACGTACGCGTCGCGGATCTCGTTGAAGCGCGCTTCGCTGTAGTCGATCAGGTCCATCTTGTTGATCGCGACGATCACGTGCTGCAGCGCGAGCAGCTTCACGATCGCGCTGTGGCGCTTCGTTTGCGGCAGCAGTTCCGCCACGCCGTTCTCGATCGTCACGCGCGTCGCGTCGACCAGGATGATCGCCGCATGCGCGGTCGATGCGCCCGTCACCATGTTGCGCGTGTACTGCTCGTGGCCCGGCGTGTCCGCGATGATGAACTTGCGCTTCGCGGTCGCGAAATAGCGGTAGGCGACGTCGATCGTGATGCCCTGCTCGCGCTCGGCCTCGAGCCCGTCCGTCAGCAGCGCGAGGTCGATCTCGTCGCCGACCGTGCGCTTGTTCTTCGCGCGCGACAGCGCGGACAGCTGGTCGGACAGCACGGCCTTGCTGTCGTACAGCAGGCGGCCGATCAGCGTGCTCTTGCCGTCGTCGACGCTGCCCGCGGTGATGAAACGCAACACGCCGAGGTCTTCGGTGTTCTCGATGATGCTCATGATGTGAATGTCCTCGTGTGCTTCAGAAATAACCTTGCTTCTTGCGCTGTTCCATCGCGGCTTCGGATGCCTGGTCGTCCATCCGGGTCGCGCCGCGTTCGGTGATCTCGGTCACCGCCGTCTCGGCGATGATTTTCTCGACGTCGTCCGCGTCGCTCTCGACCGGGCACGTGCAGCTGATGTCGCCAACGGTACGGAAGCGCACCTGCGCGAGTTCGCTCGTCTCGCCGTCACGCATCGGCGTGAGCGGCGTGACCGGCACGAGCAGCCCGTTGCGACGCACGATCTCGCGCTGGTGCGCGTAGTAGATCGACGGCAGTTCGAGGTTTTCGCGCGCGATGTACTGCCACACGTCGAGTTCCGTCCAGTTCGAGATCGGGAACACGCGCAGGTGCTCGCCGTTGTGCAGGCGCGCGTTGTACAGGCTCCACAGTTCCGGGCGCTGCGCCTTCGGATCCCACTGGCCGAATTCGTCGCGGAACGAGAAGATCCGCTCCTTCGCGCGCGCCTTCTCTTCGTCGCGGCGCGCGCCGCCGATCAGCGCCGTGTAGCCGTGCTGTTCGATCGTCTCGAGCAGCGTGACGGCCTGCGCGGCGTTGCGCGAATCGGTTTCGCGGCGCAGCACGACCGTGCCGCGCTTGATCGAATCCTCGACGTGGCCGACCACCAGCTCGGCGCCGAGCTCCTGCGCGCGGCGGTCGCGGAAGTCGATCACTTCCTCGTAGTTGTGGCCCGTGTCGATGTGCACGAGCGGGAACGGCAGCGTCGTCTTGCGGTTCGCGCCGAGGCCAAACGCCTTCAGCGCGAGGTGCAGCACGACGACCGAGTCCTTGCCGCCCGAGAACAACAGCGCCGGCTTGCTGCATTCGGCAACGAGTTCGCGCAGGATGTGGATCGACTCGGCTTCGAGCCAGTCGAGGTGGCCCATGCGGTCGTCGGCACCGGTGGGCGGGGCAAAGGCGGATTGCTCGAGCGTCGTGCTCATGATTTCAGTCCTTCTCTTCTGGGTTCGTGCCGCCCGCTGTCGCGGGCGGCGCAATATTCGGTTTCTTGTCGGCTTTCAGTGCGCGGCGCCGGCTTCGGCGTTCGCGGGAATCGGCGTGATCGTGATGTGCAGCCCGCATTCCTTCGTGTCGCGCGACTCCCACCACCAGCGGCCAGCCCGGCTGTCCTCGCCGGGGCGGATCGCGCGCGTACACGGCTCGCAGCCGATGCTCGGATAGCCGCGCGCGTGCAGCGGGTTGACCGGCACGTCGAACGCCTTCAGGTACGCCCACACGTCGGCTTCCGTCCAGTCGGCGAGCGGGTTGTACTTCGCGATCCCGCGCGCTTCGTCCTGTTCTTCCTCGTGCAGCTCCGCACGCGTGACCGACTGCTCGCGACGCTGGCCCGTGACCCACGCGCCGACGTCGGCCAGCGCGCGGTTCAGCGGCTCGACCTTGCGGATGTGGCAGCACGATTTGCGCAGCTCGACGCTTTCGTAGAACGCGTTCAGGCCGTGCTCGGCGACGTACTGGTCGACCGCGTCCTGCTGCGGATGAAACTGCTCGATCTCGTAGCCGTAGCGCTCGCGCACGCGGTCGATCATGCCCAGCGTTTCCGCATGCAGGCGGCCGGTGTTCAGCGAGAAGATGCCGATCGACACGCCCTTCGACAGGATCGCGTGCGTGAGCAGCATGTCTTCCGCGGCGAGGCTGCTCGCGAACTTCACCTTCTCGTGGCTCGCGCCGATCTGCGCGAGCAGCGCGTCGAGGCGCTCGACCTTCGCGGCGAGTTCGGGCGTCAGTGCGGTCGCGGCGCTCATGCGCTCACCTTCGCGTCGGCCGCGGCCGCGCGGCGGCGGAACAGCGGCGCCGGCTCGTCGAATGCGCCCTGGTAACGCTGCGTGAATTCGCCGAACGCGTTCAGCGCATCGTGGATGTCCTTGTCGGCCCGCACCGCGAACGCGTCGAAGCCGCAACGCGACATGTACAGCAGCTGGTCGCGCAGCACGTCGCCGATCGCGCGCAGCTCGCCGGTCCAGCCGTGGCGCTCGCGCAGCAGGCGCGCGATGCTGTAGCCGCGGCCGTCCGCGAAGCGCGGGAAATCGACGGCGATCAGCGAGATCGCACCGAAGTCGGCCACGAGGTCGGCCGGCTCGCTGTCCGGCGCGAGCCACACGCCGAGTTCGTCCTTCGTCTTCGCGGCGACGAGCGCCGCGCGCTCGGCCTGCCACAGGGTGAACGGCACCAGCACCTTGCCGGCCGGCAATGCGTCGACCGCGGGCAGCGCACCGTCTTCCGCCGCGCGCACGACCTGCCATGCGTCGTCGATCACTGCGCGGTTCTTGATAATCGAAGCCATCTGCAAATTCCTTCTACCCGGTTGGTTACGCGTTGACTGCCTGGCGCGCCGCATACACGCGCTCCTTGAACGGAGCGATGCCGATGCGGTCGTACGTGTCGATGAAGCGCTCGCCGTCGATGCGTGCCTCGACGAACGTGTCGATCAGCTTCGCGATCACGCCCGGCACTTCATCCGCGGAAAACGACGGCCCGATCACGCGGCCGAGGCGCGCGCCGTTGCGGCCCGTGCCCTGCTCGCCGCCGAGCGACACCTGGTACCACTCGGCACCGTCCTTGTCGACGCCGAGGATGCCGATGTTGCCCACGTGATGATGACCGCACGAGTTCATGCAACCGGAAATGTTCAGCGACAGGTCGCCGAGGTCGTACACGTAGTCCAGATCGTCGAAACGCTGCTGGATCGCCAGCGCGATCGGGATCGACTTCGCGTTCGCGAGCGAGCAGAAATCGCCGCCCGGGCACGCGATGATGTCGGTCAGCAGGCCGACGTTCGGCGTCGCGAAGCTGGCCGCCTTCGCCTTTTCCCACACCGTGAACAGGTCGCGCTTCTTCACGTTCGCGAGGATCAGGTTCTGCTCGTGCGACACGCGCAGTTCGCCAAGCGAGTACGCGTCGGCCCAGTCGGCCACCAGGTCCATCTGCGCGTCGGTCGCGTCGCCCGGGGCCACGCGGTGGTCCTTCAGCGACAGCGTGACCGCGGCATAGCCCGGCACCTTGTGCGGCGCGACGTTGCGCTCGACCCAGCGCGCGAACGCCTTGTTCTCGAGCAGGTGCTGTTCGAACGACGCGTCGGTGTCGGCCAGCTTCTCGTAGACGGGCGGCTGGAAGTACTGCGACACGCGGTCGACTTCCGCCTGCGTGAGCGTCGACGGGCCGTCCTTCAGGTGCTGCCACTCTTCCTCGACCTGCTGCGCGAACTTCGCGGGCGACAGCGCCTTCACGAGGATCTTGATACGCGCCTTGTACAGGTTGTCGCGGCGGCCGTAGCGGTTGTACACGCGCAGCACGGCTTCGCAATAGGTGAGCAGGTGCTGCCAGGGCAGGTCTTCCTTGATCACCGCGCCGATGATCGGCGTACGGCCGAGGCCGCCGCCCGCGAGGATGCTCGCGACCACCTCGCCCTGCGCGTTCTTCTTCAGGTACACGCCGAGATCGTGGATCTGCACGGCCGCGCGGTCGTGTGCCGAGCCCGACACCGCGATCTTGAACTTGCGCGGCAGCCACGCGAATTCGGGATGGAACGTCGACCACTGGCGCAGGATTTCCGACCACGGACGCGGATCGATTTCCTCGTCCTGGGCGACGCCCGCGAACTGGTCCGCCGTGATGTTGCGGATGCAGTTGCCCGAGGTCTGGATGCCGTGCATCTGCACCGACGCGAGCTTCGCGAGGATCTCGGGGGTTTCCTCGAGCTGGATCCAGTTGAACTGGATGTTCGAGCGGGTCGAGAAGTGGCCGTAGCCGCGGTCGTGTTCGCGGGCGATGCGCGCCAGCATCCGCAACTGGTCGCTGCGCAGGTTGCCGTACGGAATCGCGATGCGGTGCATGTACGCGTGGCGCTGCATGTACAGGCCGTTCTGCAGGCGCAGCGGACGGAATTCTTCTTCGCTCAACTCGCCCGACAGCCGGCGGCGCACCTGATCGCGGTACTGCGCGACACGCTCGTCGACGATCGTCTGGTCGTATTGGTCGTACTGATACATTCGGGGACCCCAGGGGTTTTCGTGGTGACCGCGCGACGTCCTAGCCACGTCGCGCCCGAATCTCCGTTCCGCCGCCATCGCCGGCCTTCCGCTGCCCGGCTGGATTGCTAATGACGAAAACAGATATCCATATTTGAAAAACTCCGGTGAATCGTAATAAACTCGCCTTATATTTCAAACGACTAAAAAATTCTGTTGATATGCGGAAGGGTTATAAATGAACCTGCACCAATTTCGCTTCGTGCGCGAGGCCGTCCGGCAGAATTTCAACCTCACCGAGGCCGCCAAGGCGCTCTACACGTCGCAACCGGGGGTGTCGAAGGCGATCATCGAGCTCGAGGACGAGCTCGGCGTGGAGATCTTCACGCGCCACGGCAAGCGCGTGCGCTCGCTCACCGAGCCGGGCAGGATCATCCTCGCATCGGTCGAGCGGATCCTGCAGGAAGTTGAAAGCCTTAAAAGGGTCGGAAAAGATTACGCGGCGCAGGATCAGGGCAACCTGACGATCGCCGCCACCCACACGCAGGCCCGCTACTCGCTGCCGGCCGCGATCGCCGAGTTCAAGAAGCGCTTCCCGAAGGTTCACCTGTCGATCCTGCAGGGCAGCCCGACGCAGGTCGCCGAGATGGTGATCCACGACCAGGCCGATCTCGCGATCGCGACCGAGGCGATCGCCGACTACAAGGAACTCGTGTCGCTGCCCTGCTTCCAGTGGCATCACGCGGCCGTGGTACCGGCCGACCATCCGCTGCTCGAACGCAAGCCGGTCACGCTGGACGATCTCGCGCAGTACCCGCTGATCACGTACGACGACGCGTTCGCCGGCCGCAAGAAGATCAATCATGCGTTCGCGCTGCGCGGGCTGTCGCCTGACATCGTGCTCGAGGCGATCGACGCCGATGTGATCAAGACCTATGTCGAACTCGGCCTCGGCGTCGGGATCATGGCCGATATCGCATTCAACCCGGAGCGCGACCGCAACCTGCGGCTGATTCCGGTCGGCCACCTGTTCGGCAGCAACGTGACGCGTGTCGCGCTCAAGCAGGGCGCCTATCTGCGCAGCTATGTGTATACGCTCGTCGAGCTGCTGTCGCCGACGCTGAACCGCAAGCTGATCGAGCAGGCGCTCAAGGGCGAATCCGAATCGTACGAGCTTTGACGGTCAGGTATAACGACAGGGGCGCAAATCGCGCCCCTTTTTATTGCCCGACGGAGATTTCCGCATGACGCTTCCCGCCCTGTTGCGCCGCGCCGCCGGCGCCGCCCTCGTGCTCGCCTGCGCGGCCGCGCATGCCGACCTGAAGGTCGGCGTCGACCTGTCGTCGACCGGCCCGGCCGCCGCGATCGGCATCACCAGCAAGAACGCGATCCTGATGTGGCCGAAGACGATCGCCGGGCAGCCGGTGCAGGTGACGGTGCTCGACGACGCCTCCGACCCGGGCGCGGCCGTGCGCAACATCCGCAAGCTGGTCGACGAGGATCGCGTCGACGTCGTGGTCGGGCCGAACATCACGCCGGCCGCGCTCGCGGCGCTCGACGCGGTGGCCGCCGCCCAGACGCCGATGATCACGCTGGTCGGCTCCGGCGCGATCGTCGAGCCGCAGGAAGGCGCGCGGACCTGGGCATTCAAGATGGCGCAGAGCGACAGCGCGATGGCCGACGTGATGACGCGCTACATGGCCAACCACGGCGTGAAGACGGTCGGCTTCATCGGCTTCGCGGACAGCTATGGCGACAGCTGGCTGAACGAATTCACGCGCTTCGCGGAAGTCCGCAAGATCCGCGTGATCGCGACGGAACGCTTCAACCGCACCGACGCGAGCGTCACCGGCCAGGCACTGAAGCTGATCGCCGCGAAGCCCGACGCGATCCTGATCGCCGGCTCGGGCACGCCGGCCGTGCTGCCGCAACGCACGCTGATCGAGCGCGGCTACAAGGGCGCGATCTACCAGACGCACGGGATCGCCACGCCGGAGTTCATCAAGCTCGGCGGCAAGGACGTCGACGGGACGCTGTTCCCGACCCAGCCGGTGGTCGTCGCGCGCACGCTGCCTGCCGATCATCCGGCCCGCAAGGCCGCGCTCGCGTTCGTCGATGCGTATGAAGCGAAATACGGCGCCGGCACGGTCACCCAGTTCGCGGGCGACGCGGCGGGCGTGTACCCGCGCCTCGCCGACGCGGTCGGCCGCGCGCTCAAGGCCGCGCAGCCCGGCACGCCAGGCTTCCGCGCGGCGCTGCGGCGCGAACTCGAACGCGCGCACGAACTCGTCGTGCCGAATGGCGTCGTCAACACCAGCGACAAGGATCACGTGGGGCTCGATCAGCGCGCGAGCGTGATGGGGATCGTGAAGCAGGGCCGATTCGTCTATCTGAGCCAGTAACGCACGGGCGGTCGCCGGACAGCTTGCCCGGTGCCCCGTTTTCCGCCATAATCCGCGTTTCGCCGCGCACAATCCGTACGAATCGCATGCGCGGCCAGGATCAAAGCCCAGGTGGTGAAATTGGTAGACGCAGGGGACTCAAAATCCCCCGCCGCAAGGCGTGCCGGTTCGATTCCGGCCCTGGGCACCATCAAATTCCTTCAAAGCCTTATCCAGTAAGGCTCTCCAGTAATCCCCGGCGTGTTTCTGTGGTAACTTCTGTGGTTACCATCCTATGAAGCTACGCCTAGGCGCGCTCACCTTCACCTTGAAGAACAGCTATCTGCGCGGGGACATCTACTATTTCCAGCGCCCTATCCCCCGCGACCTCCAGCACCACTACGGCAAGAAGGCCGTAAAGATCAATCTCAAGACCTCTGACGTTGGCCAAGCGGCGCACATGATTGACGCCCTCAACAAGCGGTATGAGGAAGAGTGGCGGATGCTGCGGGCTGATCCTGAATCGTCCCTGAAAGCCACCAGGAAGCACGCTGAGGCGTTTCTAGCATCCTGGGGCATCGTTCCCAGCGCGGAGCGGGACGAGACCACGGAGATGGCCGTACAGCTCTTCCACGACCACCTTGAGAAGAAACGCACCGCCCACGCTGACGGTGATGAACAGGTATACCGGGAAGCCAGTGGGGCGGAATACCTCACGGCGGTGGAGTCCACGGCTGCGCAGATGGTGGCCGGGACCTTAGAGGATTCGCTCAGCGATGCCCTGGAGTTGTACATCAGCCATCACAAGAAGCGTGACGACGAGAAGTTCACGGGGTTCTCTCGGGCTGCGTTCAAGACCCTGACCGATGTTGTTGGCGATAAACCGTTTGCCAAGGCCACGCGGGAAGACGCCCGCAAGTACGTTGACAGCCAGCTCGCCACCGGCCTGAAGACTGGGACAGTGCGCCGCCGCATCAGCACTATCAGCGCGGTCTTTGCCTCCTACATCAGGGAAAAAGAACTGATGCGGACGAACCCCTTTGAGTCCCTTCAGATTGCTGGTGAAGGCAAGGACACGAAAGGCAGGGTCCCATTCACTCCCGGTGAGCTCTCTGCTGTACAAGCCAAGTGTGTGGAGATGGACGATGACATCCGCTGGTTGGTCGCGCTGCTGTCAGACACAGGCGCACGAATCGCGGAGGTCACTGGCCTCACGCTGGGGGAGATTGTGCTGGATGGCCCGGTGCCGCACATCGTCATCAAGGAACAACCTTGGAGAACCGTAAAGGGTGGCGCTGGTGGGCCGAGTGAGCGGGAGGTCCCCCTCCTTGGTCATTCTCTATGGGCAGCCCGGCGAGTGAAGGAATCCGCGAAGCCGGGGCAGAAGTTCGCCTTCCCCCGCTACACCTCAGACGCCAAGGGGTGCAACGCTGACAGCGCATCGGCCACCGTTGCGGGCTGGCTACGGGCGAACAAGTGGGAGCATACGGCCCATGAGTTCCGGCATACGATGGCTGACCGTCTGCGTGATGTTGGCTGCCCTACGGAGGTTCGCCACTCGATTGGCGGGTGGGCGACCAAGGGCGAAGCTGCGGGGTACGGCAAGGGGTACAGCCTTCCAATCAAGCACGAATGGTTAGGTAAGGCACTGCATCCGACGGGCGCGGGTAATCCACTCTCACATGACGTGTCCTAGTGGAACGCTCAATAGAACTGACGGTTTTCCACTATACCCGAGGGGCTTACGCAAGCCCCCAGCCCGTTGCTATCGTGCGCCCCAGACAACACATGTGGGGCAGCAATGGAGCACATCATCAAACTCCCTAGCGGGCGCTTCCAGGCCGGCATTTACTATCCGAACGGCAAAGTAAAAACTCGGACCTTCGACACCTATGACGAGGCCGAGCAGTGGTTACGACTCCACCTCCCGCGCATGAGTGGACATGCAGCGCGCGACGAGCGACGACAAAAACAAAGGGCGCATGTCGATTTCGTCCCGCCTCCAGCTCCACGCCGTGACCTCACGGTAAGAGAGGCCATTGAGAGGTACGCCAAGGAAGTAACCCCCCACAAGAAGAGCGCGCACACCGAGATGGGCGTCATCAGACGGTGGCTCAAACATCCCCTAGCAGACCGCCCCCTTTACAGCCTCCGTGGGGCGGACTTAACCGCGTACATGAATCAGCGCCTAGCACAGGGAATCAAAATCGCCACGATACGCACTGAGATTGCGTTTATCTCACACCTATACGAAGTGGCGCGCGCTGACTGGGGCTATGAAGATGTTGTGAACCCCAGGAAGGCCATGAGACGAATGAAGCAGGGCAACGTTAGAGATCGCCGACTTCGCTCGGGAGAATTCGACAAAATCATCGACTGGTGCGAACGGACCGGAGACCACTGGCTAAAGGTCGCTGTAATCGTCGCGGTCGAAACAGCGATGAGGCGCGGGGAGATAGCCTCGCTTACGTGGCAGAACCTGGACCTTGATGGCCGGCTCGCGTATCTCCCCGATACGAAGAATGGAGAGCCCCGCACGGTGCCCCTATCCAGCGCGGCAGTTGCAGCCCTCCGAACGCTCCCGATGAATCCCGACCGGTACGTTTTCGACATCCTCAAGGGGAGCATTGCGAGGCGCTTTAAGAAGGCCCGCATTGCGTGCGACATGGAGGACTTCACATTCCATGACTTCCGGCATGAGGCCGTCTCTCGTCTATTTGAGAAGGGATTCAACATGGTGGAGGCCAGAACCATCAGCGGCCATAAGACACTTCAGATGCTCAACCGTTACACGCACCTGGACCCTAGGAGCCTGCTGGGGCGGCTTGGCTAGGGTGTCCCATTGGGACAGTTCCCGCTGTCCCAAACCATGCTTCTATATGGGACACCTGAAGCCCATCCCACGGGGCTCTGCTAGAACTCCCACGAGTCCCGCTCAGCGGCCTCTTCAGGGCTTAGCCGACGAACATCGAGGGCCTGCCCAGTGGCCTCCTGAAAGAACTGCTCGAATGCCTTCAGCACGATGTCCGGCTGAGCCTGTACCACCTTCCCAAACTTGACGGCCATCCCACGGACCACGCCATCAATTGCTCTTTGCTCCAGGGCCTCAGCGGCCATCTTCTCCACCTCCGTATCATTGGCTTGCCACTCGGACAGCTTGCGCCACTGCGGCGCACTCTCGCGGATATACCCTACGTCCAACTCCGCTCCTTCAGCAGCAGCCATGAGGCGCAACCGCTCCCGGACTGCGGGCACCTGTTGGCTCATTCGGCTTACGGTGGACTTAGGGACGTTGAATCGTTGCTCCAGGTCCCGCGCGCTGCCGGATACCTCTCCTGCCAGCAGCATCAACCAAAAGGCTTGATGGCGCTCAGCCTGGGTCATGTTCAGGTGCTCACGGGAATTGATGTGCAGGGCGAATGCACGCGCCTCCGCCTCTGTCGCTCCAGTGAACCGCTGCCCCCACACTCTGGCCTCAGGGCTCACCTCAGCGGCCTCATACGCCTCCATCCGATGGTGACCGTCGATGACCCACAAGGGGCCATCCGATACCGCTGGGTCCTGCCAATAGACCACGGGGTCTAGTGGGTCCCCCCGCTCCACTACCTCCTTCAATGAGGCGCTGACCGCTGCTGATTCCTGCTTCTTGAGGATACCCTGGACATACTTGTTACTGTTGTGGTCCCGCACCTGAAACCGCCCTTCGTCCACCTTCAGGCTACCGTGCGGAACCCGATGGGGAGCCGTCAGGAGAGCGTGGGTCAGCCCTAGCGGCCCTCCCAATTTCCCTGACTGTTTTGACTTGTGCGGCCCTACCCCTGCTGCATCACTCAATGCGTACCTCTCTGTGTTGCTGCTCATGACTGGTCATTCGGCGTGAAGGCTCCAATTGGCTGGACGCCATTCGTTGCGCGCGCATCTTTCATTGAACTTCAGCCGAATCTTGACTAGCCTGCTACCGGCAGGCTACGCAGCGACAGCCGTTCACGAAGCGCCCCGCGTCGCTGAATGCATTCTTCGATGGTCTGTTCGAGCTTGGCCAGGACGGCCGGCTGATTTGCAGCCAGCGCCACCCTCTCCGCCTCTCGCTTGTCCTTCGCTGCCTTGCGGGCCTTCTCCCGTGCCTTCTTCTGCTGCGGCGTGAGTGGCTGTTTGGTCAATGCCTTGGTAAGCTTCCCGTCCTTCTTGAGTTGTTTGATTAGCTCCTGACCGGCCGGTGTGACATACAGCGCATGGCCCCGCCCCACCTTGACGCTGCGGAACCACTCCACATCGCCGGTACGCCGGGAGCGCTGCTGATAGCGGCCAGCTCGGTGGGTCATCAGGTCCGCCGCTACAAGGTCCTTAAAGATGGCCACACTGTTGAGCCCACCCAGGCTTCGAACGAATGCGCCGATTTCCGGGAGATCCGGGGGTGCGGTATCGGTGTGTGAGCGGCCCTGATCGTGCGCGCACTCATTCGCGGAGACATCGGGCTGAGCCTCGGCCTCTACAGGCCTGCCGCCGTTCGCTAAGCAAGCCTGCTGAGCGGCCAACGCCTGAGCCTTGACCTCGGCCAGCTCATCCTCCCCTTCCCAGGGAAGCAGCTCCACGTTACTCACGCGCCCTCCTTCGCGTGCCCGCTTCGCACGATGAACGCCACATGGCCCAGGCCCTCCAACACCGCGAGTTCCTTGGCCAGTTCCTGCCGATCAAATCCAGCCAGCGCCAGGAACTCGTCAGAGATTCCCGTGCGCTCCCCGAACTCGGCCACCTGAAGCTCATCCCGGTGCTTCTCCCAGCCGGGGAAGCCCCACGCCCACCGCGCTGCCCCTTCACGTTTCGCGATGGCTACGGGCGGATTACTCCGGATGATCGATGCGAGCTCGAAGGGGCTCTGAGCTCTGATGGTTGTGCCGTCATCGTTGAACACTGCGGCCCCATCCGTGGCCGTAGCGACTACCGCCAGCAGCGGCGCAAGGGCTCCATCGAGAGCCATGAGGGTTTCGTTACGTTGGTTCATAGGTTTCCTGAGATAGAAAAAGAAAAGCCGCCCTCACCATCACTGGCGGGCGGCATGGGTTGAAGCGGATGGGCGGGACTACTGCGCGGTACGGTTCGCTTCCGTGAGTCCCTGTGACCAAGCTGAGACACCGTTAATCATGAGAGAACGGAGGTTGTTGCGGCGAACGTCCTCCCTACGGTTCCCGCCCTTGTCCAGGTAGGTCACCTTCAGTGCATCGTTGAAACCCGCGATGTCCTTCCGAGCGAGCGCGCCGATGGCTTTATGGAACTGGCCAACGTCGCCCACTTGGTAAGCCACGTCCGTGAACACTGCTCGTTGACCCGCGCTGATCCTCCGCCACAATCCGGGACTCGCCACCTCCACGGCCTGCTTTGCGCGCGCCTCGTAACGGGGTAACGACACCTCAAGGAGACGAGCGGCTTGCTCAGGAGTGATCTGCACGGAGCCGCTCTTGATTCCATCGATGGACTTGGAGGGAATGCCAGCGCGCCGGAAATCCTCTTCGATGGTCCCGGCGTTGGCGTTCAGGTTGTAGCCGTAGCCGATGTTGTTCCCAGCCTTCGGGTTCGGGTCGGGCGTGGCCTTGAGCACTAGACCTTCGCCCATCGCCGTGAGCGACGCGGCCAAACCGGTGGAACTGATAGGCTCAGTGAGGTTGGCGCTCGTGAGGAAGTTCTTAGCTTGGCTGACCTGAAGCTTCGAGCCCCTGCCGGTGAGTCGGGAGCCCGAAAGGCCTGCAAATGTGGCCGGCGTGCTGGGCATGCTGAAAACGTTGCTCAGTGCCCCAGCGAACGCCCCTTCACGTACCTTATCAATCTGGCCGCGCATGGTGTCGTTGATCTGATTAAGGTTGTACGCCTTGGCGAGCACCTCCGCGTTATCAATGAGGTCCTGAGTAGTGGCCGTTTTGGACACAAGTTTCTGATGCAGGCCAAACATCGCCGCGCGTTCATCCTTTGTCAGGAGTTTCGTGTCTGCGGTCTCCTGCATAATTTGATCGAACGTCACATAGCCCAAGCCGTGGACAGGGTTGCCATTGATGAACGCGGTTAGCTGGTATTGACCGTTCTTGCTGTAGACAAGGCCGGGGCTAACTTCTTCGCCATACTTCGCGCGCGCCTTCTCCAAGTAGTTCTGGATTGCCTCCTGGGCTTGCTCACTTGCTCTGTTCGGGGGCACCCGTACATCAATCTTGTTCACCGGGTCATACACGAAATTGGACTGTACCTGCTGCTGAATCCAGGTCTTCGCTTGGTCGGGGGTAGCATTCGGATTGCGCAAGTAATAGTCACGTAGCTCAAGCTGTGCCCAGGTGCTGGCAGCATCTTCATTCTGCGGAGAGCCGCCAAACAGCCGGCCAACTACAGGGACTCGCTGATACCAGCTCGTGGTGAGCCCGGAGACCTCCTTGGTCACCTTCGCCTGCCACTGCGGGTCACTGGTTAGCTTTTGTGCAAGCTTCTGTGCCTCAGGCGAAATTGCCCGATACGCCGTCTCATATGCGATTCCATCAGAGATTCCAGTGTCTACCTGCTTCGTGTACGTCCGGAACAGGTCAGTGGCCTTCTCATCAAAGTAGAGGGACTGGATTTGATCAGGGAGGTTCTTGAACAGCATTGCTGCGAGACGGAACTGACTGGATGGCTGGCCATCCTTCGCAGGTGCAGCGTTTACAGCCCCATCAATCAGCCCCTTCAACTTGGTGTTAGCCAGGTCGCTGCGCCCAGACTGAGCTGTTGACTGGACAATCGCAGCTAAGGCCTGCTGCACAGTTGGGTGTCGGGAGTAATCCCCGGACTGCATGCCACTGGCAGCGCCCATCATTGCCTGTACTGCGGGCTCTTGAATGGCATCCAGCGCAGTCTGGGCCTCCTTCTTACCGAGCGCCCAAGCCGTCCCGCTACTGACCAAATACATCGCCTGTCGGGTCTGTAGCGCGCTATCTGCGATGCCCTGGATACGCCTGTACTCCGCGAGAGCGGCCCCGGCGCTCTTGAACTGATTGAGCGGCCCGATGCGGTTCACGAAGTCATTGATGTCAGGTTGTTTTCCCTGACTCGCTGCCTCTTCATCCGCTACGGTCCTCTTGAAGAAGTCCGTTTGCTGCGCCTGCTCGATGCGTTGGTTCTGCTCTTCGAGTGCCCGATGCTGGAGGCGGGTGGCCTCCGATTGAATCTTCGGGTTCATCTGCTGGAGCGTCAGGCCCGTGTGCGGGTCCTTGAACTGCGTGAACAGGTCGAACAGCTCCGGCCGACCGCCAGCTTGCGAGGAAAGATTGTTGATCTTGTCCAGGAGCATGTCAGCCATCTCCGGGCGGGTCATCATGCCCATCTGACCGCGCATCGGCTCCAGCGTCTGCTGAACCCCATCCCACATCTGCTGGAGGCTCTTGGTCGGGTCCAGGACACCATCAGCGACCGCAGAGAAGTTGCCGAATGCGGTTTCCTTCAGGCGCTGGAACTGCACCTGAGCGTAGTCCTTTCGGACACTATCGGCCGTCGTAGCAACGCTCTTGGATACCTGGTCGACAATCGCCGGGTCCGTGAGGCCAGCCGTATGCTGAGCTACCTGCTCGTGGAGGAACTTCTCCGGGTCGAACCCGTCCTGGTTCTTATGCTCCTGGTAGGCGCTCAGGATGTCCGACTGAACCTGATTGCCAATCTTCAGGCCCACCGCGTTGCGATAGCCCTGAGCGAACGTATCGTTGAACGCAGGGTCCACGCGGGAGTCCGCAGACGGAGGCGGAACCTTGATGCCCCCGGTTTGCGCATCGATGAGTCCAGCGTCACTGAGCTGACCCTGAGCGGTGCCCTGTTTGAAGGCCTGCGTGGCGTCCTTCTGGTTCTCCAGGTTGACGTAGTGATCCAGAGCCGGGTTGAACGCCCTGAGGCCGTCGATAAGGCCATTGAGCGTGGCATCCTGCTGCGGCGCTGCGTAGGTATCGACAGGCCGCTCTTGAGGCTGGGAGAACACCTGACGGCCCGTAACGGGAACCTCAGGGCGGCTGGTGATGGACTGCGGGGAATTTGGAGATTGAGACATGGTGGTGTGTGGAGGTCGTTAGGTCGATGACCCAGGCATCTTGAAACCGTATGCGTTTGAGCCGGGGATTCCGCCCGTAACGCGGTTCTTGATGGATTCTTGGGAGGTGTATGCGTTGAGTGCGCCACCGGCAATCTGGAGACCAGTCCCAATGAGACTCGGCTGTTGGATGCTTGCGACCCGCGAAGCTGCTTGCGCGTAATCGCCGCGAAGTGCTGAGACCATCTGCCGCTGCTGCGAAGACGAGTTGGCCTGCATAGCTGCGATGTCCTGGCCAGCGTTGAAGTTGGCTTCGTTACCTACGCGGTCGTTACTTCCCCCGCCGTTGGTCCCTGAGTCAACAGCCAGCGCTTGGAGATGACCCGTTTCGATCATCGCTTGGCGAGCCCGCTCTGACATCTGCTCGGCTGCTGCCTGGTTCTGCTGGGTCATTTGATTCTTCGTCTCAGTAACTTGAGCATCGTAGGCGGCTTGAGCGGCGTCGCTCTGGCGCTTCGCTGCTTGGCTCTGGCTCACGTAGCTGGCTGCCGCAGTAGCGGCACTCATGGCCATGCTCGCGATGGTCATGGTGGTGAGGCTGAGGCTTGTCGGCTCACACACGGCGCGGCACCTCATAGAAGAAACGGAAGCTGCCCGGAGGCCCTTGGTCAGGTGCGACATCGCCAATGACAAAGCCCAGGTGTTCCAGCATCGTCATTGCCTCCGCGTTGTTTGAAGCCACGGTGTTGGCCAGCGGCACATCAGCCGCACGAACGCTATCGAGCCAAGCGCGCGCATGTGACAGAAGCTCGCGGGTGTGACCCGCAACAGCAGCGGAACAGCGCATCCACGGCACGTTGGCCATCGGATAGCGAACGAGACCAAACAGGGCCTCAATCTGGCCATCGATCAGCAGCGCCCAGGACTCAGCCGATACCCGGATGGACTCCGCAAGGCGGGCCTCTGGCGAACCGGCCCAGGTCAGGGCCATCTCAGCGATGTCCGACTTGCGTAGCTTAGGGGCCAGCTCGGTGGCATCTTCGGGAGTCGCTGGGCGGTACGTGATGCGGCCGGACGGGGAAACCGGAGGCCAGCCGGATGGAGGCGTGGAGGGAGTCATAGATGGTCCTTATGGTGGGCGGAGGATGGACGCGACCAGCCCTGCCCGGTGGGCATGGAAGCGAAGGGGATGGAAGTTCAAAAAACAGGTGTGCTCAGCCACACGCTGAAGCCATCAGATGGGCTACTCGCGAGAGTGAGTTTTTAACTGGGCGATATGCCCTACCGCCTCCAGCCAGTAAGGCGAGAGTGGTGGTTTAGGCGCGTCTAACTTCTAGAGGTGGGTTTAAGCCTGCGAATCCCCGCACTTCCCCATCAGGCAAGGGCTAGAGAGGCGCATAGAGCGAGAGTCAGGGGATAGACGGATGCGCCGCCCTGAAGCCCTTACCCGGCTTACGATTCAGCCAAGTGGAAACAAAAAAGCGCCAGCCGTTTCCGGGAGGCGCTTCTAGGGGCACTGCTGGCTGACCTATCAGCCGTGCTCAGGGTGCTCAGGCCGGGGAACTGGAGACCAACCAGCGACGCATCACCAGCGCCTCCCAGCTACGGGCTTCAGTGTCGCGGGAGGTTTCCAACAGGCGGGGCTTACGGCTGCGCTCAACGTAGTCACGGAGCAGCAGGAATTCACGGGAGCCGATGCGGATGGACGCGGCGTGCTGGTCGATGCTGAGGGAGAAACGACGGGGGCTGATGGTGATATGGAACATGTTTAGACCTTGTCAGGTGAAGTGGCTAACCGCAGGGTGCGTTGCTCACGGAGACAACTATACATGCATTGCATGCATCACGGAAGCCTTCCGAACACCCCATGTTCACCCAGCTTGATTAGCAACAGCTCCCAAGCAGCGAGCGGCATAGCCCGCGACATCTTGTTGTCTGCCGGCGAGACCCAGCCATTCCAGGTGAATTTGGATACGTGCAGCAGGTCAGCGGCCTCCTGTCTGCTGAGTCCGTGTTTCTTGATGAGGTTGGAGATTTGCTCCGGGGTGGGCTGCGTAATGTCTGTCATGGCGTTTTTCCGGTTCGTGATGTGGAACCGAAAGTTTACGCGCCGGGGTAAACCGGTGTCACGGAATACCGCTATGAATCAGCATCTGTAGGGTACTCAGAAAGCGAGGCCCCTTTTCCCTCCCGATTCCGGAGCCTATTCAACCGCCAAGCAAAAAGGCCGGGAATCGCTCCCCGGCCTCTCTCGTTGAATCCCCGGCGTTACGCTGCCGCGTCGCTCGGCTGTTCCTGCCTGAGGTACTGATACAGCGTCTCACGGCTAATCCCCAAGTCCCTCGCGATGGCTGCCTTAGCCTCCCCGCTCGCTGCCCGCTGGCGTAGCGTAGAGACCTGCTCAGGGCTGAGGGACGGCTTACGGCCCTTGTACACCCCGTTAGCCTTGGCAATGGCGATGCCCTCGCGCTGACGCTCGCGGATCAATGACCGCTCGAACTGAGCAAACGCGGCCAGCATGGTCATCATGAGCTCTTGCTGAGGGTTCCGCTTGTCGGCTGAGAAGGTCATCGAGTCCTTCACGAACTGGACCGTAACGCCCCGCTCGGTGAGCTCACGGACCATCCTAAGCAGGTCCTCAGTGTTGCGCGCTAGGCGATCCATGCTATGCACCGTCAGCGTGTCCCCATCGCGCAAGTAATCCAGCGCTGCCTGGAGCTGGGGACGCTCAGTGTCCTTCCCGCTCGCCTTGTCCGTGAATACCTTGTCCAGGTCCACGCCCTCAAGCTGGCGCTCCGTGCTCTGGTCTACCGTGCTGACTCGGATGTAACCGATGTGCTTGCCTTTGCTCATGACTCTCCCCGGCGGTCAATGTGTCAGGTTGGAATCTATGACCTCGGAGACGGAATGTCAAGAAATAACGAAAACTACCCTATCCTGACGGCTCTATGCTGACCGCCTGACAGTCAGGCTGGGGTACACCTAAAGCTGACATTTTTGTCTCGTTTCCTCAGCACCTCACGGGTTCAATGTGGAAGGCCATATTTCGCAGTAAGGAACTGCGCTAAGAGCGTTCCAGCACACCCTGCGACAGTCCCCACGGCAATCGCGATGATATTGGCAACAACCCACATATGAACCCGTTTCAGAAACGAAAGACGGGGAGCCGTGTAAACATGCTTCCCGGCGTTGTTACCTTTGGCCGTGACTGATCCAACCCGCCTAGCCTTGAGCAGCTGCTCCCCGTCAGTCGAATTTGACTCAAGGTTCACCCCCTCAGAGTCCTTAATATCGAACATCGCCATTAAGCCCCGTCCTTACGCGACATCTTGCTTATATATGCCTGAATCAGATTCGATGCGAGAGAACCTCGGGGCGTTCCCGCCTTAATGGTCGGTGTAGTGCTCACCTGGCTATTGTTCCGGGCCGTGAGCTTTCGGACGCCATTAGCCTGAATTCCCGTACCTACATCAACAAATACCGAGCCTTCGATGCTCGGTTCAGTGCAGTGCGAAAGTTTGATTCCGCAGTCAGCGCCTTCAATCCTAGCTCCGGTTATCACCATCCCCTTGCATCTGTCCAACTCGATTCCTGTACTCACCGCCCTACCTCCGACGTTAAATTACGAGTCGCCGTATGGGATGCAACATCGAATACGGCGGGGTACCTCAACCAAAATGACCTACGCATGGAAACGGAGGGGGTACCGGGGGGAAATTGCACCTTCCGATCTAATCAGATGGGCGCTGAAGCTTTCGTCGGCAACATTTCGGCCGCATCCCACCATCACGCAGCAGACACGACAAACCCGAGTTCTTGAATGTGCCTAGTCAGTGCGTCAAGGTATTCCGCGTCAGGCAATACCGGGCATAAGGTGAATACCTCCTTACCCATCGCTGATAGTTGATACGCGTGTATCCATAACTCCTTCGCGGCGTCGGGGCTTTGCACGGTTAAGACCTGACCATTCGTTCTCAATTCTGCATGAAATCGGTCGCTGCGTTGAGTCCCCAGTACAACCTTCACAACGCCTATTCGCGTGGATTCGCTGATTAGCCCTAGGTTTGCGGATAGGTCAATAAAACGGGAGTAGCTGCCGCCGGCCGGCCTCATGGGACCATATCCAGCTACAAAAACCCCATTGACAATGTACGGGCGGATGGCTTGGATTTTCTCCGCTTCATCTCTGGACAAGTTCTTTAGAAAGTCCAACGTCCGCAAAGAATAGGTTCCTGGTGCCTTTACCTCTTCGGCCAGGACCTTTCCCCACAAAGACTGTAGCTCATCGGACGATATGCTTGCGGCGCTATCACGCCAGCGCTTTAGCCAGTCTCCATCAAGGGGCCTATCTATAACAGGCGTATTGTCGCCTATCAGAATCCTCTCAGCGTGCAGGACCGATTTCGCAACGTTCACTTCATCCAATACAGCCTGCGCGCCCCGTGCCTGAGCCGCAGCCGCAATTAGTTGAGGTATGTTTAACTGCGGCTCAGCGCGCCCATCCACGACCTCTACATTCTGTTCAAGCAACAGAACCCTGCCGCCCTCCAGATGGGCCCGTTTTGTCCCAGCTTGGATGTCCGTGGCATCACGCTCAGCTTGAGCCAGTAGCAGTATCTCTTCCGTCCTATTAGCGAGGTCTGCGCGCGCAACGCGGCGCGACTGCCACGGTTTAAGAAGCGAACCAATCCCCTTGTCAATGAGTGAATCCCACATTTTTATTACAAGATTCTCATCTGGCAAATACATGGCGGTCTCTTCCCCGAATTCAGTCGGTCACCATATTAACGGAAGAGCTCGCGGCCCCGGAAGGGGTTGCGGGGGCGTGGTAATCTCCGTGGTAACTCCTTAAACCCACCACGGCAACACGCCTAGGGCATAAGGCTTTGAGTCCCACGGTTCGATTCCTAGAGTCCGGCCCTGGGCACCAGTATTTCGCAGCGTCGATGCGCTGCGTCTCTCGAAACCCGCGCAAGCTTGCCGCTTCGCGGGTTTTTTGTTTTTCTCGCGTGCATGGCACACGCAACGCACACCGCAACGCGTGCATGTCCCCGGCGGTCCAAGCATCAGGACACGCAAGCACGGAGGCCGCTCATGTCCACGCGCGTCTTCTTTTCGAGCCCGATCCGCCGCTGCGTGCTTGCCGCGCTGTTGCCGATCATGCTGGGCGGATGCGACCTGCTGCGCGAGCCGCCCGTGCCCGACTGGCCGGGGCCGCACGCGCCCTACCCGTTCCCGGACAACATTCCGCACCGCACCGAGTGAACCGATGGCGCCCCGCCGCCCGACGCACTCAGGCCATCAACTCGCGGACGAAATCCAGAAACACCCGCACTTTCGCGGCAACGAGGTTCGACGCATGGTGATACGCATAAAGCGGGAACGTCTCATCCGCCCATTCCGGCAGCAGCTGGATCAACCGCCCTTCGGCCAGCACGTCGCGGGCGTAGAGTTCCAGCAGCTGCGCAATGCCGACGCCGCCAACGCACGCGCCGAGCAACCCGCCGGTGTCATTCACCGTCAGTCTGCCGGCGACGTCGACCGGCACGACTTCCTTGCCGCGATGAAATTCCCATTCGTACGGTCGCCCCGTGACCGGATCGCGAATCAGCACGCACCGGTGACCGTCCACGAGATCCCGCGGGTGTCGCGGTTCGCCATGACGCGCGACGTACGCGGCCGACGCGCAGGTCAGCACGCGCGTCTCGAGCAGCAGTCGCGCACGATATGACGACGGCTCCGGGACGCCGAAGCG
The DNA here is from genome assembly GCF_024656005.1 of Burkholderia sp. SCN-KJ. Taxonomy (NCBI): domain Bacteria; kingdom Pseudomonadati; phylum Pseudomonadota; class Betaproteobacteria; order Burkholderiales; family Burkholderiaceae; genus Burkholderia; species Burkholderia sp. SCN-KJ. The sequence continues at coordinate 272,404 of NZ_JANKOG010000008.1, forward strand.
CACTGCCACATCGAATCCATCGGCGACGAGGTCGCCCATTCGATCCCGCGCGCTGATCTCGACCGACAGGTCGGGAAAGCGGTCGAGGAATTCCGCCATCCGCGGCGCGAGCACGTAGTGGCCGAACGTGCCGTCCACGTTCACGCGCAGCCGCCCCCTCACGCGCGCCTTCGACTGGCCGGCGTCGAGCGCCGCCTCCTCGATACCGGCCAGCAGCGGCGCGACCGCCTCGTAAAAGCGTCGCCCTTCGTCGGTCAACGTGATCGCACGCGCCGTCCGGTTGAAGATGCGGATGCCGACGCGTTGTTCCAGTCGCGCGACGGCGCGGCTCACCGCCGGCTGAGTCAGTCCCATCGCCTCGCCGGCCCGCGCGAAGGTGCCGGCCTCGATCACCGCGGAGAGCACGCCGATACCGCTGAGCAGCCTGCTGTCGAATCCCATAAGACATACTTCCAGTCATTCATTGACTGACCATTATTCATTATTTTTATCGACCGAAGAAGCCTACATTAGTCCTGTCGCCGGATCGAACGGCATTCAACCCTCGTCAGGAGCAGGAAATGAGCACATCGGAACAGGTCGCCCTCGTCACGGGCTCCTCGCGCGGCATCGGTGCGGAAATCGCCCGCCAGCTCGCGCGGGACGGCTTCCGGGTCGTCGTCAACTATGCCGGCAGCGCCGGCCCGGCCCGCGAAGTCGTCGATGCGATCGTCGCCGACGGCGGCCATGCCGTCGCCGTGCAGGCGAACGTCGCCGACCCGGCGGCCGTGGCCGCGCTGTTCGACGCCGCCCACGATGCATTCGGCGGCCTGGATGTGGTGGTCAATTCCGCGGGCGTGATGAAGCTGGCGGCGATCGCCGACTGCGACGATGCGCTCTTCGACGAAACCATCGCCATCAACGTGAAAGGCGTGTTCAACGTATGCCGCGAAGCGGCAAGGCGCGTGCGCGACGGCGGACGCATCATCAACCTGTCGACCAGCGTGATCGGCATGCGCATGCCGACTTACGGCGTGTACGTGGCAAGCAAGGCGGCGGTCGAAAGCCTCACGCAGGTGCTCGCGCAGGAAATGCGCGGCCGCGGTGTCCGCGTGAACGCCGTCGCGCCGGGTCCGGTCGCCACCGAACTGTTCCTGCAGGGCAAGAGCCCCGAGCTGGTCGATCGGCTCGCGAAGCTGAACCCGCTCGAGCGGCTGGGCCAGCCCGACGACATCGCGCGCGTCGTCGCGTTCCTCGCCGGCCCGGACGGCGCGTGGATCAACGGCCAGATCCTCCGCGCCAACGGCGGGATGTGCTGACGGACCGCTCGCAGCCGCCTCACTTTCCTCCAGGAGATCGCTCATGCAGCAAGTTGTCCTCGTCACCGGCGCGTCCAGCGGCTTCGGCTTGCTGACGGCCCAGGCGCTCGCCCGCGCCGGTCACACGGTCTACGCATCAATGCGCGAGAGCGCCGGGCGCAACGCGCCGCGCGTCGCCGCCATCGCGGCCTATGCGCAGGAACACGGCGTCGACCTGCGCAGCCTCGAACTCGACGTCAGCGACGACGCATCGGTCGGCGCAGCAATCGACCGCGTGGTCGCCGACCACGATCGTCTGGACGTCGTCATTCACAACGCCGGCCACATGGCGTTCGGGCCGGCCGAAGCATTCACGCCCGAGCAGCTCACGCAGCTCTACGACGTCAACGTCGTGTCGACCCAGCGCGTCAACCGCGCGGCGCTGCCGCACCTGCGCCGTCAGGGCCGCGGTCTGCTCGTGTGGGTTTCGTCGTCGTCGGCGCGCGGCGGCACCCCGCCGTTCCTTGCCCCTTACTTCGCCGCGAAAGCCGCGATGGACTCGCTCGCGGTGTCCTACGCCGCCGAACTCGCCCGCTGGGGCATCGAAACATCGATCGTCGTGCCGGGCGCTTTCACCCGCGGCACGAATCACTTCCTCCATGCAGGCAAGCCGGCCGATACCGCCGTGCAGGCTGCCTACGACAGCGGGCCGTACGCGGGCGTCGCCGATCAGGCGTTGAGCGGCCTCGCCGCGCTCGAACCGGCGGACGCCGACGCCGGCGCCGTCGCGACGGCGATTGCCGAGCTCGTCGCGGCGCCGGCCGGCAAGCGCCCCTACCGCGTATTCGTCGATCCGTCGCAGGACGGCGCGGAGGAAGTGTTCCGCATCGGCGATCGAATCCGCCGCGAAATGTTCAGGAATATCGGGCTCGCCGATCTGCTCGCGCCCCGGGTCGGCGGTTGAGCAAGGTCGAGCGACGTTGAGGGCCGTTTGCGCGCCGCGCCAGCCGGTGCGTCAACCGCACTCGCAGAACCGCAGAATCGCGTCGGCGACGACCGCCGGCGCCTCGCGCTGCGGAAAATGCCCGACGCCGTCGAGCACGGTACGCTCGTAGCGGCCGGTGAAGAACCGCTCGCGCCCGGCCGAAGTCTCGGGCCCGTTGCAGGCGTCCGCGCCGCCGTGCAGCACGAGCGTCGGCACCGACAACACCGGCGCGGGCGTCAGCTGTGCCTCGTCTTCCGCGTATGCGGCACCGCCGTCGACGAACCCCCAGCGATAACGGTACGAGTGCAGCACCACGTCGATCCAGTCCGGCCCGTCGAACGCGGTGGCCGCCGTGTCGAAGTCGCGTGCATCGTACCAGCCGGCCGGCGACCACGTGTCCCACATCAGGCGCGCGAACGCCCGGCGATCGTCGCGCAGCGCCTGCTCGCCGCGCGGCGTCGCCAGGAACCAGTGGTACCAGTAGTTGCGCGCCTGCGGCAGCGACAACGGCTGGGCCGGGTCGTTCGTGCCGTATCCCACCGACAGCATCACCAGATGCGAGGCCGCGCCGTCGCGCAACCCGCACGCGTTCGCCACCGCGCGCGCACCCCAGTCGTGCCCGACCAGCACGGGCCGCTCGATGCCGAGCGCGTCGATGAATTCGAGCAGGTCGCGGCCAAGCGCCGCGAGCCGGCCGCTGCGCGGCGTCGCGGAATCGCGAAAGCGGGTCGGCGCGAAACCGCGCAGCGCGGGCGCGAGCACGCGGTAGCCGCGCGCGGCCAGCGTTCGAGCCACGGCCTCCCAGCCGACCGGGCTGTCCGGCCAGCCGTGCAGCAGCACGGCCACGCGTTCGCCGCGCGGGTTCCATTCGAGATAGGCGAGTTCGAGCGACGCGGTCGTCGCATAGCGGTAAGCGGTCATGTGCACTCCGGTTGGTCAGCCTGAATGCCCGATGGTAGGCCCGTCTCTCATCACGATTCGCGGCGTATCATGACTCATTCTTCAAATATCGTGGTGAATCAACCGATGGAACCGCTGACCGATCCCGCGTCGACCGCGCTCGACATCGCGCTGTTGCGCACCTTCCTCGAAGTCGTCGACAGCCGCGGCTTCGCGCCGGCCGCGGAGCGCCTCGCGCTGACGCCGTCCGCGGTCAGCGGCCACATCAAGCGGCTCGAGCAGGCGGCCGGCACGGTGCTGCTCGCGCGCACGACGCGCCGCATCGCGCTCACGCCGGCCGGCGACACGCTGTACGCGTACGCGCGCAACATCGTCGACCTGGAGCGCGAAGTGCGCGCGAGGCTGCGCGGCGCGCCGGCGCATGGCCGGCTGCGGGTCGGCGCGTCGGAGGATTTCGCGGGCGCATGGTTGCCGCAGGTGCTGCGCACGTTTCGCGACAGTCGTCCGCGCACATCGATCGAACTGAAGGTCGGGATCACTGCGGCACTGCTGCGCGAGCAGACGCTGGGCCGGCTCGACGTCGTGTTCGGCAAGCAATGCAGGCAGGTCGACGCGCCGGGCGAACTGATGTGGGAAGAACCACTGGTATGGGCGTTCGCGTCGGATATGGCAATCGACGCCGAAGGCGAAGTGCCGCTCGCGCTGTTTCCGGAGCCGTGCGTGTACCGGGAAGCCGCGGTGTCCTCGCTCGCCGCCGCGCTGCGGCCGTTTCGCGTGCTGTTCGAAAGCGCCAGCATGGCCGGCTGCATATCGGCCGCGCTGGCCGGCTTCGCGGTCACGGCGCTCGCGCGCAGCCAGCTGCGCGACGGCCTGCGCGCATGCGGGGCGAATGACGGCCTGCCGGCGTTGCCGGCCGCGCGCTTTTACGCGTTCGCGTCGAAGCCCGACGGCGCCTGCGCCGCGCTGATCGACGCGGTGCGGGCCACCGGGCGCACGCGGCAGTTCGCCGCCTGAGTGCGCGACGCGATGGCCGCACGTGCCGGCCGTACCGCGCATGCCGCGCCGCACCGACGCCGATCGATCGGCGTCACCGGCCGGCGAATGGCCGACGGCCCGCGGGTGCGGCCACGCCGCCGCTTTCAGTCGCCGCTGCCGGCCGCGCCCGCGTCGTTCAATGCATCCGCCATCAGCTCGCCGAACCACTCGACGAACGCATTGAGCCGCCTCGACCGATGCCGCCGATGCGGATAGACGGCCGACACGTCCATCGGCGCGGCCCGATGACCGGGCATCACCTCGACGAGCGCCCCGCTGTCGAGCAGATGCACCACGTCGAAGCGCGGAATCTGGATCAGCCCCATGCCGGCGATGCAACTCGCGATATAGGTTTCAGCGTTGTTGACGATCACGCGGCTCGGCAGCGTCAGCGTGTGCCGCCCGCCGTCCGCGCAGTATTCCCAGCCAAGCTCGCGGCCGGTCGTCGGCGACGCATAGCCGATCGCCCAGTGCCCGTGCGCAAGCGCATCGGGATGCTCGGGCACGCCGCATTCGCGCAGGTAGTCGGGGCTCGCGCAGTTGATCAGCGCGAACTGCCCGAGCGGCCGCACGACGAGGCTGCTGTCCGCCAGCCGCCCGACCCGGATCGCGCAGTCGACACCCTCCTGCACGAGATCGATCGAGCGGTCGGTCGAGCCGAGCGACAGCTGCAGCTTCGGGTAGCGGCGAAACAGCGACGGCAGCGCGGGGGCGATCACGCGGCGCGCGATCCGGCTCGGCGCATCGACGTTGAGCCGCCCGATCACGTCGCGATCGCGACGCCGGAACAGCCGGTCGAGATCGTCGGCTTCCGCGAGCAGGCGCCGGCCACGCTCCAGCAGCAGCGCGCCGTCGGCAGTCAGCTGGACCTGTCGCGTCGTACGGTGCAACAGGCGCGTGCCGAGCGCGGTCTCGAGCTGCTGGACGGCGGCCGACACGGTCGCGCGCGGCACGTCGAGCGCGTGCGCGGCCTTGATGAAGCTGCCCATCTCGGCAACCTGAAGGAAGATTCTGACCTGATCCAGCTTGTCCATCGGCAGGCGGAGAACGTGGGTTCGGGCGACCGTGGCCGGCAAGCGCCGCGCGTCGCGGCCGATCCCGGCGGCACAGATGAAACGGGCGCGCGGCGTTGTGGCCGCGCGCCCGTCCATTGTCCATGCAAACGGTCCATTGCGGGTCGCCGCGCACACGACGCCCCCCGGCACGGCCCGTTACCGGGTCGATTACTTGGTCGTATAGCCGCCGTTGATCAGGATCGTCTGCCCGGTGATCCACCAGCCGTCGGTCACGAGATGACGGATGAACGGCACGACGTCCTCGATGTCGGTGAGGCCCGTCTTGCTGAACGGCGACAGCGCGGCGGCCGTCTTGTGATACGCGACCGCGTCGGCGCCTTCGGCCGGGTAGAAGAACGGCGTATCCATCGGGCCGGGCCCGACCGCCGTCACCGAGATGCCGCGCGCGCCGTACTCCTTCGACGCCGCGCGCGTGAAGTGCTCGACCGGCGCCTTCGATCCTTCGTAGGCCGCATAGAACGGCGTGAACGCGCCGAGCAGCGACGTCACGAGCGTGACGAGCTTGCCGTGATCCTCGAGGTGCCGCCCCGCTTCCTTGATGAAGAAGAACGCCGACTTGCTGTTCACCGCGAACATCTCGTCGTACTCGGTCTCGGTGATTTCGGTGAACGGCTTCTTCAGCACCTTGCCGACGGTGTTGATCGCGATGTCGATCTTGCCGAAGCGCTGCTTCGCGTCGCCGAACAGCTTCTCGACCGCGGCGGCCGTCGTCAGGTCTGCCTGGAACGTCGCGGCTTCCGCGCCGGCCGCGCGCACGGCGGCGGCCGTCTCTTCGGCCTGCGCCTGCGATGCCGCGCTGTTGTAGTGAATCGCCACCGCCTTCGCACCGTGGCCGGCCAGGTCCCGGGCGATCAGCCCGCCGAGATTCTTGGCGCCGCCTGCGATCAGGACGACCTTGTCTGCGAGCGTATGAGTAGCCACGGTTGACTCCTGTTTGCGTTGAATGAAGCTAGGAGTGTAGGCACGCGCGACGTGCCGGTCAGCCGGGCACGGCTGGATGGATTATCTAGAAAAACGATCCAATCAGGCATCCGGAATGGTGGGCTGCCCCGCCGACGAACGCGACGAAATCCGCTCGACGCGACACGATGCACGGCCGCCGGGCCGTGCGGTTCAGCGCGTGTACAGCGCCGCGTCGATCTTGCCGAGCAGCCACTGCATGCCGGCCAGATGCTGCTGGTCGTGGCTGCAGAGGTAATGGAGCAGGCCGCGCACGGTGAGCACGCCGTAGCCGTCGAACTCGCCGGTGCGCGCGAACTGCTCCGGCGTGAGGCGCGACACGAGGTCGAGCGTCTCGCGCCGCGCGTCGCGAATCGCCGCGAGCACGTCGGACGCGTACGCGGCGTCGTAGCGGCGCTCGATCGCGAGCGCATCGCCGTCGACCGACACGAGCAGCGGGTGATCTTCGTCGAGCATCCGCCGCAGCCGCACGTGGTAGCCGTCGATTTCGATGTCGCGCACGTGGCAGAGCTGCCCGAGCGGCGAGAAATGCTCGCTCGGGATCCCGCTCCAGTCGTCGGGGGTCCAGCGCGCGTAGCCGTCCGGCACGGCGGCGAAATGGGCTTCGAGCTGACGGGGGAAATCGGCGAGTGCATCGAGCGTCGTCGGATTCATGCGGCAAACTCCGTGTCGGATGGAGACGGCAATAGCCCGGGTACGGGCCTGCCGCCGTCGTGGCGCGACTTCACGCTGAAGCCGTACGCTCCTTGCATGCGAAGTCCACCTTCCGTGAAGAGGGAACGTGCGGCGCGGCGCTCCGCAGCTTACCAGCGCGGGCGGGTTCGTGCCGGCGCCGGCGCGTGGCTTGATAGAATGCGCGCGCTATGGATCTCGAAAGCATTCTCTACACGCAGGGCTTCGGCTCGCGCCGCCAGTGCCGCGGCCTGATCGAAACGGGCCGCGTCACCGTCGCGGGCGCGAGCGCGACCGACCCCGACGCGTCGTTCGACACCGACGGCCTCGTGTTCACGGTCGACGACACCGCGTGGCCGTTCCACGCCCGCGCATATCTCGCGCTCAACAAGCCGGCCGGCTACGAGTGTTCGCGCGAGCCGCAACACCACGCGAGCGTGTTCAGCCTGCTGCCCGCGCCGCTCGTCGCACGCGGCGTGCAATGCGTCGGCCGCCTCGACCAGGACACGACGGGCCTGCTGCTGCTGTCCGACGACGGCCAGTTCGTGCACGCGTACACGTCGCCGAAGCGCAAGGTGCCGAAGACCTACGTCGCCACCGTGCGCCACCCGCTCGACGACGCCCAGCTGGACGCGCTGCGCGCCGGCGTGCAGCTCCACGGCGAGCCGAAGCCGATCGCGGCGGTCGCCGCCGACGCGCGCGACACGCACGCGCTCGCGCTGACCGTCCTCGAAGGCAAATATCATCAGGTGAAACGCATGGTCGCGGCGGCCAGCAACCGCGTCGAGGCGCTGCACCGCGAAAGCATCGGCGGGTTCACGCTGCCGGACGACCTGGCGCCGGGCGCGTGGCGCTGGCTCGAGGAAGACGACCTTTCAGCCCTGCGCAATCCCGTCAAAACCCTGTAAGGGAAAATCCGCACGATCGTTCGATGTCCGGCCGCGTCGCGGCCGCACGATCCCCCGCTATACTGAAATCACAAGCTGTACGAGCAGCGATGCAGGGGAGACATCATGAACTTCAACCATTCTTTCGAACTGTCGTACGTGACGATCGCGTTCGCGGTCGTGGGCGCCATCGTGATCGGCGGGCTGCTGGCCGCGATGCACATGAAGCACAAATACCATCCGAACCTGATCGGCGCGCTGATCGGCGCGCTGTTGTGCTTCCTGCTGATCGAGGCGTTACCGGCGCTGACCTGACGCGCCGCGCGGCGCGAGCGTTTGAAGGAATTCGTCTACGGTCGGATAGCGCAACGTCACGCACAATTCGGCCTTGAGCCGCGCATTGGACAGGCGCCGCGACTCGCGCATGAACGACAGGAGCGCCGGCTCGAGTTGCTGCTCGGCGTCCGCGCGGCTGATCCGCGGCGGCGGCGGCAGGCCGAACACCTGTGCGACCCGGTCGAAATACTCTCCCATCCGCAGTTCGCTGTCGTCCGACGCGTGCACGGCGCGCGCCGGCTTGCCGCGCACGGCCGCGCGACGCAGGATCGCCGCGAGATCGTCCGCGTGGATGTGGTTCGTGTAGACGTCGTCGGCCGCGTCGAGTGCCGGCGTGCCGCGCTCGAGCCGCGCGAGCGGCAGCCGGTTCGCCGCGTAGATGCCGGGAATGCGCACGATGCGCGCGGACAGCACGCCGCGCACCGTCGCCGCCCGCAGCTGACGCTCGGCCGAGACGCGCCGGAACGCGCGCGGATTCGCGGGGCGCAGCGGCTGCGTTTCGTCGATTCGCGCCCCGCCGCAATCGCCGTATACGCCCGTCGTACTGGCGTAGACGAGCGTCGGCACGCGAAGGGCGTCGGGTACAATACGCGCTGCCCGCGCCGGCACGCCGGCCTGTCGGGTCGCGGCGCGCAGCGTGCGGAGCCGGCCGACCGACGACACCGCCGGTGCGGACGGCCGCCGTGCAGGCACGGACAATGCGGCGATCAGCGCGCGGGTGCGGCGATCGTCGCGGCCGTCGGATTGCGGCGGCGCGAGATGCAGGATCGTGCGGGCGAGGCCCGCGATACGTCCGAGCGTCGCCCGGCGATCGAGGTCGCCGACGAGCGGCGTCGCGCCTGCCGTGCGCAGTTCGTCGCGGCGGCCCGGATGGCTCGTCAGCGCGACGATGCGCAGGTCGGGGCGCGCGTCGCGCCATTGCGCGACGCAGCGCAAGCCGACGTCGCCGCAGCCGACGATCAGGGCGCGCGGCCGGCGCAGGATTCGAGTCGCGATCATGTTGGTTGCGAAATCAGTAGCCACCGTTGCGCGGCGCGCAACGGGTTTGCATTGTAGCTGCCGTGCGCGAGATGCACGGTCCCCACATTTTGTTCTATTTGGTTCTATGGCATTCAACGTTACTCTCAAGCAAAGCGGCCGGCAGTTCCAGGTCGAGTCGGACGAAACCGTGCTGGCGGCGGCGCTGCGCCAGAACGTCCACCTGCCGTACGGGTGCAAGAACGGCGCGTGCGGCTCCTGCAAGGGCCAGATCGTGTCGGGCCAGATCGAACAGGGCCCGCACGCCGCATCGGCATTGTCCAACGACGAACGCACGCGCGGCCTCGCGCTGCTGTGCTGCTCGAAGGCGCAATGCGACCTCGAGATCGACGTGCGTGAAATCGCCGGCGTCGACGGCGTGCAGGTGAAGAAGCTGCCGTGCCGGATCGCCGCGCTCGAGCGCCGCGCCGACGACGTGATGGTCGTGAAGCTGCAGCTGCCGGCCAACGAGCGCCTGCAATACCTCGCGGGCCAGTACGTCGAATTCATCCTGAAGGACGGCTCGCGCCGCAGCTACTCGATGGCGAACGCGCCGCACGAGGAAGGCCCGATCGAGCTGCACATCCGCCACATGCCGGGCGGCAAGTTCACCGACCACGTGTTCGGCGCGATGAAGGAGCGCGACATCCTGCGCTTCGAAGGCCCGCTCGGCACGTTCTTCCTGCGCGAGGACTCCGACAAGCCGATCGTGCTGCTCGCATCGGGCACCGGCTTCGCGCCGATCAAGGCGATCGTCGAGCACGTCCGGCATTCGGGCATCACGCGCCCGATGACGCTCTACTGGGGCGCACGCCGCAAGAAGGACATCTACCTCGGCGAGCTCGCCGAGCAATGGGCGCGCGAGATCCCGAACTTCAAGTACGTGCCGGTGCTGTCCGAGCCGGACGACGCCGACCAGTGGACCGGCCGCACCGGCTTCGTCCATCGCGCGGTGATCGAGGACCTGCCCGATCTGTCGGGCCACCAGGTGTACGCATGCGGCGCGCCGGTGATGGTCGAATCCGCCCAGCGCGACTTCACGCAGCACCACGCACTGCCGGCCGACGAGTTCTACGCGGACTCGTTCACGAGCGCCGCCGATCTCGCGCATCCGGTCTGAGCACCGGGCGCGCCCGCGCGCCCCGCTGCGCGCCGCCGTGTCACATCCGTGGCATCGCGGCGGTTTACAGTGGGGCGCGGGATGCCTTATGCTTGCGCACATGAACCGCTTCCTGTCCGCACTTCGACGTCGCCGCTCGCCGCTCCGCCCGGATGCCGCCGGCTCGTCACGGACTCGCGCGTAACCCCCTCCTCCGCTTCACCGGTTACGCACAAGCTGTTCGACCCACCAGCCACGGCCTTCCGTGGCTTTTTTATTGCCCGTTTTCCTTTCAACGTCCGCTGGAGTCTGCTGCCATGCCCCTGAACGATTACCCGATCGACTCGCTGATGTACATCACGAACCGCCCCGACATCGTGTTTACGCACGGCAAGGGTTCGTGGCTCTACGATCACACGGGCAAGCGCTATCTGGACTTCATTCAGGGCTGGGCCGTCAACAGCCTCGGCCACTGCAACGACGGCATCGTCGAAGCGCTGAAGACGCAGGCCGAGAAGCTGCTGAATCCGTCGCCCGCGTTCTACAACGAACCGATGGCGAAGCTCGCAGGCCTGCTCACGCAGCACAGCGTGTTCGACAAGGTGTTCTTCACGAACAGCGGCGCGGAAGCGAACGAAGGCGCGATCAAGCTCGCGCGCAAATGGGGCCGCAAGTTCAAGAACGGCGCGTACGAGATCATCACGTTCGACCACAGCTTCCACGGCCGCACGCTCGCGACGATGTCGGCCAGCGGCAAGCCGGGCTGGGACACGATCTACGCACCGCAGGTGCCGGGCTTCCCGAAGGCCGAGCTGAACGACATCAACTCCGTCGAGAAGCTGATCACCGACAAGACCGTCGCGGTGATGCTCGAGCCGATCCAGGGCGAAGGCGGCGTGATTCCGGCAACGCGTGAATTCATGCAGGCGCTGCGCGCGCTGACGAAGCAGCACAACCTGCTGCTGATCGTCGACGAGGTGCAAAGCGGCTGCGGCCGCGCGGGCACGCTGTTCGCGTACGAACTGTCCGGCATCGAGCCGGACGTCATGACGCTCGCGAAGGGCATCGGCGGTGGCGCACCGCTCGGCGCGCTGCTGTCGAAGGCCGAGGTCGCGGTGTTCGAGGCCGGCGACCAGGGCGGTACGTACAACGGCAACCCGCTGATGACGGCGGTCGGCTACTCGGTCATCTCGCAGCTCGTCGCGCCCGGCTTCCTCGAAGGCGTGCGTGCGCGCAGCGAATACCTGAAGCGCAGGCTGCTCGAGCTGTCGGAGGAGCGCGGCTTCGAGGGCGAACGCGGCGAAGGCCTGCTGCGCGCGCTGCTGCTCGGTAAGGACATCGGCCCGCAGATCGTCGAGAAGGCGCGCGACATGCAGCCCGACGGCCTGCTGCTGAACGCGGCACGCCCGAACCTGCTGCGCTTCATGCCCGCGCTGAACGTCACGACCGAGGAAATCGACCAGATGATGGCGATGCTGCGGTCGATCCTCGACACGCTCTAAGGAAACCGCCGCGATGGATGCCGCCGCCGATGCTGTCGCGATCCGCCCGTTCGAACGCGCCGACACCGATGCCGTGCTCGCGGTATGGCACGACGCGTTCCCGCAGTACGACGAAGCCGGCGCGCCGCCGCACCGTGATCCGCTGCGATCGATCGAGCTGAAGCTCGCGACGCAGCCGGAGCTGTTCTTCGTCGCGACGTGCGGCGCGCGGGTCGTCGGCACGCTGATGGCGGGTTTCGACGGACATCGCGGCTGGCTCTACTCGTTCGGCGTGTCGAACGACGCGCGGCGGCTCGGCATCGGCCGCGCGCTGATCGCGCATGCGGAACGCGCGCTCGCCGCGCGCGGCTGCCTGAAGATCAACCTGCAGGTGCTGCCCGGCAACGACGATGCGTGCCGCTTCTATGCGGCGCTCGGCTATCGCGTCGAGGAACGCATCTCGTTCGGCAAGACGCTGCCGGCCGCGTGACGCCGTCGGCAGCCGCCACGTTCAGCGCGTGATCGGCCCCGCGTCCGGCAGCGGATTGCCGAGCGCGTCGGTCGGCACGGCCTGCTGCTCGAACGCCGCGAAATACGCGGCCCACTGCGACTCGCTCACGCGCACGATCAACGCGCCGTCCTGCCACACGTCGTTGTGATCGTTGTGGTCGTTGCCCGCGCGATGCAGGTAGTTCGCGCCTGTCGAACCCTGGTTCATGTGCGTGTCGTGGATGCCGTTGCCCTCCCTATACGTGCGGCCGAACACGACGACGTCGAGCCCCTGCGACTGCGCGGCATTGACGAGCCGCAGCAGCGACGGGATCGGCTCCGCGTTCTCGGTGCCGTCCATCACCGCGCTGGCGCGCCATGCGCCCGTCTCGTTCAGGATGTCGCTGCGCAGATAGTCGAGCGCCGGCAGCGCGGTTTGCCCGGTGAGATCGGTATAGCCCTCGGCCGCGGCCGCGAGCGTCGCCGTGACCGGATGATGGAAATCGTAGACGAGCTTGTAGTTCAGCAGGTCGTCCGCGTCGTTGGTGCCGACATTGATCGCGACGTCCCAGTCGCCGCTCGGCAACGCGAGCGTCAGGTGGATGTGATACTGGATCTCGCTGCCGTGCGGCGAGCCCTTCAGCTGCGCCACCGACGTCACCTTCGCCTTCACGAAACCGTAGTCCAGACTCATGGGTGCTCTCCGTGTCCCGATGGACCGACCATGCTACGCAGCCTGCGTGACGGTTGGTGGACGGCCGGTAGCGGACGGCCGGTAGCGGACGGCCTTCGCGCTACCGTGTCCCGCGCCGCATGGTCGGCGTCACTGTCGAATGAATGGAGTCGCATCCGCGCGCGCGGTTCGCCGCCGGGCGCGCCGCACGAAAAAAAAAGCTGTCACGGTATCCCGTGACAGCCTTTCGAAAGCCCTTGGGCGGCACGCCGGCATCCGCCGTCGCGCCGCACCGGGCCCGCTCATTCACTCACCCAGATACGCAGCCCGCACCTTCGGATCGTCGAGCATCTGCTTCGCGTCGCCTTCCATCGTGACCGTGCCCGAGTCCATCACGTAGCCACGGTCGGCTGCCTGCAGCGCGAGGCGCGCGTTCTGCTCGACCAGCAGCACCGTGATGCCCTCCTTCGAGATCTCGCGCACCACTTCGAAGATCTTCTCGACCATGATCGGCGACAAGCCCATCGACGGCTCGTCGAGCAGCAGCAGCTTCGGCTTCGACAGGATCGCGCGCGACATCGCCAGCATCTGCTGCTCGCCGCCCGACAGCGTGCCCGCGAGCTGCGTCGCACGCTCCTTCAGCCGCGGGAAGAAGCCGAACATCCGGTCGACGTCCTTCTTGATCTGCTCGTTGTCGTTGCGCAGGTACGCGCCCATCTGCATGTTCTCGATGATCGACATCCGCGCGAAGATCCCGCGGCCTTCCGGCACCATCGCAAGGCCGCGCTTGAGCAGCTCGTGCGACGGCACGCCCTTGATCGACTTGCCGTCGTACTCGATGTCGCCCGCCGAATACGGCTTCAGACCCGTGATCGCCTTCATCGTCGTGGTCTTGCCCGCGCCGTTCGCGCCGATCAGCGTCACCAGCTCGCCCTGGCGGACTTCCATGTCAACGCCCTTGACGGCCTGGATGCCGCCGTAGTTGACCTGCAAGCCCTTGATTTTCAACATTGCCGCTGCCATCAATGCACCCCTGCGCCGAGATATGCCTCAATCACCTTCGGATTCTTCTGCACGTCCTGCGGCAGACCCTCGGCGATCACCTTGCCGTAATCGAGCACCGTCATCCGGTTGCACAATCCCATCACGAGCTTCACGTCGTGCTCGATCAACAGGATCGTGCGGCCGTCCGAGCGGATCTTGTCGAGCAGGCGCGTGAGTTCGACCTTCTCGGTCGCGTTCATCCCGGCCGCCGGTTCGTCGAGCGCGAGCAGCTTCGGGTCGGTTGCCAACGCGCGTGCGATTTCCAGCCGGCGCTGGTGGCCGTACGACAGGTTGCGCGACGTGTAGTCCGCATACTGCAGCACGCCGACGTACTCGAGCAGCTCGATCGCGCGTTCCTTGATCTCGCGCTCTTCCTGGCGCTCGGCCGGCGTCTGGAACACCGCGCCCAACAGGCCGTGCTTGGTCCGCACGTGGCGGCCCACCATCACGTTCTCCAGTGCCGTCATCCCGCCGAACAGGCGAATGTTCTGGAACGTGCGCGCGATGCCCGTCTTCGCGACCTGGTGCACCGCGGTCGGCTTGTATTCCGTGCCGTCCAGCTTGAACTCGCCGGAGTCCGGCGTGTACAGGCCCGTGATCACGTTGAAGAACGTGGTCTTGCCCGCGCCGTTCGGGCCGATCAGGCCGTAGATCTCGCCTTCCTTGATCTGCAGGCCGACGTCGGACAGTGCCTGCAGCCCGCCGAAGCGTTTGTTCACGCCCGAGACGGACAGTCGGATTTGCTTGTCGCTCATGTGTTTATCCCCTTGTCCGTCGGTTAAGCGCGCACCGGCTTCTTGCCGGCGCGCTTCGCCAGTTTCGCGATCTTGTCCTCATGCTTCGGCGCGGGCCACAGGCCTTCCGAGCGGTACAGCATGATGATCACCATCGCGAGGCCGTACAGCGCCTGACGGATCACTTCCGTATCGACGATGTCATGGCCGAACAGCGCATGCTGCAGCGGGCTCATCGTCGAGCGCAGGAATTCCGGGAAGATTGCGAGCAGCACCGCACCCAGGATCACGCCCGGGATGTGGCCCATGCCGCCGAGCACCACGCACGCCAGCACCACGATCGATTCCCAGAACGTGAACGATTCCGGCGACACGAAGCCCTGGAACGAACCGAACATCGCGCCCGACAGGCCGCCGAACGACGCGCCCATCGCGAACGCGAGCAGCTTCACGTTACGGGTGTTGATGCCCATCGCCTTCGCGGCGATTTCGTCCTCGCGGATGGCGGCCCAGGCACGGCCGATACGCGAGTGCTGCAGGCGCGTACACGTCCAGATCACCAGCAGCGAGCACAGCACGAACAGGTAGTAGTACATGTAGACCGACGGCAGCTGGAAGCCGAACAGCGAGTGCGTCTGCGACAGGTTGAAGCCGCCGACGTGCACCGGATCGATGCCCGTGATCCCCTTCGGGCCGTTGGTGATGTTCACCGGACGGTCGAGGTTGTTCATGAAGATCCGGACGATTTCACCGAAGCCGAGCGTCACGATCGCCAGGTAGTCGCCGCGCAGGCGCAGCGTCGGCGCACCGAGCAGGATCCCGAAGGTCGCCGCCAGCGCCATCGCGATCGGCACGATGACCAGGAACGGGATGTGCAGGCCGTTCGGCGCGAGCGCCGCGATCCACTCGAACTGCGAGCTCAGGTGCGGCGAACTCAGCAGTGCCGCCGTGTACGCGCCCACCGCGTAGAACGCGATGTAGCCGAGGTCGAGCAGGCCGGCGAAGCCGACCACCACGTTCAGCCCCAGCGCGAGCATCACGTACAGCATCGCGAAGTCGAGCACGCGGACCCAGTAGTTGCCGCCTGCCGAGCCGATGATGATCGGCGCCGCGATCACGAAGGCCGCGGTCAGGATGCCGATGACGACGGTCTTCGTCGTGTTGCGTTCTTCGACGAGCGACGTCGAGGATTCGATCGGTTGAATGGATGTCATGTTGTTTGCTCCCCTTCCGTTACGCGCGGTCCGCGACACGTTCACCCAGCAGGCCCGACGGACGGAACACCAGCACGATGATCAGCACGATGAATGCGAACACGTCCTGGTAGTTACTGCCGAACACGCCACCCGTGAGGTTGCCGATGTAGCCCGCGCCGAGCTGCTCGATCAGGCCGAGCACCACGCCGCCGACCATCGCGCCGCCGAGGTTGCCGATCCCGCCGAGCACCGCCGCGGTGAACGCCTTCATGCCGGGGATGAAGCCCATGTAGAAGTGCACGTTGCCGTATTCGGACGCGATCATCACGCCGGCCAGCGCGGCGAGCGCGGAGCCGATCATGAACGTCGCGGAGATCACGAAGTTCGGGTTCACGCCCATCAGGCTCGCGGTGTTCGGGCTTTCGGCGATCGCGCGCATCGCACGGCCGAGCTTGGTCTTGTGCACGAGCAGCAAGAGGCCCGCCATCACGATGAACGCCACCGCGATGATCACGATTTCGGTGACCGAGATCACGGCGCCGGGCGTCGTGTCGGTCGCCTTGATCACGTTGATCGGATCGGTCGGCAGCAATTGCGGGAACGGCAGCGGGTTGCGCGACCAGATGATCATCGCGGCCGTCTGCAGCAGGATCGACACGCCGATCGCGGTGATCAGCGGCGCGAGACGCGGTGCGCGGCGCAGCGGCCGGTACGCGACCCGCTCGATCGTGTAGCCCACGCACGCGCAGACGATCGCGGCGATGCCAAGGCCGATCGTCAGCGTCGCGACGTTGCCGAGTCCGGGAAAGTGGTTCTGCAGCACGGTGATCGCCGACAGGGCGACCATCGCGCCGATCATCAGCACGTCGCCGTGCGCGAAGTTGATGATGCCGAGAATGCCGTACACCATCGTGTAACCCAACGCGATGATGGCGTACACACTGCCGAGCACCAGCCCGTTGAGGATCTGCTGGACGAAAATATCCATTTAAAGCTCCTTGGCCCATGCTGCCGGAGGACGTTGCGCCCCGCGGGTAAGCGAGGAATCGCGCCTTCTCGGCGACACTGCGGGTACTAGTCGATACCGGTAAGGGTGGATCGTCCCGGCGCGCGCCGCCCGGCCTGTACAGCCGGACCTGCCGCCGGAGCGGATACAGAAACGGCACCGCACTGTTCCGGTGCCATCATGAGTCCCGTCGCTAAATCGTCACGACATCGAGGACGGTGTACTTGGCCTCCTTGAAGTCGTAGGGCAGCGTGCCGCAACGGTGTCCGGTTGCCCGAACGCCATGCTTTTTTCCGTCCGGGCCGGGGCGAACCCCGCGTCCGGGCAGATCAGGTTCCGCGCCGCGTCGCCCGCGGGCTCGACCACCTTGACGGCGCACATGCCGATGTCGCCAAGGGTTTGCGCTCCGATGCCGGACGCCGTCGCCTGCAGTGCAAGCCGGCCGTCCGCCGCCCGCGCGGCGCCCGAACCGGCATCGCGAAGGTGGCGCCCGACTTTCGTCAGGACTGTGTCGGAATCCGTGAAACGAAGCAGACCGCCCGCCGCGACGCGATGGGTCGCGGCGACACGCTGCTTCGTCGAATCGAAATGAAAGGGAATCA
The DNA here is from genome assembly GCF_024656005.1 of Burkholderia sp. SCN-KJ. Lineage (NCBI taxonomy): Bacteria > Pseudomonadati > Pseudomonadota > Betaproteobacteria > Burkholderiales > Burkholderiaceae > Burkholderia > Burkholderia sp. SCN-KJ. The sequence continues at coordinate 289,873 of NZ_JANKOG010000008.1, forward strand.
GTGACATCTGCACGTCGCCTGCGTTGCCCCGAAACCCGGGCGCCCGCCGTGCGGCGCGCCCTGCTGCTGCCGCATCACGGCCGGCGGCTCGTTGTCGGGCAATCAGCTTGCCCGTCGCCCGGTCGATGGCAGCGCCGCCGGCGCGTGCTGCCCGCCGTGCCGAATGCATGCCGATCTTCGGGCCCTGCGCGTTGAATTCCTCGATCGCCAAACGTGCCCCGTTGTCCTTGTCACTGTTCGATTGCGCAATGCGGCACACCGACCGCGCCGCACGACCGGGTCCGGCAGCGCGCACGTGGCTGGCCGCCGGTACTGCGGGTCCCGCAGTCTCCCTGCCCGCCTCGTCGTCGCTCTTTTTGCTACAGCCGGCAAGCATTGCAACCGGTGCGGCGACGGACATGGCGTCAGCCAACTTCACATGCATCGAGTAGGTCTCCCGCGCCTTGCCAAAACCCGATTCCAAAGCCATTCCGGCCTGAAAACGGGCGCATTGTAACTCCATTTATAGGCCGCCAATAATCCTGATTCGATGGGGTTTTCCTGCATTGCAACCAATTTTTAGACGCGGCTAAGCGCAGCGATAGCAACCGGGTTGCACCATTGATGCGAACAATGGTTGCGTCGCGTTTTCGCGACGCAAAAAAAAGCGCGCCGGGAGGCGCGCTTCGGGGTATCGCAGGGTGCGATGCGGCAATCAGGCGGCGGGCGGCAGGTTGAGCCCGCGCGGCAGCGGAAACGACACGTTTTCCTCGATGCCGTCAAGCGCACGCACATTGCGCACGCCGAGTTCGCGCAGCCGCGCGATCACCGCCTGGGCGAGCACTTCCGGCGCCGATGCGCCAGCCGTCACGCCGATCCGGCGCTTGCCTGCGACCCAGGCCGGATCGATCTGGTCGGGTGCATCGACCATGTACGCGGCCACGCCGCGCTTCTCCGCCACTTCGCGCAGGCGGCTCGAATTCGAGCTGTTCGGGCTGCCGACGACGATCACGACATCGCACTGCGGCGCCATGAATTTCACCGCATCCTGGCGGTTCTGCGTCGCGTAGCAGATGTCCTGCTTCTTCGGCTCGCGGATCATCGGATACTTCGCCTTCAGCGCACCGATGATCTCGGCCGCGTCGTCGACGGACAGCGTCGTCTGCGTGACGAGCGCGATGCGCTCGGGATCGGCGAGTGCGAGCTTCTGCACGTCCTCGACGCTTTCGACGAGATGCATGCCGCGCTCGACCTGCCCCATCGTGCCTTCGACTTCCGGGTGACCCTTGTGGCCGATCATCACGATGTCGACGCCATCCTGGCGCATCTTCGCCACTTCAACGTGCACCTTCGTGACGAGCGGACAGGTGGCGTCGTAAATGCGCAATCCGCGCACGTCCGCCTCGTCGCGCACGGCCTTCGACACGCCGTGCGCGCTGAAGATCACAGTGTTGCCGGCCGGCACTTCCTCGAGCTCCTCGACGAAGATCGCGCCCTTCTTCTTCAGATCCTCGACCACGTACTTGTTGTGGACGATCTCGTGACGGACGTAGATCGGCGCACCGTGCATCGCGATCGCGCGCTCGACGATCTCGATTGCGCGATCGACCCCTGCGCAGAAGCCGCGCGGCTGGGCCAGCAGGATTTCGGCATCGGCGGCGACGGTCTGCCCGGACAGCGTATCGGTGGTGCTCATGATTACAGGATTCCGATGATTTTCACTTCGAACGTGAGCGCTTGGCCCGCGAGCGGATGATTGAAGTCGAACAGCGCCGAGGTTTCGCTGACTTCCTTCAGCACCCCTGCATAGCGGCCGCCGTCCGGCGCGTTGAATTCGATCAGTTCGCCCGGCGTGAAATCGTCGCCGACCATCCCGTTCTCGCGCAGCGTCGACAGCGTCACGCGCTGGAGCATGTCGGGATTGCGGGGACCGAACGCCTGCTCGGGCGTTAGCTGAAAAGTCGAATGGTCACCGACCCTGAGCCCGAGCAGAATCTGTTCCAGCGAGGGCGCCAGTTGCCCGGCGCCGAGCAGCAGCGTGGCGGGCTTGTCGGAGAAGGTGTTGACGATGTCGGCGCCGTCGGCCAGTGCCAGCCGGTAATGCAGCGTCACGTGGGAACCGGGCTTCACTTCGGATAGATCGATGATGCTCATGAATGACTCGTGTTCGTCGGCGCCCGAACTGGCCGAAAGGCCCGGCGCAAAGCCAATATTGTAAGTCACCTGAGCGCGCAAGGCTGAAAGTGCGACGACGTCGCGCACACGGCCGCCGCCAATGGAGTTTCGATCATGCCGTCATCCTCTCTCGCCGTCGCGCCGGCCGAATGCCGCGACACCGCCGACACACCGGCCGCTGCGCCGGGCCGCGTCGTCCCGATCCACCTGCGCAAGCGCCGCCCGGCCGACTGGCGCCCCGAGCGGCCGCGCGAACGGCTGCTGGAGCGCGGGCCCGCCGCACTGACCGACGACGAGCTGATCGCGCTGCTGCTCGGCACGGGCAAGCCCGGGCACGATGTGTTCGTCACCGCCCGCGCGCTGGTCAGGCAGTTCGGCACGTTGCGCGGTCTGCTCGAGGCGACCACCGGCGACTTCGAGATGCACCCCGGCATCGGTCCCGCGCGCTCCGCACGGCTCGTCGCGGTCACCGAGATCGCGCGGCGCATGCTGGAGGAGAAGGCGCAAGCGCGCCTGCAGATCGATTCGCCCGGCGCCGTCGAGGATTGCCTGCGGCTGAAGATCGGCTCGCGCCCGCACGAAGTATTCATTGCGGTGTACCTCGACGCCCGCAACGGCCTGATCGACATGGAGGAAATCACGCGCGGCTCGCTGACGCGCATGGCCGTCTATCCGCGCGAGGTCGTGCGCCGCGCACTGCAGCAGAACGCCGCGGCGCTGATCGTCGCGCACAATCATCCGTCGGGCGCGGTCCAGCCGAGCGCGGAGGACCGCCGCCTGACGCGCGTGCTGAAAGACGCGCTCGAACTCGTCGACGTGCGGCTGCTCGATCACGTCGTCGTCGGCACCAGCGATACATTTTCGTTCGCGCGCGCCGGTTGGCTGTAGACTGTGGCCCGGCGACCCGCCCCGGGGCCGCCGCAACGACGATGCGAAATTGGGTTTGATTTTTCTGAACTTTTTCTGCTAGAATCATCGTCTGTCTTTTTTCCAACCAGTTCTAGCCATCGAAGGGCCTTGTCTGTACAGGCTTCGGCGTTCTGAGTGCAGCCATGGATCACGTGGCGGTACGATGGAACCTTCATCGGCGATCGAACCCCGAATTTAGCGTATTAGGAGTGCTCTCATGGCACGCGTATGCCAAGTAACTGGGAAAGCGCCGATGAGCGGCAACAACGTTTCCCACGCCAACAACAAGACGAAGCGCCGCTTCCTCCCGAACCTGCAAAACCGCCGGTTCTGGGTTGAGAGCGAAAACCGCTGGGTGCGCCTGCGCGTCTCGAACGCCGGCCTGCGCCTGATCGACAAGAACGGCATCGATTCCGTGCTCGCTGACCTGCGCGCACGCGGCGAAGCCTAAGCCCAAGGAGCACAATCATGGCAAAAGGCGCACGCGACAAGATCAAGCTTGAGTCGACCGCTGGTACGGGTCATTTCTACACGACCACGAAGAACAAGCGCAACATGCCGGAAAAGATGGCGATCAAGAAGTTCGATCCCGTCGTCCGCAAGCATGTGGAATACAAAGAAACCAAGATCAAGTAATCTCCGGTTTCTGCCAGCCTGACGGCGACCGAAAAGCCCCGCACATGCGGGGCTTTTTGTTTTGCGCGGTTTCGCGCGCACGCTCGGGCCCGACGCGGTATGCTCTCCCCTTTCCGCGGCCAAGGCCGACGGAACGCAAAGATCTAAAGCTCTAAAGCGTAACGATGGAGATGCAGCATGAAATTCGACGTGGCGATCGTCGGCAGCGGCCTGGCAGGGCTGTCGGTCGCACTCAACCTGGCCAGCACGCGACGTGTCGCGCTGATCGCGAAACGTTCGATGATGGAGGGGGCAAGCGATAACGCGCAAGGCGGCATCGCGGCCGTCCTCGATTCGGCGGACAGCATCGAGAACCACGTCGACGACACGCTGGTCGCCGGCGGCGGGCTGTGCGACGAAGGCGCGACGCGCTACATCGTCGAGCACGGCCGCGAAGCGATCGAATGGCTGATCTCGCAGGGCGTGCCGTTCACGAAGGACGATGCGGCCGAACTCGGTTTCCACCTGACGCGCGAAGGCGGCCACAGCCACCGCCGGATCATCCACGCGGCCGACGCGACCGGCCATGCGGTGCTCGCGACGCTGTCCGACCGCGCACGCCAGCATCCGAACATCACGTTCTTCGAAAACCACCATGCGATCGACCTGATCACGTCGGACCGGCTTGGGCTGCCCGGCCGCCGCTGTCACGGGCTGTATGCGCTCGACGTCGACAACGACCGCACGATCACGATCGAGGCGCCGCACACGGTGCTCGCGACCGGCGGCGCCGGCAAGGTCTACCTGTACACGACGAACCCCGACACCGCGACCGGCGACGGCATCGCGATGGCGTGGCGCGCGGGCTGCCGCGTGTCGAACATGGAATTCATCCAGTTCCACCCGACCTGCCTGTTCCATCCGTATGCGAAGTCGTTCCTGATTTCGGAAGCCGTGCGCGGCGAAGGCGGCCTGCTCAAGCTGCCGGACGGCACGCGCTTCATGCCCGCCCACGATCCGCGCGCGGAACTCGCGCCGCGAGACATCGTCGCGCGCGCGATCGACTTCGAGATCAAGAAGCGCGGGATCGACTGCGTGTATCTCGACATCAGCCACCAGCCGGAAGCGTTCCTGCGCGAACACTTCCCGACGATCCATGCGCGCTGCCTCGAATTCGGCATCGACATCGCGAAGCAGCCGATTCCGGTCGTGCCGGCCGCGCACTACACGTGCGGCGGCGTCGTCACCGACCTCGCGGGGCGCACCGATCTCGCGGGCCTGTATGCGGTCGGCGAGACGTCGTACACGGGGCTGCACGGCGCGAACCGGCTCGCGAGCAATTCGCTGCTCGAATGCCTCGTGATCGGCCGCGCGGCGGCCGAGGCGATCGAAGCGGCCGGCTTCGACGCCGACACGCCGGCCACGCTGCCCGCATGGGACGAAAGCCGCGTGTCGGATGCGGACGAGGAAGTCGTCGTCGCGCACAACTGGGACGAACTGCGCCGGCTGATGTGGAACTATGTCGGCATCGTGCGCACCGACAAGCGTCTCGAACGTGCGAAGCACCGGTTGTCGCTGCTGCGCGACGAGATCCACGAGTACTACGCGAACTTCCGCGTGACGCGCGACCTGCTCGAACTGCGCAATCTCGTCGACGTCGCGACGCTGATCGTGAAGAGCGCGTACTCGCGCCGCGAAAGCCGCGGGCTGCATTACAGCCGCGACTGGCCGCACACGCTGCCGAAGGCGCTGCCGAGCGTGCTCACGCCCCGCTCGCGCCGCTGACCGGTACGCCCTTCCCGGCTGCAGCCGCACAAAAAAAGCCGCTGGCGTCATGCGCGCCAGCGGCTTTTTTCGTCAGACGGTATGTCGTGCGGTCAGTCGACGATCCGCATCGAGTAGTCGGTCGCGCGCACGTCCTTCGTCAGCGCGCCGATCGAGATGCGGTCGACGCCCGTCTCCGCGAACGTGCGCACCGTATCGAAATTGACGCCGCCCGACACTTCGAGCACGGCCTTGCCGGACGCGATACGCACTGCCTCGCGCATCATGTCGAGCGTGAAGTTGTCGAGCAGCACCGACTGCGCGCCATGCGCGAGCGCCGTGTCGAGCTGCGCGAGCGTCTCGACTTCGACCTGCACCGGCACGCCTGATTCGAGCGCGAACGCCGCATCGAGCGCTTCGCCGACACCGCCGGCAGCCGCGATGTGGTTTTCCTTGATCAGGATGCCGTCGTACAGCGCAAGACGCTGGTTCTCGCCGCCGCCGACCCGCACCGCGTACTTCTGCGCGAGCCGCAGGCCCGGCAGCGTCTTGCGCGTATCGAGGATCTGCGCGCGCGTGCCTTCGACGCGATCGACGTAACGACGCGTCGCGCTCGCGACGCCCGACAGCAGCTGCAGGAAGTTCAGTCCGTTGCGCTCGGCCGTCAACAGTGCGCGCGCCGGCCCTTCGATTTCGCAGACGGTCGAATCCGGCGTCATCCGGTCGCCTTCGCGATAGTGCCACTGCACGACGATCGACGGATCGATTCGCGCGATGACGGCCTCGAACCACGGCACGCCGCACAACACGGCTTCCTCGCGCACGATGATGCGTGCACGGCGCCGCTCGCCGGCCGGCACGAGCCGCCCGGTCTGGTCGCCAGTGCCGACGTCTTCGGCGATCGCATCGGCGACGTTGCGTGCGATCGCCTCGTCGAACGCCGCGCCGTATTGTGCGCGGACCGCTTCGAACAGCGGAGAGACTGCGCCGGTCATGCAGCCCCCACGTTCGCGAACAGTTGCTGATCGCGCTGCAGATCGCCGCTCGCTTGCACGCGCTTCTTGTGCGCCGCGGCGAAATCGAGCATCCGGTCGATCGGGAGACGCGCGCGCGCGCCGATCGCAGGATCGACGAAGATCTCGTTGTGACCGCGCTCGAGTACATCGGCGAGGTTCGCGAGGCCGTTCATCGCCATCCACGGGCAATGCGCGCAGCTCTTACAGGTCGCGCTGTTGCCGGCCGTCGGCGCGGCGATGAAGGTCTTGCCGGGCGCCGCGAGCTGCATCTTGTGCAGGATGCCGAGGTCGGTCGCGACGATGAAGTGCGTCGCGTCGAGCTTCACGGCGGCATCGATCAGCTGCGTCGTCGAGCCGACGACGTCCGCCTGCGCGACGACGTTTTCCGGCGACTCCGGATGCACGAGCACCTTCGCGTCCGGATATTCGGCACGCAGCAGGTCGAGCTCGATGCCCTTGAATTCGTCGTGGACGAGGCACGAACCCTGCCACAGCAGCATGTCCGCGCCGGTTTTCTTCTGGATGTAGCTGCCAAGATGGCGATCGGGTGCCCAGATGATCTTCTCGCCCCGCGCGTGCAGGTCCGCGACGATTTCGAGGCCGATCGACGACGTGACCATCCAGTCCGCGCGGGCCTTCACGGCGGCGCTGGTGTTCGCGTAGACGACGACGGTGCGGTCGGGATGCGCATCGCAGAACGCGGAGAATTCGTCGACCGGGCAACCGAGATCGAGCGAGCAGGTCGCGTCGAGATCGGGCATCAGTACGCGTTTGCCGGGGCTCAGGATCTTCGCGGTTTCGCCCATGAAACGTACGCCGGCGACGACGAGCGTCTGCGCGTCGTGGTCGCGGCCGAAACGGGCCATTTCGAGCGAATCGGCGACGCAGCCGCCGGTTTCGTCCGCCAGTTCCTGCAGCTCGGCATCCACGTAGTAGTGAGCGACGAGCACGGCCTTTTCACGTGCGAGCAGCGCCTTGATGCGCGCCTTCAGCGCGGCGCGCTCTTCGGCGGACGGCGCCTCGGGCACTTTGGCCCACGCTTGCCCGACGCCACAGACGGTTCCTGCCGAGACCGGCCGGTCGTACTCGACGGGTTTGATCGTCGATTGCATCTCCATATCTCCTGTCGGCCCGAGTTAGCGCTTTAGCACTTACTCGGGCCCCATGCTTCGCGGTCGGCCCGAGTTAGCGCTTTAGCGCTTGCTCCAGCCCCATGCTTCGCGGTTGGCCAGAGTTGGCGCTTTAGCGCTTACTCTGGTCCCATGCTTCGCGGTCGGCCAGAGTTGGCGCCCTAGCGCTTGCTCCAGCCCCATCCCTACGCTCGCCCCGGGGCGCCACGTCAGCGCTGCCCCGAGCCTCATACGAATTCCGGCGCTTCCGGTCGCCCTTCGAAAACCGGCCGCCCAAATGAAAAAACCCCGCCAACGCGGGGTTTGTGACGTCCTGAGATTCTAATCGATTTCGAATCAGGCGTAGCGACGCAGGCGCGTCGCGAATTCCTGCAGCGCCTTGATGCCGCTTTGTTCCGCGCGATGGCACCAATCCTGCAATTGCGCGAGCAGCTGTTCGCGCGACGCGGTCGAGCGATCCCAGATCGCGGCCAGATCCTGGCGCAGCTGGAAGTACGTGTGCAGCTTCTGGCTGTTCGCAAAGATCTCCGGCAGCAGCTTCTTCTGCGGCTCGTCGAGGCCGTCGGCGTCCTTGTGGAACCACTTGCGCGCACCGCGCATCAGCTGGTACTTCTCGCTCGAACCGAGTTCCTTCAGGTGCGCGAGCTCCTGGCGATAGGCACGCTTCACGGCCTTGCCGTAGCGCGCCATCACTTCGTAGCGGTTCGACAGCACGGCCTGCAGCGTTTCCTGGTCGAGCACCGTCTTCGGCTTGTTCAGGCGCGGCGTCGGTGCAACCTTCTTCACCTTCGCGAGACCGAATGCCGACATGATGCGGATGTACATCCAGCCGATGTCGAACTCGTACCACTTGTTCGACAGCTTCGCCGACGTCGCGAACGTGTGGTGGTTGTTGTGCAGCTCTTCGCCGCCGATCACGATGCCCCACGGGAACAGGTTCGTGCTCGCATCGGCCGAGTTGAAGTTGCGGTAGCCCCAGAAGTGGCCGAAGCCGTTCACGACACCCGCGGCCCAGAACGGAATCCAGACCATCTGCACGGCCCACACGGTCAGGCCGAGCACGCCGAACAGCGCGACGTCGATCACCATCATCAGGCTCACGCCGAGGATCGGGTACTTCGAGTACACATTGCGCTCGATCCAGTCATTCGGCGTGCCGTGGCTGAACTTGCGCATCGTTTCTTCGTTCTTCGCTTCCGCGCGATACAGCTCGGCGCCTTCGAGGAACACCTTCCAGATGCCGCGCGTCTGCGGGCTGTGCGGATCTTCCTCGGTTTCGCACTTCGCGTGGTGCTTGCGATGGATCGCGGCCCACTGGCCCGTCAGCATGCCGGTCGTCATCCACAGCCAGACGCGGAAGAAGTGACTCGCGATCGGGTGCAGCTCCAGCGCGCGGTGCGCCTGGCAGCGGTGCAGGTAGACCGTCACGCCGATGATCGTGACGTGCGTGACGGCAAGCGCGAACAGTGCGACCTGCCACCACGAGAAGCGCAGGAGCCCGTGGGAAAGAAAATCGAGCAGGGAATTCAACAAGGCAGTTACCTGTGGTGAGAGCGATGCCGGCGCAGGCCGACGTCAGAAAAATGAAAGCATACCGCGTGTAGACCGGAATTTTACTTCAACCGTTCCAAGTCTTTGTAAAAAATGAATATTCTCTTGTCTTGACGCAACGCGAACAGTCCATCGGCGGACCGGGAAAGCCACGCGATCCGGTTCTGGCCGCGGGCCCCGCTCGATTCGCGCCCGATTCGCGCCGGCGCGCCCCATCTACGCGGCCGACGCCCGCCCGTCCATCGACCGGCCATCGGCCACGGGCACGCCCTCGGCGACCACGCCCGTCGCGGCGAACCCCTCCGGCAAACCGACCACGCGCACTTCGCGCTGCGGGAACGGAATCGAGATCCCGTGCTCGCCGAACAGCCGCCAGATGTTGCGGTTCACGGACGAACGCACGCCCGACGTGCCCTTCGCCGCGTCCTCGATCCAGAAGCCGAGCTCCAGGTCGATCCCGTCCGCGCCGAAGCTGACCAGATACGGCGTCGGCGCCGGGTCCGCGAGCACGCGCGGCACGTCCTTCGCGGCTTCCGCGAGCACCGCGAGCGCCTGCTCGACGTCGCTGGTATAAGCAACCTGCACGGCGACCTTCGCGTAGCCGCGTGTCAGGTACGACGACTGGTTCTGCACGACGTCGGTGATCAGTTTCTCGTTCGGGATCAGCGTCTCGTTGCCGTCGAGACCGCGCACGACCGTATAGCGCGTACGGATCTGCGTGACGACGCCCTGGAGCCCGCCGACGCTGATCGCGTCGCCGAGCCGCAGCGAACGGTCGAGCAGGATGATGAAGCCCGACACGTAGTTGCTGGCGATCTTCTGCAGCCCGAAGCCGAGGCCGACACCGACCGCGCCGCCGAACACGCCGAGCACCGTCACGTCGATGCCGACGAGCGACAGCCCGATCAGGATCGCCGCGAACACGAGCAGCGCGCGGCCGACCCGCGACATCACGACCTTCAGGTTCGCGTCGAGCGTGGTGGCGCGCGCGAGGCGCTCCTCGAGCACCGAGCCCAGCCACATCGCGACCATCAGCGTCACGCACACCCACAGCGCGCCGGAGATCACCGACAGCAGCGTGAGGTGCGCATTCGCGACGCGGAACTGCACGCTGTCGAGCCAGCCGAGCACGTCGCGCTGGATCCCGAGCACGGTCAGCACCATCGCCGCCCACACGACGGTCGACACGATCTTCTCGACGATCGATAGCCACGCATGCGTGCGCCCGTCGCGCGCGAATACGCGCCGCGCAAAGAAGAACAGCACGTAGATCAGCCCGATGCCGAACAGCGGCACGAGCGCGAGCGACAGCAGCGACGTCGACATGAACGGATCGAACGCGAGCTGCGAGATCCCCACGAAGACGCCGCCGAACAGCGGAAACAACGCGCGCTTCAGGCTTTGCGCACCCGCGCCGGGCGCGCGCCCGGCCGCCCGGCGGTGCGCATCGATGCGCCCATGGACGAAGCGCGCTGCAACCCACGCGAAGCACAGCGCGCCGACGAGGATCGCCGCCTGCCAGATCATGACCGGCTGGTGGAAATCCCGGATCACCGATGCCAGCCGGTGCGACAGCAGGCGGCTCTGCAGATTCTCCATCGTCCGTGCGCCCTGCCGTTACTGCGCGGCGCGCCGTTCCAGCACCGCGGCGAAGAAGCCGTCGGTCGCATGGCGGTGCGGCCACAGCGACAGGTAGTCGCCGGTCTCGAGTTCGATGCGCTGGTCGGCCAGCACCTTCTGTGCGGGCACCAGCACGAAGTCCGGATGGTCGGCGAGGAACTGCTCGACGATCGCCTCGTTCTCCGCGTCGAGCACGCTGCAGGTCGCGTACACGAGCCGGCCGCCCTTCTTCACGAGACGCGCGGCGCTCGCGAGAATCGACGCCTGCTTCGGCGTGAGCTCCTCGATCGACGTGCGCGTCTGGCGCCACTTGAGGTCGGGGTTGCGGCGCAGCGTGCCGAGGCCGCTGCACGGCGCATCGACCAGCACGCGGTCGATCTTGCCCGCGAGCCGCTTGATCTTCGCGTCGTGCTCGCTGTCGATCAGCACCGGGTTCACGTTCGACAGCCCGCTGCGCGCGAGGCGCGGCTTCAGCTTCGTGAGGCGCTTTTCCGACACGTCGAACGCATAAAGGCGCCCGGTCGAGCGCATCATCGCGCCGAGCGCGAGCGTCTTGCCGCCGGCGCCCGCGCAGAAATCGACGACCATCTCGCCGCGGCGCGGCGCGACCAGCGAGCACAGCAGCTGGCTGCCTTCGTCCTGCACCTCGATCTGGCCTTCCTCGAACAGCTTCAGACGCGTGAGCGCCGGCTTGCCGACGACGCGCACGCCTTGCGGCGCGAACGGCGTCTCGCCCGCGTCGATGCCGTTCGCACGCAGCGCGTCGATCACCTGGTCGCGCGTCGCCTTCTGCGCGTTGGCGCGCAGGTCGAGCGGTGCCGGGTAGTTCAGCGCGGCGGCGAGCTGCGCGAGTTCCTCTGCGTCGAAACGGGCGGACAGCGCCTGGTAGATCCAGTCGGGCAGGTTGGTGCGCACGCGCACCGGCAGGCTCGCCGGATCGATCTTCGACACGTGCTCGAGCCACGCGGCCTCGGTGTCGGACACGAACGGCTTCAGCGCATTGCGGCCGAGCGTCTGCATCAGGCCGAGCAGCGTCAGGCGCCGCGCGGGGCTGCCCGTGCCGCTCTCGGCGAGGTGCGAGAACTCCATCTTCCGGCGCAGCACCGCGAACACCGCCTCGGCGATCACGCCGCGCTCGGCGTGGCCGAGCTTCGGGTGCGCGCGGAAGAACCGGCTCGTCGTCGCGTCGGCGGGGCCGGTGAACTTCAGCACCTCGGCCAGCAAGGTCTCGGTCTGGCCAATCAGGAATCCGTGCAGCTTCATACGCCCTCGCTCGTTTCGGTATGCGGTTGATCCGCGAAAATCCAGCGCGCCTCTTCCGGCGCGACCACTGCCCTGCCGTTCTCGAGGCGCAGGCGCCCCTCGACGAACCAGCGGACCGCACGCGGATACAGCACGTGCTCGACCGCCAGCACGCGCCGCGCGAGCGCGGCCGCGTCGTCGCCCGCGCGCACGGGCACCGCGCCCTGCGCGACGATCGCACCGCTGTCGAGTTCGGGAATCACGAAATGCACGCTCGCGCCATGCAGCGCGACGCCGGCATCCAGCGCCTGCTGGTGCGTGTGGATGCCCTTGAAGCTCGGCAGCAGCGACGGGTGGATGTTCAGCAGCCGGCCTTCGTATCGTCTGACGAAATCGGGCGTGAGGATGCGCATGAAGCCGGCAAGTACGACGAGATCGGGCGCGAAGCGGTCGATCTCGGCGGCGAGCGCCGCGTCGAAGCTGTCGCGGCCGTCGAACGAACGATGGTCGACCACCGCGGTCGCCACCCCGTGCGACGCGGCAAAAGCCAGGCCGGCCGCGTCGGGCCGGTTGGCGATCACGGCGGCGACCTCGGCCGGCCAGCGTTCCTGCGCGCACGCGCGGACGATGGCCTCCATGTTGCTGCCGCGACCGGAAATCAGGATCACGAGTTTTTTCATCCGCGAATTTTACCATTCGCCCCCGCGTTTCCCCCCTTCTCGGCCGCCGGGCCGCCCGAACGTTTATAATCTTCTGCTTTGCGGCATCCCACCACCCATTCCCCGACGCTGCATCCGCTATCGTGAAAGTCTTCCGCGGCCTGCCCAACGCCGAGAGCCGCGCGCCGTGCGCGCTGACGATCGGCAACTTCGACGGTGTCCATCGCGGCCACCAGGCCCTGCTCGCGCGCGTGCGCGCGGCAGCGGACGCGCGCGGCCTGCCCGTGTGCGTGATGACCTTCGAGCCGCACCCGCGGGAATTCTTCAACCCGGCCGGCGCGCCGCCGCGCATCGCGATGCTGCGCGACAAGCTGGAAGCGCTGCGCGACCACGGCGTCGACCGTGTCGTCGTCGAACACTTCAACCATACGTTCGCAAGCCAGTCGCCGCAGGCGTTCGTCGAGCGCACGCTGGTGAACGGGCTGCACACGCGCTGGATGATGGTCGGCGACGATTTCTGCTACGGCGCGAAGCGCGCGGGCACCTTCGACACGCTGAAGGCGGCCGGCGAGCAGTACGGCTTCGAGGTCGAGCAGATGGGCACGGTCGCCGGCAGCGACGGCACGCGCATCTCCAGCTCGGGCGTGCGCACCGCGCTCGCGGCGGGCGATCTCGACGCGGCCGCGCAGGCGCTCGGCCACGGCTACGCGATCAGCGGCCACGTCGCGCACGGGCTGAAGCTCGGCCGCGACCTCGGCTTCCCGACCCTGAACCTGCCGATCGCGCACAAGCGGCCGGCGCTCGCGGGCATCTTCGTCGTGCAGGTGCACGGCCTGGGCCCCGCCCCGCTGCCGGGCGTCGCGAGCCTCGGGCTGCGCCCGACCGTCGACGATTCCGGCCGCGTGCTGCTCGAAGTCCACCTGCTCGACTGGCACGGCGACGCGTACGGCAAGCTGATCCGCGTCGAATTCCTGAAGAAGCTGCGCGACGAGGCGAAGTTCGACGATCTCGAGGCGCTGTCGCGCGCGATCGCGCTGGACGTCGCGAATGCGCGCGCGTACTTCGTCGAGCGCGACCGTGCGCCGGGCAGCCGCGCGACCGGCTTCTCGACCTCGGCGACCGACCGAATTAGCTGATCCGGCCGGCGGCGCCCCGCGCCGCATCCTCGCGCCGCCGACCCGCGCGCATCCCCGATTCACGACGCACGAGCGTCCCCCGATTTAGATAGCGATCCCATCATGAGCAACAAGAAAGCCGATTCGAAACCGCAGGCCAAGTATCCGGTCAACCTGCTCGACACGCCGTTCCCGATGCGCGGCGACCTGCCCAAGCGCGAGCCGCAGTGGGTCAAGGAATGGGAAGAGCGCGGCATCTACGAGAAGATCCGCGCGGCCAGCCAGGGCCGGCCGAAGTTCATCCTGCACGACGGCCCGCCGTATGCGAACGGCGACATCCACCTCGGTCACGCGGTCAACAAGATCCTGAAGGACATCGTCGTCAAGTCGCGCAACATGGCCGGCTTCGACGCGCCGTACGTGCCGGGCTGGGATTGCCACGGGATGCCGATCGAGATCCAGATCGAGAAGCAGTTCGGCAAGTCGCTGCCGGCGGCCGAAGTGATGAGCAAGGCGCGCGCGTACGCGACCGAGCAGATCGAGAAGCAGAAGGTCGGCTTCAAGCGTCTCGGCGTGCTCGGCGACTGGGCGAACCCGTACAAGACGATGAACTTCGTCAACGAAGCGGAAGAGATCCGCGCGCTCGGCAAGATCATCGAGAAGGGCTACGTGTATCGCGGGCTGAAGCCGGTGAACTGGTGCTTCGACTGCGGCTCGGCACTCGCCGAGGCGGAAGTCGAGTACAAGGATCGCACCGACCCGACGATCGACGTGATGTTCGCGTTCGCGGAACCGGAAAAGACCGCGCAGGCGTTCGGCCTGCCGGCACTGCCGCGCGCCGAGGGCGGCATCGTGATCTGGACCACCACGCCGTGGACGATTCCCGCCAACCAGGCGCTGAACCTCCATCCGGAAATCGTCTACGCGCTGGTCGACACCGAGCGCGGGCTGCTGATCATCGCTGAAGAACGCGTCGAAGCCTGCATGGCCGACTTCAAGCTGACCGGCCGCGTCGTCGCGACCACGCCGGGCGTGAAGCTCGCGAACCTGCGCTTCCACCACCCGCTCGCATCGGCCCACCCCGGCTACAAGCGCACCGCGCCCGTCTACCTCGGCGACTACGTGACGACCGACACCGGTACCGGCGTCGTGCACTCGTCGCCCGCATACGGCATCGAGGACTTCCAGTCGTGCAAGGCACACGGGATGACCGATTCGGACTTCATCAACCCGGTGATGGGCGACGGCCGCTACATCGAATCGCTGCCGCTGTTCGGCGGCCTGTCGATCTGGGACGCGAACCCGAAGATCGTCGAGGCGCTGAACGCGGCCGGCTCGCTGCTGCGCAGCGAGAAGTACACGCACAGCTACATGCACTGCTGGCGCCACAAGACGCCGATCATCTACCGCGCGACGTCGCAGTGGTTCGCCGGCATGGACGTGACGCCGAACGACGACGGCAAGACGCTGCGCGAAACCGCGCTCGAAGGCGTCGAGGCGACCGCCTTCTACCCGTCGTGGGGCAAGCAGCGCCTGTTCAGCATGATCGCGAACCGGCCCGACTGGACGCTGTCGCGCCAGCGCCAGTGGGGCGTGCCGATGGCGTTCTTCGTGCACAAGGAAACCGGCGAGCTGCACCCGCGCACGCTCGAGCTGCTCGAGGAAGTCGCGAAACGCGTCGAGCAGTCGGGCATCGAGGCGTGGCAGACGCTCGATCCGCGCGAGCTGATCGGCGACGACGCGAACCTGTACGAAAAGAACCGCGACACGCTCGACGTGTGGTTCGACTCGGGCACGACGCACTGGCACGTGCTGCGCGGCTCGCACAAGGATCAGCTGCAGTTCCCGGCCGACCTGTACCTCGAAGGCTCGGACCAGCACCGCGGCTGGTTCCATTCGTCGCTGCTGACCGCATCGATGATCGACGGCCGCGCGCCGTACAAGGGCCTGCTCACGCACGGCTTCACGGTCGACGGCGAAGGCCGCAAGATGAGCAAGTCGCTCGGCAACGGCGTCGATCCGCATGAAGTCGCGAACCGTCTCGGCGCGGAAATCATCCGCCTGTGGATCGCGTCGACCGACTATTCGGGCGAACTGGCGATCTCCGAGGAAATCCTGAAGCGCGTGACCGAAGGCTATCGCCGCATCCGCAACACGCTGCGCTTCCTGCTCGCGAACCTGTCGGACTTCGACTTCGCGCAGCATGCAGTGCCGGTGGAGGAATGGCTCGAGATCGATCGTTATGCGGTCGCGTTCTCGCAGCAGCTGCAGACGGAACTGCTCGGCCACTACGAGAAGTACGAATTCCACCCGGTCGTCGCGAAGCTGCAGACGTACTGCTCGGAAGATCTCGGCGGCTTCTACCTCGACGTGCTGAAGGACCGCCTGTACACGAGCGCGGCCGATTCGCGCGCCCGCCGCTCCGCACAGACCGCGCTGTACCACCTGACGCACGGCCTGCTGCGCGTGCTCGCGCCGTTCCTGTCGTTCACGGCGGAAGAAGCGTGGAAGGTGTTCCAGCCGGCCAGCGACACGATCTTCACGGAAACCTACTATGCGTATCCGGAAGTCGCCGGCTCGACCGCGCTGATCGAGAAGTGGGCACTGCTGCGCGATGTGCGCGGCAACGTGACGAAGGCGCTCGAGGAGGCGCGCACCGCGAACCGCATCGGTTCGTCGCTGCAGGCCGAAGTCACCGTGCATGCGAGCGGCGCGCGTTACAACGCGCTCACGAGCCTCGGCGATGATCTCAAGTTCGTGCTGATCACGTCGGCCGCGACGGTCGTCAAGGTCGAGGACGAAGCGCAGGAAAGCGTCGACGTGGCCGCGTCGAAGTACCAGAAGTGCGAACGCTGCTGGCACTACCGCGAGGACGTCGGCGCGCACGCCGATCATCCGACGCTGTGCGGCCGCTGCTTCTCGAACCTGTTTGAAAACGGCGAAATCCGGAGCGCTGCGTAAATATGGCGAAAACCCTGTCGAAACCGACCAGCGGCGCGCTCGCGCCCTGGCTCGGCATTTCGCTGATCGTGATCCTGTTCGACCAGCTGTCGAAGATCGCGATCCTGAAAACGTTCGCGTACGGCGCGCAGCATGTGCTGACGTCGTTCTTCAACCTCGTGCTGGTGTACAACCGCGGCGCCGCGTTCGGCTTCCTGTCGACCGCGAGCGGCTGGCAGCGCTGGGCGTTCACCGCGCTCGGCGTCGGCGCAACGCTCGTGATCTGCTTCCTGCTGAAGCGCCACGGCCACCAGCGGCTGTTCAGCGTGTCGCTCGCGCTGATCCTCGGCGGCGCGCTCGGCAACGTGATCGACCGGTTGATCTACGGCCACGTGATCGACTTTCTCGATTTCCACCTCGGCGACTGGCACTTCCCGGCGTTCAACCTCGCCGATTCCGCGATCACGATCGGCGCGGTGCTGCTGATCTACGACGAACTGCGTCGCGTGCGCGGCTCGCGCTGAGCGCGCATACTCGGTGTCGACGGCCGGCTTCGTGCCGGTCGTTCCGTTTGACCCTTGGAGGCCTGAGTTGGCACACGCAGAACTCGCAGGAAAACACCTCGTTCTCGGCCTGACGGGCGGCATCGCCTGCTACAAGATCGCCGAGCTCACCCGGCTGCTGACGAAGGCAGGCGCGACCGTACAGGTCGCGATGACCGAAGCCGCCACGCAGTTCATCACGCCCGTCACGATGCAGGCGCTGTCCGGCCGGCCCGTCTACATGAGCCAGTGGGACGCGCGCATCGGCAACAACATGGCGCACATCGACCTGTCGCGCGAAGCCGACGCGATCGTGATCGCGCCCGCGTCGACGGATTTCCTCGCGAAGCTCGCGCACGGATTCGCGGACGACCTGCTGTCGACGCTATGCGTCGCGCGCGACTGTCCGCTGCTCGTCGTGCCCGCGATGAACCGCCAGATGTGGCAGAACCCGGCCACGCAACGCAATGCCGCGCAACTGCGCGCCGACGGCGTGTCGGTGCTCGGCCCCGATTCGGGCGCGCAGGCGTGCGGCGAAGTCGGCGACGGCCGCATGCTCGAGCCCGAGGCGATCTACGAGGCAATCGTCGCGCACTTCGCGCCGAAGGTGCTCGCGCACCGCCGCGTGCTGATCACGGCCGGCCCGACGTTCGAGCCGCTCGATCCGGTGCGCGGCCTCACGAACCGCTCGAGCGGCAAGATGGGCTTCGCGCTCGCGCGCGCCGCGCAGCAGGCCGGCGCCGACGTGCATCTCGTCGCGGGGCCGGTCGCGCTCGACACGCCGTGGGGCGTGTACCGCCAGGACGTGCAGACCGCGCAGCAGATGTACGACGCGGTGATGCAGGCGGTGTCCGACGCCGACATCTTCATCGCGGTGGCCGCGGTCGCCGACTGGCGCGTCGATCAGCCGGCCGAGCACAAGATGAAGAAGACGGCCGACCGCAAGATGCCGGCGCTCGCGTTCGTCGAGAACCCCGACATCCTCGCATCGGTCGCGGCGCTGCCCGATCCGCCGTATTGCGTCGGCTTCGCGGCCGAAAGCGGCGACCTCGACGTGCACGGCGACGAGAAGCGCAAGCGCAAGAACGTGCCGCTCCTGGTCGGCAACCTCGGCCCGCTGACGTTCGGCCGCGACGACAACGAAGTCGTGCTGTTCGAGGCAGCCGGCCTCACGCGCCTGCCGCGCGCGCCGAAGGACGAACTCGCGCACGTGCTCGTCGCGGAAATCGCGAAGCGCCTGCCGGACAACCGCCTGATCTGATTACCCGCGCGGCGGCCCGCGCCGCCGCGCCCTTCCCGACCGATTCGACGACCGCATGAAACTCGACCTGAAGATTCTCGACGCGCGCATGCGCGACTACCTGCCCGCCTACGCGACCACCGGCAGCGCGGGCCTCGACCTGCGCGCGTGTCTCGACGCGCCCGTCACGCTGCAGCCGGGCGAAACGACGCTGGTGCCGACGGGCCTCGCGATCCATCTCGAAGACCCCGGCTACGCAGCGCTGATCCTGCCGCGCTCGGGCCTCGGCCACAAGCACGGGATCGTGCTCGGCAACCTCGTCGGCCTGATTGATTCCGACTACCAGGGCCAGCTGATGGTGTCGACGTGGAACCGCGGCCAGACCGAGTTCGTGCTGAACCCGTTCGAGCGGCTCGCGCAGCTCGTGATCGTGCCGGTCGTGCAGGCGCAGTTCAACATCGTCGACGACTTCGCGCAAAGCGATCGCGGCGAAAGCGGCTTCGGCAGCACCGGCCGTCACTGAACGGCGCAACGCAAAAAGGGGCCTCGCGGCCCCTTTTCTTTTTCCGATTCAGTGTGACTAAGCTCACCGCTCGGCCGTCTGCGCGATCCGCGCGGGTACGAGTTCGCGGCGCCGCGCCTGCGCGATGCTCGCGTAGATCACCAGCGCGACCAGCACGCCGAGCAGCACCGCCGACGAGCCGACCGTGCCGAGCGCGAGTCCGCCCTTGGCGACCGGTTTCGTCAGCAGGTCGCCGACCGTCGCCCCGAACGGACGCGTGAGCACGAACGCCGCCCAGAACAGCAGCACGCCGGAAATGCGCGTGAAGTAGTGCGCGAGCACGATCGCCGCGAGCAGCCCGCCGATCAGCAGCGCGCCGCCGCCGAAGCCGAGGCCCGAGCTGTCCGCGAGGAAATCGCCGAGCGCGGTGCCGAGCGTGTTCGAGAACAGGATCGCGATCCAGTACAGCAGCTCGACCTTGCGCGTGCGGATCAGGTCGACCGACAGCGATTCGCCGCTCAGGCGCCACACCGTGAAGATCGCCAGCAGGATCGCGACGAGGATCGACGAGCCGGCCGCGTAGCCGAGGCCGAGCGTGCGGTCCATGAAGTCGGACATCGTCGTGCCCGCCGTGCTCGTCGCGACGATCACGGCCCAGTAGATCGCCGGGCGATATTGCGTCGTCCTGAGCTGCGCGCCGAGCGTGACGAGAAAGAAACCGAACAGCAGGATCGAGCTCACCGCATAGCCGACGTTCAGCGTCATCGAGAGCAGGTCGCCGCCGGTTTCGCCGAGCGTCGTCGCGCAGATCTTCATGATCCAGAACGCGAGCGTGATTTCGGGAAGTTTGTTCATTCGAACCCCTTTTACAGATGGCGACGGGCGGGCGTGCGCCGGCCCGGATCGCGGACAGGTTCGAATGTACTCGCCGCCGGCTTAACGGAACCTTAGTGCGGCGGGCGTTGCGACGCCGCGCAGGCTGCAGCCCCGCGGCGGGAACGCACGCGTCAGCGCGCGTGCTGGTGCCGATAGTGCAGCGCGTACGCGAGCGTCAGCAGCACGACGAACACGACGCCGACCACCATCGTCATCCGGAATTCGCGCGTGAACGCGGTCGTCAGCAGGATCGCGCCGACGAGCCCGGCACCGAGCAGGCTGCCGAACGGGTGCCCCCACATCCGGAACGCGAGCGCCGGGCCGCTGTACCGCGCGCGAAAGCGCAGATGCGTGACGAAGATCATCATCCACGTGAACAGCGCGCCGAACATCGCGATCGCCATCATCACGGTGAACGCAGTGTCCGGCGACAGGGCGACCAGTACCGCCGCGACCGCGACGCCGCTGGTCGAGATCCACAGCGCCGCGCGCGGCACGCCGTTGCTGCCGAGCCGGCCGAACACCGCCGGCGCGAGCCGCGCGCGCGACAGGCTGAACATCATCCGCGTCGTCACGTAGAGCTGGCTGTTCATCGCCGACAGCGCCGCGATCAGCAGCACGAAGTTGATCACGCCGGCCGCGTACGGCACGTGCGTCGCGGCCATCACCTTCACGAACGGGCTTTCGTCGGTGCCGGCCTGGGTCCACGGCACGATCGCGAGCATCAGCGACAGCGTCAGCAGGTAGAACAGCACGAGCCGGAACACCGTCGAACGGAACGCGCGCGTGACCGCGTGCTGCGGATCGCGCGCCTCGCCGGCCGCGATCGCGACCGCCTCGATGCTCATGTAGCTGAAGATCGCGACGATCACCGCGACCCAGGTGCCCCACGGCCCTTTCGGCATGAAGCCGCCATGCGCGGTGTAGTTCGCGAAGCCGATGCCGGAAGCCGCCGGCGCCGACCACACGAGATACGCGCCGAGCACGATGAACACGACGATCGCCGCGATCTTCAGCAGCGAGAATGCGTATTCGACCGAGCCGTACAGCGTGACGCTCGCCAGGTTCACCGCGATCAGCAGCGCGGAGAAGCCGATCACCCAATACCAGCCGGGCACGGCCGGAAACCAGTACTTCATGAAGACGGCGATCGCGCTGATCTCGGTGCCGATCGCGAACACCACCGCGAACCAGTACGCATAGCGCACGAGAAAGCCCGCGAGCGGGCCGACGTAGTGCTCGGCATACGCGCCGAACGAGCCGGCCGTCGGATGCGCGACCGTCATTTCCGCGAGCGCGCCCATCAGCAGCAGCGCGATCAGCGCGCCGATCGCGTACGAAACCAGCACGCTCGGGCCGGCGAGCCCGATCGCGAACCCGCTGCCGAGGAACAGCCCCGTGCCGATCGCGCCGCCGATCGCGATCATCGCCATCTGCCCGGACGTCAGCGCATGGCGCAAGCCTTGTTCGCGCGCGACGATGTTGTCGAACGATCGTTGTTGTTGTGTCACTGCGTTACCACTCCCCTGCACCGCCATCGCGCCACCGGCGCCAGATAAAACGAAACGGCGCGGAGAACTTCCCGCGCCGCTCGCATGAACCACGAATTATCGCTTACTCGACTTCGACCGCCTCTTCGTTCGGCTTGTGCGGCGGATTCGCCAGCTTGTCGAACGACAACTGCACCTTGTCGTTTTCGTCCACGTCGACCGTCACGTGGCCGCCATTGACGAGCTTGCCGAACAGCAGTTCGTCGGCCAGCGCGCGACGGATCGTGTCCTGGATCAGCCGCTGCATCGGCCGCGCGCCCATCAGCGGGTCGAAGCCGTGCTTCGCGAGATGCTTGCGCAACGCGTCGGTGAAGAGCGCGTCGACCTTCTTCTCGTGCAGCTGCTCCTCGAGCTGGATCAGGAACTTGTCGACCACGCGCATGATGATTTCCTCATCGAGCGAGCGGAAGCTGATGATCGCGTCCAGACGGTTGCGGAACTCCGGCGTGAACAGGCGCTTGATGTCGGTCATCTCGTCGCCCGTTTCGCGGCGCGTCGTGAAGCCGATCGTCGCCTTCTGCATCGACTCGGCGCCCGCGTTCGTCGTCATGATGATGATGACGTTGCGGAAATCCGCCTTGCGGCCGTTGTTGTCCGTCAGCGTGCCGTGGTCCATCACCTGCAGCAGCACGTTGAAGATGTCCGGATGCGCCTTCTCGATCTCGTCGAGCAGCAGCACGCAATGCGGCTTCTTCGTGACGGCTTCGGTCAGCAAGCCACCCTGGTCGAACCCGACGTAGCCCGGCGGCGCGCCGATCAGCCGGCTCACCGCGTGACGCTCCATGTATTCCGACATGTCGAAGCGGATCAGCTCGATGCCGAGCGTGAACGCGAGCTGGCGCGCGACTTCGGTCTTGCCGAC
Source organism: Burkholderia sp. SCN-KJ (assembly GCF_024656005.1). Taxonomy (NCBI): domain Bacteria; kingdom Pseudomonadati; phylum Pseudomonadota; class Betaproteobacteria; order Burkholderiales; family Burkholderiaceae; genus Burkholderia; species Burkholderia sp. SCN-KJ. Next base: position 312,160 of record NZ_JANKOG010000008.1, read on the forward strand.
GCCGGTCGGGCCGGAGAACAGGAACGCGCCGATCGGCTTGTCCATCTTGCCGAGGCCCGCGCGCGCCATCTTGATCGACGCGGCGAGCGCGTCGATCGCCGGATCCTGCCCGAACACAACGCTCTTCAGGTCGCGATCGAGCGTCTGCAGCTTGCTGCGATCGTCCTGCGACACGCTCTGCGCCGGCACGCGCGCGATCTTCGAGATGATTTCCTCGATCTCGCTCTTGCCGATCGTCTTCTTCTGCTTCGACTTCGGCAGGATGCGCTGCGCGGCGCCCGCTTCGTCGATCACGTCGATCGCCTTGTCCGGCAGGTGACGGTCGGTGATGAAGCGCGCCGACAGTTCGGCCGCGGCCGACAGCGCGCCCGACGAATACTTGACGCCGTGATGCTCCTCGAAGCGCGACTTCAGCCCGCGCAGGATCGCGACCGTCTGCTCGACGGTCGGCTCCGTCACGTCGACCTTCTGGAAGCGCCGCGACAGCGCCGCGTCCTTCTCGAAGATGCCGCGATACTCGGTGAACGTGGTCGCGCCGATGCACTTGAGCGTGCCCGACGACAGCGCCGGCTTCAGCAGGTTCGACGCGTCGAGCGTGCCGCCCGATGCGGCGCCCGCGCCGATCAGCGTGTGGATTTCGTCGATGAACAGGATCGCGTGCGGCCGTTCCTTCAGTTCCTTCAGCACCGTCTTCAGACGCTGCTCGAAGTCGCCGCGATACTTGGTGCCCGCCAGCAGCGCGCCCATGTCGAGCGAATACACCTGCGCGTTCGCGAGGATGTCCGGCACTTCGCCGCGCGTGATGCGATAGGCGAGCCCTTCCGCGATCGCGGTCTTGCCGACGCCGGCCTCGCCGACGAGCAGCGGATTGTTCTTGCGGCGGCGGCACAGCACCTGCACGACGCGCTCGACTTCCGGCTCGCGGCCGATCAGCGGATCGATGCGGCCGTCCTTCGCCATCTGGTTCAGGTTCTGCGTGAACTGCGCGAGCGGGGTTTCCTTCTGCGCATTCGCGTCTTCGCTTTCCGCGTTCGCGTCGGACGACTTCGCGGCTTCGCCGCCGTTCGTCTTCGCGATGCCGTGCGAAATGAAGTTCACGACGTCCAGGCGCGTGACGCCCTGCTGCTGCAGGTAGTAGACCGCGTGCGAATCCTTCTCGCCGAAGATCGCGACCAGCACGTTCGCGCCGGTCACTTCCTTCTTGCCGTTCGACGTCGACTGGACGTGCATGATCGCGCGCTGGATCACGCGCTGGAAACCGAGCGTCGGCTGGGTATCGACATCGTCGGTGCCCGGGACGGTAGGTGTGTTGTCGTGGATGAAATTGCGCAGGTTCTGACGCAAGTCCTCGATGTTGGCCGCACACGCGCGCAACACCTCGGCTGCCGTCGGATTATCCAGCAGGGCCAGCAGCAGATGCTCGACCGTAATGAACTCATGGCGCGCCTGGCGTGCTTCCATGAACGCCATGTGCAGGCTGACTTCCAATTCCTGGGCAATCATGCTTCCTCCATCACGCACTGCAGCGGATGCCCGGCCTGCCGCGCATGGGTAACGACTTGCTCAACCTTGGTCGACGCGATGTCCCGCGTATAGACCCCACAAACCCCTCGCCCTTCGCGATGGACCTTCAGCATGATCTGCGTGGCCGTCTCGCGATCCTTCTTGAAATACTCCTGTACGACCATCACGACGAACTCCATCGGCGTGAAGTCGTCGTTCAGCAGCACCACCTTGTACATCGAAGGCGGCTTGAGCTTCTGCTGCTTGCGTTCCAGGACGGTGCTGTCCTGCTTGTCCGGGATAATCGCCATACACCCATTCTAAACAACTCGGACAGGCCCGCAATCCTGCCGTTACCCGACCGACCGGCCGGTGCCCTCCCTGGTTCCCGACGACCCGCGATCGTCTTCGCACCATACGAAAGCCGGCTGCGGTGCCGGCTTTCACGCGTGGCGCGGAACACGAACCGTCAGGGGGAAACTGCACCGGACGTCGCATCCGCGTCCAGTATCCCACAAGCCGGGACGACTCGATCGCGTGTCACTCGAGCCTGGTATATGAGCCGATTATGCGTCTTTTCAAGTCCGCGCGCTCGACGGGATGCTGCAAAGCAAAGCCGGAAAAACCCTGAAAATGGGTTCTTTACAACGTCCCTCTAAACGTCTAAAAATTCCCCTTGACACTCAAATAAAGAGCGCCAACAATCAAGCTGGCACTTTTTTCAACTCGCCGGTTGGCGAAATGAAAGAGGCCGAAGGTGAGCTTGTGAGGGGGGAACGGCTGTATTTTCCGGTCGTTTAGCTTTTCGAGCGTGCTCGTGGTAAGTAGCAGCGACTGTGTGACAGGGGAAGTAGGAAATGGCAACTGGTATCGTTAAGTGGTTCAACGACGCGAAGGGCTTCGGTTTCATCACTCCCGACGAGGGCGGTGAAGATCTGTTTGCGCACTTCTCGGCCATCAACATGCAGGGCTTCAAGACCCTGAAGGAAGGCCAGAAGGTAAGCTTCGAGGTCGTTCAAGGGCCGAAGGGCAAGCAAGCGTCGAACATCCAGGCCGCGTAAGGCACCGGATATCAGACGAAGAAACCCGGCATTGCGCCGGGTTTCTTTTTTTCAGGCCGGCCACTCGTTAATTCGATTGGCCGGCCTTTTCGTTCAATCCCGATAATCGAACACATATTGTCTTGTCGCACGCGCAGATCGAATGCCGTCATGCGCGTGAAACATATTCGATATCCGTTACACGACCTTCAGCGTGCCCATCATGCCGAGATCCTCGTGTTCGAGAATGTGGCAATGAAACATGCGCTCGCCGGGCATGTCTTGTGTGACGAGTAGCGTCACGGTCTCGCCGCTGCGCACGTTCACGGTATCGCGCCATGCGCGGAACGGTTCGCTCGTGCGCGTGCCGTCCGACGCGCGCTCGATCACCTGGAATTGCGTGCCATGCAGGTGGAACGGATGATCCATGTCGGTGGCGTTGCGCAGGGTCCAGCGCTCGACGTCGCCGCGGCGGCTGGTCAGCGTCGCGCGATGCGGCGCGTAGGTCGCACCGTTGATCATGAAGCGCATGCCCGCCGGGCGGCCGTGTGCCGGCCCTTTCATCATCGCGTCCATGTCCATCTTTTCGCCGAACTCGATCGTCTTCTGCGCGACCGGCTCGCCGAGCGCGGGCACCTGGCGCAGCGTCGCGGGCAGCGCGCGCGCCGCTGCAGGCGCGAACGCGACATCGGCGAGCGCCAGCGCCGGATCCGGCGGCAGGCTGCCGTGGCCGCCGTCGTGCGACATTGCCATCTTGCGGCGGTCGTATTCGGCCGCCTGCAGCACCGCGCGTGACGCGCGGTCGCCGGCGCGCACCAGCAGTTCCGCACGCTCGCCCGGCGCGAGCAGCAGCGACGTCACGCGTCGCGGCGCGTCGAACAACCCGCCGTCGGTGCCGACCTGCTCGAACGCGCGGCCGTCGTCGAACGCGACGCGCAGGTAGCGCGCGCTGCATGCGTTCCACACGCGCCAGCGCTCGTCGCCCGCGACGTCGATCCGCGGCCGGCGCGCCCCGTTGACCAGCACGAACTGGCCTTCGCGGCCGTTCATCCAGTCCATCATGTCGTTCGGCGGAATCGTGCCGTCGCGCGCGAGCTTCAGGTCGGATACGAACAGGTTGCGCTCGGGCCAGCCGGCGAGCGGGTCGTCGGCGGCGCGCACGATGAAGGGCCCCGCAAGCCCGCGGAATACCTGTTCGGCCGTCATCATGTGCGGATGGGGGTGATACCAGTAGGTGCCGGCGCTGCCCTTCGGCAGCGTGAAGCGGTACACATGCGACGCGCCCGGCGCGACCGGATCGGACGGATTGCCGTCCTGGTCGGGCGGCACCGGCAGCCCGTGCCAGTGGATCGTCGACGGTTGCGGCAGCTTGTTCACGAAGCGGATCTCGACCGTGTCGCCCTCGCGCACGTCGATCAGCGGGCCGACGACAGGCCCTTGCGTGCCCGCACCGAACTGCCAGAACGTCGTCGGACGCGCACCGTGCAGCATCGGACGCGCGACCGGCTGCGCGACCAGCGTCGCGCGGAACCTGCCGGGTTCGCGGCTTTCGTTTGCCAGGGTGCGCAGCGACGCGAGCGGCGTGCCGGCCGGCAGCGCGTCGGCCGCGGCGAGCGCGGCCGGCGCCGGCTTCGCGTGCTGCGCGTGGTCCGCCATTCCCGACATGCCCGGCATGTCGTCCATCCGATCCATGCCGGCCATGCCCGCGTGACCGGCATGCTGCGCCGATGCGGCGCGCGCAAACAGCGATGCGGCCGCGACACCGATGGCGTGCGACAGGAAGGTTCTCCGTATCATCAATCGTTCCTCGTTATTCGTGCGGCATCGTGCGGCCGTCGCGCGCCCGTCGCGACCTGCACGCGTGCCGGCACGGGGAAGCGCCCGTGCGACGCGCAATCCGATGCCCGCGTCATCATAACTGCAGCACTCGGTCGAAACGCCGCGACATCGCGCGAGCGTCGATACGCCGCATGGCCCCCTTTGCCTGAAACCCCTCAATTTTTCACGATGTGGAACAAGTCTCTGCTTTATAAAAATTCGTGGTGCACGGCACAAATTCGTTGTTTCGCGATGCCAAAAATCATTCCGCAATACAAAACACGCGAAATATCCAATTGTTTTAAAAGGAGAATTTTTGTTTCGAGAATGCATTCTACGCGCACCATCGAGCGCGCTCGCGGACGTAGACTTTGTTCCATGCACTGACGCTTCGCCACGACGTTCGATACGGAACCCGGCGCAAGCAGCCAGTCGGGCCACAGCCGGACGCACGGGCGGGCGGCACACCAGAATCGCTTGTAATCAGAAAGGGAGAACGGAAATGAAGGGATTTCGCTTTGGTTCAGCGCTCGGGTCGTTCTACATCCTGCCGGCAAACGGCGGCTGGGAAGCGACGTTCGGCAACGCCTCGCTCGGCGCGTTCTCGTGCCCGGAAGTGGCAGCCGACCGCATCTCCCGCGGCGACTGCGAACAGCCATCCGAACTGGATACGGCCACGCTCGAAGTGCCGGACGAAATCGCAGAATGGGAAATCGTTCACGTCTGAATGACATGCCGGCAACGAAAAACGCCCCGGGCGACCGGGGCGTTTTCATGTTCGGCGCAACGGCGAGCCGTCTGGCCCGCCATGTCGGCTGCTGCCGTTGACGTGGCGCGCGCGGTGGCGCGGCCGGCGTCAGGCGACTGCGTCGACGATGCCGTTCAGCGTTGCGCTCGGGCGCATCGCCTGGCTCGTCAGCTCGACGCTCGGACGGTAGTAGCCGCCGATCGCCTGTGCCTTGCCCTGCGCGGCCGACAGTTCTTCCAGGATGCGCGCTTCGCTGTCGGACAGCGACTTCGCGACGCCTTCGAACTGCGCCTTCAGCGCGGCGTCCTCGGTCTGCTCGGCCAGCGCCTGCGCCCAGTACAGGCACAGGTAGAAGTGGCTGCCGCGGTTGTCGAGGCCGCCGACCTTGCGCGCCGGCGACTTGTTCTCGTCCAGGAACTTGCCGGTCGCCTGGTCGAGCGTCTTCGCGAGCACGAGCGCCTTCGGGTTCTGGTACGCGTTGCCGAGGTGTTCGAGCGACGCGGCCAGCGCGAGGAATTCGCCGAGCGAATCCCAGCGCAGGAAGCCTTCCTCGACGAACTGCTGCACGTGCTTCGGTGCCGAGCCGCCCGCGCCCGTCTCGAACATCCCGCCGCCGGCCATCAGCGGCACGATCGACAGCATCTTCGCGCTGGTGCCGAGTTCCATGATCGGGAACAGGTCGGTCAGGTAGTCGCGCAGCACGTTGCCCGTGACCGAGATCGTGTCCTTGCCCGCGCGGATGCGCTCGAGCGAGAAACGCGTCGCGTCCACCGGCGTCATGATGCGGATGTCGAGGCCGTTCGTATCGTGATCCTTCAGGTAGCGTTCGACCTTCGCGATGATCTGCGCGTCGTGCGCACGTGCCGGATCGAGCCAGAACACGGCCGGCGCGCCGGTCGCGCGGGCGCGGTTCACCGCGAGCTTGACCCAGTCCTGCACCGGTGCGTCCTTCGTCTGGCACATGCGCCAGACGTCGCCCGACTCGACCGCGTGCTCGAGCAGCACGTTGCCGGCTTCGTCGGTGACGCGCACGACGCCGTCCGCCGGGATCAGGAACGTCTTGTCGTGCGAACCGTATTCCTCGGCCGCCTGCGCCATCAGGCCGACGTTCGGCACGCTGCCCATCGTGACCGGGTCGAATGCGCCGTGCTGCTTGCAGTCCTCGATCACGGCCTGGTAGACGCCCGCGTAGCAGCGGTCCGGAATCACGGCCTTCGCGTCGTACAGTTCACCGTCCGGGCCCCACATGCAGCCCGACTCGCGGATCATCGCCGGCATCGATGCGTCGACGATCACGTCGCTCGGCACGTGCAGGTTCGTGATGCCCTTGTCCGAGTTGACCATCGCGAGGCGCGGACGCACCGCGTACTCGGCCTTGACGTCGGCTTCGATCGCTTCGCGCGTGTCGGCCGGCAGGTCCTTCAGGCGCGCGTACAGGTCGCCGATCCCGTTGTTCGGGTTGAAGCCGGCCTGCGCCAGCACGTCCGCGTGCTTCGCGAGCGCGTCGCGGTAGAACACCGACACGAAGTGACCGAACAGGATCGGGTCCGAGACCTTCATCATGGTCGCCTTCAGGTGCACCGAGAACAGCACGTCCTGCGCCTTCGCGTCGGCGATCTGCGCTTCGATGAAGCTGCGCAGCGCCTTGCGGCTCATCACCGACGCGTCGATGACTTCACCGGCCTTCACGGCCGTCTTTTCCTTCAGCACCTTCTTCACGCCGTCGGCCGTCGTGAGTTCGATCTTCACGCTGCCGGCCTCGGCGATCAGCGCCGACTTCTCGCTGCCGTAGAAGTCGCCTTCGGTCATGTGCGCGACGTGCGCCTTCGACGTGGCCTTCCATGCGCCCATCTTGTGCGGGTGCTTGCGTGCGTAGTTCTTGACCGACAGCGGCGCGCGACGGTCGGAGTTGCCTTCGCGCAGCACCGGGTTCACCGCGCTGCCCTTGATCTTGTCGTAGCGGGCCTTGACGGCCTTCTCTTCGTCGCTCGACGGCTCTTCCGGGTAGGCCGGCAGCCTGTAGCCCTGCGCCTGCAGTTCGGCGATCGCGGCCTTGAGCTGCGGCACCGATGCGCTGATGTTCGGCAGCTTGATGATGTTCGCTTCCGGCTTCAGCGTGAGCTGGCCCAGTTCGGCCAGATCGTCGGAACCCTTCTGCTCCGGCGGCAGGACGTCGGCGAATGCCGCGATGATGCGGCCGGCGAGCGAGATGTCGCGCGTTTCGACGGCGACGCCCGACGAGCGCGTGAAGGCCTTGACGATCGGCAGCAGCGAATAGGTCGCGAGCGCGGGCGCTTCGTCGGTGAGGGTGTAGATGATCTTGGGCGAAGTGGACATGGTCGATGCGTTGCTACGTGAAAATTTGGGACTGAGGAGCGCCGGCGGTAACCGGCGGGGAGCGACCGGGTCGATCGCGAAAGGGGTGTGCCGGCTAGCCGGGCGGTGGTGTTGCGAGGGCCGTCATGTTCTACCTTGCAGGGCACCCGGGCCGCATCGCGGCGCCGCGGCCCGCATGCCGGACCGCCCTGCCAACAAACCTGCCGTTCATGAAACGCCCCGGCGCCGGCAGTGGGCGCCGGGGCGGCCGGCGGTCCGCCGGCCTGCCCCGGAAGGGACTTACATGTTCTCGATCAGCACTTCGCCGAAGCCGGAGCACGACACCTGCGTCGCGCCTTCCATGAGGCGCGCGAAGTCGTACGTGACGCGCTTCTGCAGGATCGACTTCTCCATCGCGGCGATGATCGTGTCGGCCGCTTCCGTCCAGCCGAGGTGGCGCAGCATCATTTCCGCCGACAGGATCTCGGAACCGGGGTTCACGTAATCCTTGCCCGCGTACTTCGGCGCCGTGCCGTGGGTCGCCTCGAACATCGCGACCGAATCCGACAGGTTCGCGCCCGGCGCGATCCCGATGCCGCCGACCTGCGCGGCCAGTGCGTCGGAGATGTAGTCGCCGTTCAGGTTCAGCGTCGCGATCACGTCGTACTCGGCCGGACGCAGCAGGATCTGCTGCAGGAACGCGTCGGCGATCGAATCCTTGATGACGATCTCGTTACCCGTCTTCGGGTTCTTCACGCGCATCCACGGGCCGCCGTCGATCAGCTCGCCGCCGAACTCCTTCTGCGCGAGCGCATAGCCGGCGTCACGGAACAGGCCTTCCGTGAACTTCATGATGTTGCCCTTGTGCACCAGCGTGACCGACTTGCGATCGTTGTCGATCGCGTACTGGATCGCCTTGCGCACGAGACGCTCGGTGCCTTCGGTCGACACGGGCTTGACGCCGATCCCCGAGGTTTCCGGGAAGCGGATCTTCTTCACGCCCATCTCTTCCTGCAGGAACTTGATGACCTTCTTCGCCTGCTCGGAGCCCGCGGCCCATTCGATGCCCGCGTAGATGTCTTCCGAGTTCTCGCGGAAGATCACCATGTCGATCTTTTGCGGCTCGCGCACCGGCGACGGCACACCCTTGAAATACTGGACCGGGCGCAGGCAGACGTAGAGGTCGAGTTCCTGGCGCAGCGCGACGTTCAGCGAACGGATGCCGCCGCCGACCGGGGTCGTGAGCGGCCCCTTGATCGACACCACGTATTCCTTCAGCACCTGCAGCGTCTCGTCCGGCAGCCACACGTCCGGACCGTACACCTTCGTCGCCTTCTCGCCCGCGAAGATCTCCATCCAGTGGATCTTGCGCTTGCCCTTGTAGGCATGCGCGACCGCCGCGTCGACGACCTTGATCATGACCGGCGTGATATCGAAGCCCGTACCGTCGCCTTCGATGTAGGGAATGATCGGCTGATCGGAAACGTTGAGCGAGAAGTCCTTGTTGACGGTGATCTTGTCACCGCCTTCCGGAACCTTGATGTGCTGATACGGCATGATCGACTCCAGTGACGTGGCTGAGCAGGTGATGCTGGTCGAAACTGCGCGCGCGGCGAGGTGGCCTTGCCACCTTCGTGACGGCAACAGCGAGCCGCTATTCTAGCGCCCCAACCGGGGCCGGCGGCACGAAGCGCGACGCTGCGTATCAAGTCTTCCCTTATGTCTTATATAAGACAGAGGACTTGCCGTTCCGTATTATGCATTAAGATTCCGCCATTTGCCATAGACCGCCCGTCCCGCTTCCCCGCGGCACGCCGGGCGGGCGCCTCGCCATGACCCTGATCGCCCTCAACAAGCCGTTCGGCACGATTTGCCAGTTTTCCGCGCACGAGACGCGGCCGTCGCTCGGCGACTGGGTAACCACGCCCGGCGTCTACCCGGCCGGCCGGCTCGACGCGGACAGCGAGGGCCTGCTGCTGCTCACCGACGACGGCGCGCTGCAGGCGCACATCGCCGAGCCGCGCCACAAGCTCGTCAAGCGCTACTGGGCGCAGGTCGACGGCGCGCCGGGGCCGGCCGACCTGAAGGCACTCGCGCGCGGCGTCGATCTCGGCGACTACGTGACGCGCCCGTGCCGCGCCGAATTCATCGAACCGCCCGACGCGCTGTGGCCGCGCAACCCGCCGATCCGCTATCGCGCCGCGATCCCGACCACGTGGATCGAACTCGCGATCACCGAAGGCAAGAACCGGCAGGTGCGCCGGATGACGGCCGCGATCGGCTTCCCGACCTTGCGTCTCGTGCGGGTCGGCGTTGGCGCGCTCGACATATTCGCGCTCGGCATTGCGCCGGGCGAAACAATCGTGCTGCCGCCGCGCGCCCCGTGGGACGGTTTCGCACGCGCCGAATGACGAATTCGGGACGTGCGAATTTTTCGTCATCTTTTTCGTCAACCGCCGGCGAACATCGTGCGTTAAACCACGCAGATGCCACCCTTAGCTATCCGGCATTGGCAGCCGAACCGGTATTTCCGTGTTTGCGTCACGAAAGCGACGTTTTCTTCGAATACGATTCGGCGCCCGCAGCGCAAAGAGAAATTTCTCAAAGCGTCTGTCAACCGAAAGGTGGATGGCACCGTTAGACGACATGACTCCTATTGCCGGGTCATTTGGTTAATTAACTAAAGCTGAGGAACACAACATGAACAAACTGATCGCCGCTCTGGTCGCTGGCCTCTTCGCAACGGCAGCATTCGCACAAGCTTCGGCTCCGGAAGCTGCTTCGGCTGCTGCTCCGGCAGCTGCTTCGGCACCGGCAAAGCACGCTGCCAAGAAGCACCACGCAAAGAAGAAGCACCACGCAGCTAAGAAGGCAGCTAGCGAAGCCGAAGCACCGGCAGCTGCTTCGAACTAAGCAAGCTGTTTGTAATAACGCAGTCAAGAACACGCAGTCTTGCCGTTCTTACGGCGTTGAAAGGCAGATCACCGCGAGGCGATCTGCCTTTTTCTTTTTTGTGCCCGCCGGCGCGCATCGCGTACCATGCGGGTCTCGTTTTCCCGATAGGAGCCCTGCTGTGCGATTCTCCCTGCGCTCGTCGCTCGGCCGCCTTGCGCGCGCCGCCGTGTTTCCCGCCGCGCTCGCCGTCCTCGCACTCGGCATGCAGACCGCCCACGCCCAGATGCCGCCCGGCGCCAAGCAGCCGGGCGAGTTCCCGCGCGTGAAGCTGCGCGCCGGCATGTACGTGATCGACGCGGCCGTCGCCGCGAACGACGCCGATCGCGAACAGGGGCTGATGTACCGGTCGCAGCTCGCGCCGAACGAAGGCATGCTGTTCGTGTTCAACGAGAACGCCGTGCACTGCTTCTGGATGAAGAACACGCTGATCCCGCTGTCGATCGCGTTTATTCGCGCGGACGGCACGATTACCGACATCGACGAGATGAAGGCCGAGACGACCGACAACCACTGCCCGCGCAACAACGGTGTCTATGCGCTCGAAATGAGCAAGGGCTGGTTCGCGGCGAAAGGCATCAAGCCGGGCATGAAGCTCGACGGGCTGCCCAAGGCCCAGTAATCGCCATCGCCGCGGCGCCGCCGCGCATCGACCGCAGCCGGCCGCCCTGCTTGTTGGGCGCCGGCTTTTTTTTCGCCGGCCGGCGGCCGCGGCCGCCTTGATACGGCGCACCTTGCCCGCATCTGCAAAAGCCACGGACAAGCGCTATGCTTTAAATCTCGCTTGTTTCAGCCCGGGCCGGCGCCGCCGTCCCGCTTACGATCCGAACCACCAGGAGGTTCACGTGCCCCGCAAAACCCCCATCGAGCGCTATCGCAATATCGGGATCAGCGCTCACATCGATGCCGGCAAGACCACGACGACCGAGCGCATCCTGTTTTACACCGGCGTGAGCCACAAGATCGGTGAAGTGCACGACGGCGCGGCCACGATGGACTGGATGGAGCAGGAGCAGGAACGCGGCATCACGATCACGTCGGCTGCGACCACGGCCTTCTGGAAAGGCATGGCCGGCAACTACCCCGAACACCGGATCAACATCATCGACACCCCCGGGCACGTCGACTTCACGATCGAGGTCGAGCGCTCGATGCGCGTGCTCGACGGCGCGTGCATGGTCTACGACTCGGTCGGCGGCGTGCAGCCGCAGTCCGAAACCGTATGGCGCCAGGCGAACAAGTACAAGGTGCCGCGCATCGCGTTCGTCAACAAGATGGACCGCATCGGCGCGGACTTCTTCCGCGTGCAGCGCCAGATCGGCGAGCGCCTGAAGGGCGTCGCCGTGCCGATCCAGATTCCGATCGGCGCGGAAGATCATTTCCAGGGCGTCGTCGATCTCGTGAAGATGAAGGCGATCGTCTGGGACGACGAAAGCCAGGGCGTGAAGTTCACGTACGAAGACATCCCCGCGAATCTCGTCGAGCTCGCGCACGAATGGCGCGAGAAGATGGTCGAGGCCGCCGCGGAAGCCAGCGAGGAACTGCTCGAGAAGTACCTGCACGACCATGAATCGCTGACCGAGGACGAGATCAAGGCCGCGCTGCGCCAGCGCACGATCGCCAACGAGATCGTGCCGATGCTGTGCGGCAGCGCGTTCAAGAACAAGGGCGTGCAGGCGATGCTCGACGCGGTGATCGACTACCTGCCGTCGCCGGTCGACGTGCCGGCCATCCTCGGTCACGACTTCCACGATCCGGAGAAGCCGGCCGAACGTCACCCGAGCGACGACGAGCCGTTCTCGTCGCTCGCGTTCAAGATCATGACCGATCCGTTCGTCGGCCAGCTGATCTTCTTCCGCGTGTATTCGGGCGTCGTCGAATCGGGCGACACGGTGCTGAACGCGACGAAGGACAAGAAGGAGCGGCTCGGCCGGATCCTGCAGATGCACGCGAACGAGCGCAAGGAAATCAAGGAAGTGCGCGCGGGCGACATCGCGGCGGCCGTGGGCCTGAAGGAAGCGACGACGGGCGACACGCTGTGCGATCCGGCCAAGCCGATCATCCTCGAGAAGATGGAATTCCCGGAGCCGGTGATCTCGCAGGCCGTCGAGCCGAAGACGAAGGCCGACCAGGAGAAGATGGGCCTCGCGCTGAACCGTCTCGCGCAGGAAGATCCGTCGTTCCGCGTGCAGACCGACGAGGAATCCGGCCAGACGATCATTTCGGGGATGGGCGAGCTGCACCTCGAAATCCTGGTCGACCGGATGAAGCGCGAGTTCGGCGTCGAGGCGACGGTCGGCAAGCCGCAGGTCGCGTATCGCGAAACGGTGCGCACGACGGCATCCGATGTCGAGGGCAAGTTCGTCAAGCAGTCGGGCGGGCGCGGCCAGTACGGGCACGCGGTGATCACGCTGGAGCCGAACCCCGGCAAGGGCTACGAGTTCCTCGACGAGATCAAGGGCGGCGTGATTCCGCGCGAATTCATCCCGGCCGTCGACAAGGGCATCACCGAGACGCTGAAGAGCGGCGTGCTCGCGGGCTACCCGGTGGTCGACGTGAAGGTGCACCTGACGTTCGGCTCGTACCACGACGTCGACTCGAACGAAAACGCGTTCCGGATGGCCGGCTCGATGGCGTTCAAGGAAGCGATGCGCAAGGCCAAGCCGGTGCTGCTCGAGCCGATGATGGCCGTCGAGGTCGAGACGCCCGAGGACTTCATGGGCAACGTGATGGGCGACCTGTCGAGCCGGCGCGGCATCGTGCAGGGGATGGAAGACATCGCGGGCGGCGGCGGCAAGCTGGTGCGCGCCGAGGTGCCGCTCGCGGAAATGTTCGGCTATTCGACGTCGCTGCGCTCGGCGACGCAAGGCCGTGCGACGTACACGATGGAGTTCAAGCACTACGCGGAAACGCCGGCGAACGTGTCGGAAGCCGTGATCAACGCGAAAGTGAAGTAAGCGCGGCGCACCTGCGCACTGCTGCGCGGCAAGCACGAGCCCGTCCGGTTCCGGACGGGCTTTTTTTCGTCCGTCGAACGCAGCGATGCGACCGGCCGGCGACGTCTTCGATCGGCACGCCAGGCATTTTTTTCGCATGCCACAATGCATCGCGATTCGTCCGACGGAACCCTGCCGATGCCACGCACACCTGCCCTGCGCCGCCTGCTGATGCTGTATGCCGGCCTGATCGCCGCGAACGTCGCCGTCTGGCTGTGGGCACTCGCGGTGCTGCGCGACCATCCGCTGCTGCTCGGCACCGCGGCGATCGCGTACGGGCTCGGCCTGCGTCATGCGGTCGACGCCGATCACATCGCCGCGATCGACGTCGCGACGCGCAAGCTGATGCAGGACGGCCAGCGTCCGGTGACGGTCGGCCTGTTCTTCTCGCTCGGCCACTCGACGATCGTGATCGCCGCGACGCTCGGCATCGCGCTGAGCGCGTTCGCGCTGCGCGACCGCTTCGACGTATTGCGCGAGATCGGCGGCACGATCGGCACGGCCGTGTCGGCCACCTTCCTGCTCGTGCTCGCATCCATGAACCTGGTGATCCTGCGCGACGTGTGGCGGCGCTATCGCGGCGCGCCCGATCACGCGCACGACGCCGCGCATGCACATCCTCCGGCCGGCCTCGTCGGTCGGCTGCTGCGTCCGCTGTTCCGCTTCGTGTCGAGGAGCTGGCACATGTATCCGGCCGGGGTGCTGTTCGGCCTGGGTTTCGATACTGCAACCGAAATCGCGCTGCTCGCGATCGCGGCCGCACAAGCGAGCCACGCGCTGCCGCTCTATACGGTCATGCTGTTTCCCGCGCTGTTCGCCGCCGGCATGACGCTGATCGACTCGACCGACAATGTCCTGATGATTCATGCGTACGGATGGGCGATGGACGACCCGCGGCGCAAGCTGCTCTACAACGCGAGCATCACGCTGCTGTCGGCGGCCGTCGCGCTGGCCATCGGCGGGATCGAGGCCGCCGGGCTGCTCGCCGACAAGCTGTCGTTGACGGGCCCCGTACGCGATGCGCTCGACGCACTCGGGGAACGCTTCGGCGCGATCGGTTACGGCATCGTCGCACTCTTTCTCGTCGCCTGGATCGCGTCGATCCTCTGCCATCGCTGGCCGCGTGCTGCCGACACGACGGCACGCCACACGTAGTCAGACGTTTCAGTTCGGAAACAAAAAGCTCACGACGACGTATCGCACGTTGTTGTGCGCTACGGACGCGCCTTGCGCCGCGCGCATAACCGGCCGGTGGCACGAATCTCGCAGTTAGGGATCCGCACGGCGGGCCCGCGTGCCGATTCGTGTTCGCGGCTGGCCTCTGGCGCCGGCCGGACACTCATCGGCCGCCGAAACGACACTGCATCGTTGCTGGTCCCCTGCTCCACACGTTGATGAATGCGCGTGTCGAGGCATCGCGCGCATCGGGAGACCAATGATGAGCAGAACGAAACAACTGTCCCGCGCGACGGGACGGTGCTGTCGCATGACCCTGCTGGCCGCAGCCGCGATTGCGTGCTGCTGCTCGTATGCCGTCGCGCAGGACACGACAACCGTCGTTCCCGTGACCGTGCTGCCGGGTGACGGCACTTCGACTTCCCCAACCGCCCAGATCGAGCAGAACGCGGCGCCTGACGCCACGGCCAGCGCGGACACTGGCGCAGATACCGTGATGATGTTGGCCGAAAACGCGGCGTCATGTGCGGCCAACCCGGCTGCTTGCGCGGTGCGCGTGTATGCCGGCGGAGGCGATGGCGGCAACAGCGGCATCGGCAGCGGCGGAACGACCGGAAGCGGGAGCGGCGGCCCGGGTAGCGGCGGAAACAACGGCAGTGGCGCTGTCGGCCCCGCAGGCGTCGGCGGGACAACGGGCGGGACGAACGGCTCGGTTGGCTCGGGCGGCACCGGCCGCAGCGGCAATGCTTCCGGCAGCGGGGGCTCGGGCGGTGGTACTTCGGGCGGTGGAACGTCTGGTGGGGGTACTTCCGGTGGTGGCACGTCGGGTGGTGGTACTTCCGGTGGTGGTACTTCCGGTGGTGGTACTTCCGGTGGCGGTACTTCTGGTGGCGGTCATGGCAGTGGCGGCCATGGTGGTGGCGGTGGCGGTGGGGGGGGGGGGGGCGGGGGGGGGGGCGGGGGGGGGGGGGGGGGCGGGGGGGGGGGGGGGGGGGGGTGGGG
>NZ_JANKOG010000080.1:0-1630 GCF_024656005.1 Burkholderia sp. SCN-KJ
GGTTGACCTCCTGCGATTCGGTGCGGGCGCCCTTGAGGATGCCGGCCCGTGGAGAGAAGTTGAAGAACATCGGCAGTGTCGCGGCACCGATCGCACCGGCGTCGGCGCCGAACGAGCCGCGCACGAGCGTCGGCGTGCCGCGCGCTTCCGGCGCGGTGGCGACGAGCGCCGCGCGCAGGCGGGTCGTCACCGCATCGAGCAGGCCGGCGTCGGTATCGGCGTCGAGCACGACCACCGGCGCATCGACGACGCACAGCACCGCACGCAATGCCGGCGCGAGCGCGTCGACACAGTCGTCGATCCATTCGTCGACCGCCGGCAGGCCACGCGCGATACAGGCCTCGAGATCGGCGCGGTTCTCGACCGTCTCGCCGTGATGGCGCAGGTGGCGCACGAGCGCGTGCAGCGATGCGCGGGCGAGCAGGATGTCCCACGGGCCGCGGGGCGGCGGCGCGGACGCCAGCCGGCTCGGCGGCACAGGAATCACGGCGATGTCGCCGGCATTGCCGGTCACGCCGCGCAGGCAGTCGCCGTCGATCGCGATGCCGCCGCCGATCGCGGGACCGATGAACAGGTACACGAAATCGTCGCACTGCCGGCCGTACCCGTAGAACAGTTCGGCGATCGCGGCCGCGTTGCCGTCGTTTTCGCCGAACACGGGCAGCGACAGCGTGCGCCCGAGGTCGCTCGCGAAGTCGACGTCTTCCCACGCGCGGAACGTGTCGGGTGCGAGGCCGAGTTCGCGCATCCACGCGCCGAGGTTGTACGGCTGGGCGACGCCGACGCCCGTCAGGCGCACGCGCTCATGCGTGGGGAGCAGATCCTGCATCGCATCGATGTCGCGCCGCACGATGTCGAGCACGTCGGCGGGCGGGGGGAGCAGGCAGTCGTGGGAGCGGCGGCCGAGCACGTCGCCCGCGAAATTGACGAGCGCCGTCTCGATGCGCATCCGGTCGAGATGGACGCCGATGCCGAACGCGCCGCGCGGATCGAGCCGGATCAGCGACGCCGGCTGGCCGCGCTGGCCCTCGGTGCGGCCGGCGGATTCGATCAGCTTCGCGTCGGCGAGCGACGCGATGATGCCGCCGACCGCCGCGCTCGTCATGTTCGCGAGACGCGCGAGGTCGGCCTTCGACGCGCTGCCCACGCGGCGCAGCGTCTTCAGCAGCAGGCGCTCGTTGTAACGGCGCACGTTGGCCGAATTGCTGCCCTGACCGAAGTGCGGGCTTCGCATGGCGTCTCCTTCCATGTTGCGTCGAACGTCGACGCATTAAATAAATCATGTTGATTTATTTAACCGCGTGAGCGCTGGCATGTCAGCCTAGGGAAATCCCGGTTTTGTTCCGGGACGAAGGCGGGGGGGGGCGCGGGCGGGTGGCCACCGCGGCGTGCAGCGGGACCGGCGATGTCGAATTCGCGCGATGGATCGCGGCCGGCGCGCGCTCTCCGCGGATCGCCGGCCGGACTGTCTCGTCGCGCAAGCCGGGGGCGATTTGTCCTGATGCGCAGGTGGCGATGGAAGGATGGCGCGTCATGCGCGTCACCAGGACGGTATGGGGCGCGGCAGGAAGCTGGTATCGATTCGGCGCCGGAAATGAAAAAAGGCCGGCTAAAAGCCGACCTTTTTTAG
>NZ_JANKOG010000081.1:0-1564 GCF_024656005.1 Burkholderia sp. SCN-KJ
CGGCTGGGATGCATCAGCTTGCGCATCGCCTTGCTCTCAATCTGACGGATCCGCTCGCGGGTCACGTCGAACTGCTTGCCGACCTCTTCAAGCGTGTGATCGGAGTTTGTGTCGAGCCCGAATCGCATCCGCAGAACCTTGGCTTCGCGCGGCGACAACCCGGCGAGTGCCTCGTCGATCGCCGCGCGCATGTTCGCGTGAATCGCCGCCTCAGCCGGTGAACTCGCCGAGACATCCTCGATCATGTCGCCGAGTGTTGCATCGGCGTCGTCACCCACCGGGGTTTCGAGCGAGACAGGTTGCTTGGCGATCTTGAGGATACCGAGCACTTTCTCCTCGGACATCTCCATGCGCTTTGCCAGCACTGCGGGATGCGCTTCCTGCCCTGTCTGTTGCAAGATTTCGCGCGATATCCGGTTCAGCTTGTTGATCGTCTCGATCATGTGGACCGGCACGCGAATGGTTCGCGCCTGATCGGCGAGCGCACGCGTGACAGCCTGCCGGACCCACCAGGTCGCGTAGGTCGAGAACTTCCAGCCGCGCCGGTATTCGAACTTGTCCACGGCCTTCATCAGGCCGATATTGCCCTCCTGGATCAAATCCAGGAACTGCATGCCGCGGTTCACGTATTTCTTGGCGATTGAAATGACAAGACGAAGGTTCGCCTCGATCATCTCGCGCTTGGCCTGCCGCATTTTCAGTTCCGCGGCACTCATCTGGCGGTTGATCTGCTTGAGCTGCTGGAGCGGC
The DNA here is from genome assembly GCF_024656005.1 of Burkholderia sp. SCN-KJ. Taxonomy (NCBI): domain Bacteria; kingdom Pseudomonadati; phylum Pseudomonadota; class Betaproteobacteria; order Burkholderiales; family Burkholderiaceae; genus Burkholderia; species Burkholderia sp. SCN-KJ. The sequence continues at coordinate 751 of NZ_JANKOG010000081.1, forward strand.
AACGAGACCCGGGACTCGATGTCGACGAGTTTCTGCTGCGCCGCCTGAATCGCCGGCTGATGCCGCTCGAGCGCCGCGCCAAACTGCTGCGAGGTCGCCGCCGCTCGGGTCGTCCATTCAAGATCGGTCTCGTGGCCCGGGAACGAGTCGACAAACGCGTCGCGCGGCATGCCGCAACGGTCGACAGCAATCGCCAGGATACTGCGCTCGATCGCGCGAACCTCAGTCACTTGCCCATGCACAATTGCGCACAGGCGGTCGATGGTCTTGGCGGTGAAGCGGATCGGCGCGAGCTCACACTGGATCGCCGTGCGCACCTGCGCAGCGGCTGCGGAACGGGCACCGCCAGTAATAGGCACATCCGGCAACTGCTCGAACAGCGCACGCACGCGTGCGAAAATCGCAAGACTGTCGTTCGTGAGTTCTTCGAGACGCGCCGCGTTCGCCTTCTCCGAATCCCCGGCATCCGTTTCGACGTCGTCTTCGTCCGAATCATCGTCGGCGGCGAGTGCTTCCGTATCCTCTTCCTGGGACTCCGGCGTCATTTCGCTTTCATCGGCGTCGACACTGATGCCATCGACCAGTTCGTCGATGCGGAGTTCGCCTGCCACGATGCGGTCGACATCGGCAAGAATCGTGGACACGATCGACGGACACGCGGCAATCGCTTGAATCATGTCCTGTAGACCATCTTCGATCCGTTTCGCGACCTCGATTTCACCGGCGCGGGTCAGCAGTTCGCTGGCCCCCATCTCACGCATGTACATCCGAACCGGATCCGTGGTGCGGCCGAATTCGGAATCGACGGTCGATA
>NZ_JANKOG010000082.1:0-1265 GCF_024656005.1 Burkholderia sp. SCN-KJ
GTCGAGCTGAGGCCCGTGGACAGCGAACCGATGCCGGTCGACAGCGACGCGATGTTCGACGCAGTCGACGTGGACAGGCTGTTGACCGCCTGGTTCGTCGCGTTGAGCTGGCTGCCGTTGATCGCGTCCGTGCTGGTGGCCGATACCCGGCCTGCCGCGACGTTCGTGATCTGGCGTTCCGCGCCCGGTGCGCCGACGCTGAAGACGCCCACTGGCGAGGTGCCGTAGACCGGGTACGTGATGCCGCCGACCGTGACGCTCGACACGCCGACAGCGTTGCTCGTGGTCGAGTTCGCGCCCATCGCGATCGAGTTGGCGACATTGGCCTGTGCGTTCGTGCCGAACGCGAGGGCGTCGGTTGCCGTGGCTTTCGCATTCGAGCCGTAGGCCTGGGCGCCGATCGCGCTGGCCGTCGCCTGATTGCCGAGCGCGATCGTGTTGTCCGCGGTGGCCTGGTTTGCGCTGCCGAGGGCGAGCGCGCTGTTGCCGGTTGCCGTGTTCGCGTTGCCGAGTGCCACCGCGCCGGTGCCTGTCGCCGTGTCGTTCGCGCCCAGCGCGACTGCGCCGGTGCCCGTCGCGATGCTCGGGTCGCCGATCGCGACCGCGCCGTCGCCGCTCGCGGTGTTGCCGGAGCCGATCGACACCGCCTTGCCGCCGGTGGCCGATGCGTTCTGGCCGATGGCGACCGCGCCCGCCGTCTGCGCGTTCGAGCCGTCGCCGACTGCCACGCTGCTGGCGCCTGCCGCGCTGGCGTTCACGCCGGCTGCCAGCGAGTTGACGCCCGTCGCGCCGTCGTTGGCGTAGTTGCCTTGTTGCGTGCCGTTGTCGTTGACGCTGTAGTAGTGCGTCTTCGCGGCTTCGATCGCGGTCGAGGTCGAGGTGGACAGCGACGTGATCGAGCTGGTTGCCGTCGAGAGACCCGTCGAGGTCGACGTGGACAGCGACAGGATCGTGCTGGTGGCCGTCGAGAGACCGGTCGAGGTCGACGTGGACAACGAGTTGATCGAGCTGGTTGCCGACGACAGGCCGGTCGAGGTCGACGTGGACAGCGAGCTGATCGAGCTGGTCGCCGACGAGAGGCCGGTCGACGTCGAGGTCGACAGCGAGGCGACCGAGCTGTCGGTCGAGCTCAGGCCCGTGGACAGCGACGTGACGCTGCTTGCAGTCGACGTGGACAACGACGTCAGCGAGCTGTTGGTCGAGCTGAGGCTGGTGGACAGCGAGCCGATCGAGCTGGTTGCGGACGACAGGCCCGTCGAGGTCGA
>NZ_JANKOG010000083.1:0-1236 GCF_024656005.1 Burkholderia sp. SCN-KJ
GATACAACTGAAGATAGGATGCTTCAATGAAGACTGAACTTGGTGCCCAATTTGGGATTGACCTGCCGATCTACGCTTTCTCTCACTGCCGTGATGTTGTCGCGGCGGTCACGAAGGCGGGTGGTCTGGGCGTGCTGGGCGCGGCCTGGATGACGCCCGACGAACTGTCGATGTCGATCGACTGGATTGAGAAGCAGGTGGACGGCAAGCCCTTCGGCGTAGACCTTGTTTTTCCCGGTACGGGAGGCGACGAAAAATCGCCAGAGGAATATCTGAAGCAAATCCCGGAAAGTCACCTATCGTTCGTCAAGAAAGTCCTGGACGAAGCCGGTATCGCCGACATGCCTGAAGCGGACCGCAATGCATACATGGCCGAGTATGCGACGAAGATGGCCATGACGAACAAGAAGAGCCAAGAACAGCTCGACGTGGTCCTCAGTAAGCCCGTTAGCTGCGTTGTCGGCGCGCTTGGCGTTACGCCAGACTGGGTGGTGAAGCAAGCCCACGGCCGTGGGATCAAGGTGGGGGCGCTCGTGGGAAGCGGTCGCCACGCAAGCAAGCAAAAAGATGCGGGCGTTGATTTTCTGGTTGCTCAAGGGACGGAGGCTGGTGGCAGTGTTGGTTCCATCGCATCCATGGTTCTGTGGCCGCAGGTAGTCGAAGCTGCACAGGGGCTTCCTGTCCTCGCAGCTGGCGGCGTAACGCGTGGTTCGCAGATTCTTGCGGCGCTGGCGCTGGGGTGCCAGGGTGTTTGGATCGGCTCGTTGTGGCTTGGCACCGCGGAGAGCGACCTGAACATGGAGATGCGCGAGAAGCTGTTCCAGTCGGAATCGGAAGACGCCACATTGAGCTTTGCAATGACCGGGAAGCAGTGCCGGATTCTCAACACGGACTATATGAAGGCGTGGGCTCAGCCAGGCGCACCAAAACCGCTGAAATGGCCGATGCAGTCGATCCTTGGGGGCTATCCGTTCAAGCGTGCGGAGCGCTCGCACAATATGGACTATTGGAGCTACTCGGTGGGTCAAGCCATTGGCGACATGAAGGGACATACCACGGTCAAGGGCGAGTTCGAGCGGCTGTTGAACGAATATCTGGAGGCGCTGGAAGCGCTCAATGCCAAGGCGTCTTACGAGTAGATAGAGCATGAACAACAGCTGCACGGCCGGTAACGAAGAGAGCCGAGGTCAAAGGCGATTTGAGATGCTGAAAAGGCTTCTCGACGAACGACGGTCG
>NZ_JANKOG010000084.1:0-1155 GCF_024656005.1 Burkholderia sp. SCN-KJ
ACTCGAACAGCTTGAGCCGACACGAGTTGAACGGCAACGCGAGCAGCCGAAACGCGCACCGCTGCCGCCGCAACTGCCGCGCACCGAGATCCATCACGAACCGGATAGCACGACGTGCCAGTGCGGTTGCGAACGCATACGCATCGGCGAGGACGTGAGCGAGAAGCTGGACTACACGCCGGGCGTGTTCACGGTGGAGCGGCATATCCGCGGCAAGTGGGTGTGCAAAGCGTGCGAGACGCTGATCCAGGCGCCGGTTCCGCCACATGTGATCGACAAGGGCGTGCCCACTGCCGGCTTGCTCGCGCAAGTGCTGGTCGCCAAGTACGGCGACCACTTGCCGCTGTATCGGCAGGAACAGATCTTTGGCCGTGCGGGACTGGCCATTCCGAGATCCACGCTGGGTGCCTGGGTAGGCAGGTGTGGCGTGCAGTTGCAGCCGCTGGTCGACGCACTCCGCCAGGCCATCCTGCTACAGGGTGTGCTGCATGCGGACGAGACGCCCGTGCAGATGCTCAACCCTGGCAAGGGCAAGACACACCGGGCGTACCTGTGGGCGTATACGCCGACTCAGTTCAGCGAACTGCGCGCAGTGGTCTACGACTTCGCCGAGAGCCGCGCCGGTGCGCACGCTCGCACGTTCCTGAAGGGCTGGCACGGCAAGCTGGTGTGCGATGACTACAGCGGGTACAAGGCCTCGTTCCAGCACGGCATTACCGAGATCGGATGCGCGGCCCATGCCCGACGCAAGTTCTTTGAATTGCATGCCAATCACAGCAGCCAGATTGCCGAGCAGGCCCTGTCGTTCTTTACCGCGCTCTACGACATCGAACGCGAGGCTGCGGCACTGGATGCCGACGAACGGCAGCGGCTTCGCCAGCGCCGGGCCAAGCCGGTGTGCGACGCCCTTTATGAATGGCTGATGGCGCAGCGCAAACTCGTTGCCGAGGGCTCGGCGATTGCGAAAGCGCTGGACTACAGCCTGAAACGTTGGGATGCACTCACGCGCTATCTCGATGACGGGAACGTGCCAATCGACAACAACTGGGTCGAAAACCAGATCCGTCCGTGGGCAGTCGGACGGTCCAACTGGCTGTTCGCAGGATCGTTGCGCGCGGGGCAGCGCGCGGCTGCCATCATGAGCTTGATCCGCTC
>NZ_JANKOG010000085.1:0-1094 GCF_024656005.1 Burkholderia sp. SCN-KJ
ATGACGGACGTAGTGATCGTATCGGCCGCGCGGACCGCGGTCGGCAAATTCGGCGGCTCGCTCGCGAAGATCGCGGCACCGGAGCTGGGTGCGACGGTGATTCGCGCGGTGCTGGAGCGTTCGGGCGTGAAGCCCGAGCAGGTGAGCGAAGTGATCATGGGCCAGGTGCTGACGGCGGGCTCGGGGCAGAACCCGGCGCGCCAGTCGCTGATCAAGGCCGGCCTGCCGAGCGCAGTGCCGGGGATGACGATCAACAAGGTGTGCGGCTCGGGCCTGAAGGCCGTGATGCTGGCGGCGAACGCGATCGCGGCGGGCGACGCGGAGATCGTGATCGCGGGCGGGCAGGAGAACATGAGCGCGGCGCCGCACGTGCTGCCGGGCTCGCGCGACGGGTTCCGGATGGGTGACGCGAAGCTGGTCGACACGATGATCGTCGACGGCCTGTGGGACGTGTACAACCAGTACCACATGGGCATCACGGCGGAGAACGTCGCGAAGGAATACGGGATCACGCGAGAGGAGCAGGACGCGTTCGCGGCGCTGTCGCAGAACAAGGCGGAAGCCGCGCAGAAGGCCGGGCGCTTCGACGACGAGATCGTGCCGGTGTCGATCCCGCAACGCAAGGGCGAGCCGCTGCAGTTCGCGACCGACGAGTTCGTGCGCCACGGCGTGACGGCGGAATCGCTGGCGGGGCTGAAGCCGGCGTTCTCGAAGGACGGCTCGGTGACGGCGGCGAACGCGTCGGGGCTGAACGACGGCGCGGCGGCGGTGCTGGTGATGTCGGCGCAGAAGGCGGCGGCGCTGGGCCTCACGCCGCTGGCGCGGATCAAGGCGTACGCGAACGCGGGCGTGGATCCGAGCGTGATGGGCATGGGGCCGGTGCCGGCATCGCGCCGTGCGCTGGAGCGCGCGGGCTGGACGCCGGGCGACCTGGACCTGATGGAAATCAACGAGGCATTCGCGGCGCAGGCGCTGGCGGTGCACAAGCAGATGGGCTGGGACACGTCGAAGGTGAACGTGAACGGCGGGGCGATCGCGATCGGTCACCCGATCGGCGCGTCGGGCTGCCGGATCCTGGTGACGCTGCTGCACGA
>NZ_JANKOG010000087.1:0-1073 GCF_024656005.1 Burkholderia sp. SCN-KJ
TGCCGGCGAAACATATGGCCACACCGGTGTGATTTTAAGATGTTCGCAAAGCTCTGCGCGCCATCCATAGATTGCTCAAAGCAAACAGCGTGGTGATCTGAGCGGTATTTTTCATCAAACCACGATAGCGAGTCTTCGCATAACCGAACTGCCGCTTGATGACGCGAAACGGGTGCTCGACCTTGGCTCGGATTCCAGCCTTCAGGCGTTCGATCTGATCGTATATCGCGTCCAGAGGATCACTCAGGTCCAGTAGCCTGCGCTTGCCCGGTCTCATCGCAACATGCCAACGCACTGCGTCAGCCTCACAACGCTTTTCGATTCCCTGATACCCGGCGTCGGCGTAGACATCCGTTTCTTCGCCGTGCAGCAACGCCTCGGCAACGGTGATGTCGTGCACATTGGCCGCCGTTCCAATGACCGTATGAACCAAGCCAGACTCGGCGTCTACGCCAATATGCGATTTCATGCCGAAGTACCAGTTACCGCCTTTCTGCGTCGATTGCATTTCTGGATCCCGGGTGCCGGAACCGTTCTTTGTCGAACTGGGGGCGGCAATCAGGGTGGCGTCGACTGCAGATCCAGCCTTTAGCATCAAGCCTTTTTCCGTCAGGATCTCATTGACCAGCGCGAGCATGTTCGCTGCCAGTCCATGTGTTTCGAGCAGATGGCGGAACCGGAGAATCGTGCTCTCGTCCGGCAAACGCACCATGCCTCCGTCGAGGCCCGCGAACTCGCGGTACAGCGGTACGTCGTAGAGCGCTTCTTCCATTGCAGGATCCGACAGACCGAACCACTGCTGCATAAAGTGAATGTGCAGCATCGTCGCGATCGGGAAAGGCGGTCGTCCGGTTTTGCCCGTCGGATAGTGCGGCTCGATCAGCGCAATCAGCTTCAACCAAGGCACAACACGCCGCATCTCATCGAGAAATTCCCGCTTGCGCGTGCGTTTGGTCGACAGATCCAGACCAAGACCCAACTGCGACATCACTCTTCTCCTCAACTAATTCACGCAGCATCCACGATAGCTGAACGGGGTGACAACGCCAGGACTTTTGCAGACCTTCCTTAAC
>NZ_JANKOG010000088.1:0-1062 GCF_024656005.1 Burkholderia sp. SCN-KJ
GGTGGTGGCGGAGTGGTTCATAGTGCCTCCTTACAGACGACCGGCAACGGCCTCTAGTTGGGCCCATCCTGCGGCGGGGAATTTGCTTTTCCACTGGGTGTAGTAGCCGGCGGCGCGAAGCTTGTCTTGGAAGTCGGTGGTTTTCGGCGTAGTGAACTGCATACCCTTGCCGACCAGTAGCTGTTGCGATGAGGCGTTGAATTTGACCAGGTCCTGCCGCTCTGCCACGGCGGCGTCATTCAGATGCTTTCTGACGACGCTTTGTACGTCGGGCGGCAAGGCGTCGAAGTTGTTGCGGTTCGCGAGAATCCAGAATCCATCCCACATGTGGTTCGTGAGAGAGCAGTACTTCTGCACTTCGTAGAGCCTGAAACTGGACACGACCGCGAGCGGGTTCTCCTGCGCATCGACGATCTTGGAGCGAGGAGTAGAGCTCGTTGGCGGTGATGGTGGTGGGCAGGGCATCAAGCGCCTTGAAGAGGGAGACCCACATCGAGGATGGGGGGACGCGAATCTTCATGCCCTGGAGGTCCTTGGGGGTCGCAACGGGGCGATTGGAGCTGGTGATCTGGCGGAAGCCGTTGTCCCAGACTTTCTCGAACGCGAACAGGGAGCGCGTCTTATCGATTTCGGCACGGATGAAGGCACCAAGATTGCCGTCCATGGCTTTCCAGACGGCGTCATAGCTTTTGAACGCGAAGCCGACGCCGCTGATTGCCGCGGCGGGCACCAGAGTTGACAGCACGACGCCGGAGAGCGCGAAGAAGTCGGTTGCGCCGGATCGCACCTGACCGAGGACGTCGGTTTGAGCGCCCAATTGGTCGGACGGGAACACCTGCAGCTCGAAGCGGCCTTTCGTATCGGCCTTGATCTTTGCGGCGGCCTCGGTCAGCCGAATGTGCAACGGGTGCGTGGTCGGAGTGCTGTGGGCGATCTTGTAAGTGAACTCTGCTGCGTGGGCGCTGCGAAAGACGGGCAGTGTAGAGGCGGCGAGCGCACCTAGAGAGAGGTCCTTCACGAACTGACGTCGATTCATGCTCTGTCTCCTATTTTAAGATGGTC
>NZ_JANKOG010000089.1:0-1037 GCF_024656005.1 Burkholderia sp. SCN-KJ
GTCGCATCGCGCGGCGACGCGAGCAGCGAGAAGTTCGAATTCCCGCCGTTGCGCACGTACGCGACGGTGCCGTACAGGAACGTGCGCTTCGACAGGTTGTACGTCGTGCCGAGCACGTACATGATCGCGTGGCCCGACGGATCGTGCGACGCGTCGCCGCCGCCGTCGCCGACCTTCACGTAATACCCGCCGCCCGTCACCGCCCACTGCGGCGTGGCCGTGTAGGTCGCGCCGAGCCAGTAGTGATCGGCGCGATCGGCGACACCCGCCGGGCTGTCCGGCGCCTGGTAGTGCGTATAGGCGCCCTGGATCTTGAACTTCGACACCTTCACGTTCGCGCCGACGAAATACTCGCGCGACGCGGTGAAGATGTTGCTGAACTTGCCGTTGTTGTCGCGCAGCTCGTCGTAGAGGCCGCGCACGTCGAGCACCGGCGAGTGATACGAGATCATGATCCCGTCCGAGCGGCCGAAGTCGTCGGCCGCGCCGTAGTTGAAGCCGCGCGACTGGTTGCCGAACGCATACTGCGCCTGCACGTCGAAGCCGCCGATCACCGGGCTGTGATATTCGATGTTGTTGCTGCTCTGCTGCCAGTTGCGGCCGCGCACGAGCGATGCGGACGAAAACGCCTGCTGCACGAACGGATCGAATTCCCACACGCCGTCGCTGTCGATGAACAGGTTGCGGCCGGCCTGCAGCTGGCCCCACGTGTCGCTCTTCAGGCCGACATACGCGCGGCGCGACCACATGCGTCCGCCGCCCGTCGTGCCGTTCATCACCTGGAACGCTGTTTCCAGGTTGAAGACCGTCGACATCCCGCCGCCGAGATCCTCGAAGCCCTTCAGGCCGAACATGCTGGTGCCCCAGTCGCCGCCTTCCGCGCTCCAGCGCGTCGAACTGCCGCCGGGCGTCGCGATGTGGTTCAGGTATTCGACGCCGCCGTCGATCCGGCCGTACAGCGTCACGCTCGTCTGCGCGAACGCGGCCGCCGGTGCGGCGGCCACGATCAGCCATGCGAAATGTTTGAGTCGCAAAAT